>DATBAM010000042.1:0-29930 GCA_036271535.1 Steroidobacteraceae bacterium | reverse complement strand
TCGGCGGTCCGGGCGGCCCGACAGGATTCGAAACCTGTACGGTGGGCGCGCCGATGATGTTCGGTGCTCGCGTGAAGCTCCGGTACAACTGATCCGATAATAACGCCCTGGACCGAGCTGAAAAGCCCCTGCTTGCAGGGGCTTTTTTTCGCAACTCCTCGGTCGCTTTGAGAAGTGCCCGCTCGCGTTCAGCTGGCGTCATCCGCGCTCCTGCACGCTGACATTTCCGAACATCATCCCCTCGGCGGGTGATTTCAGGATGTCCATCGGGAATACCTTCGGCACGCCGCTGACCTTATCGAGCTGCTCCAGGTGCTCCTTGCCCAGTTGAACGTCCAGAGCGCCCAGGTTGTCGTTCAGCTGCGCGACGGTCCGCACCCCGATTACAGGCGCTGTGACTACGGGGTTGGCCAGGGTCCAGGCAACGGCGACCTGCGCTGATGTCTTGCCCAGCTGCTTTGCAACGTCACCGACCGTCGCGGCGACGCTAAGGCTGTGCTCCGAAATACGTCCGGTAACGGCGTTGATCGCCTTGCGCGATCCGAGATTGTTCATGTCGGGTGGCACGAGGTCGGCTTTCGAGTATTTGCCCGACAGGACGCCGCCGCCCAGCGGTGACCACGGGCACACGCCCATGCCCATCTGCGCCGCCATGGGAATCATTTCGCGCTCGACCGTACGTTCGGTCAGGCTGTACGAGATCTGCAGGGCGCAGAACTGGCTCCATCCGCGCAGTTCGGCGATCGCCTGCATGCGTGAGGCCTGCCATGCGGGGGTGTCGGACAGGCCGATATAAAGGATCTTGCCTGCGCGCACGAGATCGTCGAAAGCACGCAGGATCTCATCGACCGGCGTGCGGAAGTCCCACATGTGAAGGTAATAGAGATCGATGAAGTCGGTGCCCATGCGCCGGAGGCTGTCCTCGACCGAGTGCACCATGTTCTTGCGATGGTTGCCCGATGCATTGGGATCGCCGGGGGAGGTCGTGAGCGAATACTTGGTGGAGATCACGAGGCGCTTGCGCCGGTCCTTGATCATCCTGCCGAGCAGCGTCTCCGATTGGCCAAGCTGTCCGTAGAAATTGGCGGTATCGATGAAGTTGCCGCCGCGCTCGACGTAGCGGTCCACCATCTGTGCCGCTTCCTCGTCCGTGCTGCCCCAGCTGCCGGCGCCGACGCCGAAGGTCATGGTGCCGAGGCACAACGGCGATACCCGTAAACCCGAACGGCCCAGCAGACGGTAGTCATCCAGTTTCAGTCCCATGTTCCCTCCCGCAGATAAGATTGTCTTCTATGTCACGCGCGCCATCCCCTGTCGAGGGCTTTGCAGGAAGGGGCAAGGCGGGCTGCCGGCCAGATCCAACCGTTTGGTTGACTTATGCCCGGGAGGCTCCCATGCTCGGCTCTCCACAGTGGGGGAACAGACATGGCCGTACCGGCAAAAGACGTGAGCCTGGAGCGCGAAGCCCTGGGCTGGATGAACGATCCCTACGAACACTTTTCGTACCACAACACGCGCATCCACTCGCTGCCGCGCGAAGAGGTGGAAGCGGTACAACTCACGGCAATGAATCTGCGCCTGCAGGAGCGCCGCGAACAGATTCAGATGCTGGCGAAGCTGGCGGAAGCCCAAGGCATCCGGCACATCACATCGCTCGATGCGATGGCGCCGCTGCTGATGCCGCACGACATGTACAAGTCATATCCCGTATCGCTGCTCGCGAAGCAGCAGTTCGGCAAGCTCACGACCTGGCTATCGCGCCTGACCCGCCACGATCCGAGTAAGGTCGACGTCGCGAAATGCGATTCGATCGACAGCTGGCTCACCAGGATTCGCGACGAGACGCCGCTGGATGTCGCGAATTCATCGGGCAGCAGCGGGACTGCTTCGTTCTACCCGAAGTCGAAGCGCGACTATTTCCTGTCGATGATGGGTATGCGCGTGCAGTTGGCACAGAAGTTCGGGGATGCCCCGAAGCCCGGCGACGTGAACGACAAGATCCACGCGATCATTCCCCTGTACCGCGACGGCCATGCGTCGATGGGTGCGTTCGGGAAGTATTCGTGTGAGGTATTCGCCAAGGGTGATCCAGACTACTGGCACTACGCGTTCGATTTCAAACTGAGCTCCGATCTGATGTGGCTCGCGGCGCGGCTGCGTGCTGCGACCGCCAAGGGAGACTCGTCCAAGGTCGACGTGCCGCCGTCACTGCTGGCGCGCCGCGGCGAGTGGGAGAAGATGCAGAAGGATATGCCGGGGCAGCAGCTCGCGTTCGTCAACCGCATGATCGAGAAGCTGCAGGGGCAGCGCGTATTCGTCATGAGCACCTCGAACCTGCTGTATTCGGCGGCCAAGCGCGGCCTCGAAGAGGGCCTGTCCGGCGTGTTCGCCCCTGATTCGGTGTTCATGGGGGGAGGCGGCGCCAAGGGCGTGCCGCTGCCGGATGACCTGGAAGAGGTCATCTGCAAGTTCTTCAACACCCAACGCATGATCTCGTCGTACGGCATGACGGAGATGAACAGCTTCTCGGTGCTGTGCGATCACGATCGCTACCACGTGCTGCCGTGGTCGACGGTCTACCTGCTGGATCTCGAGACCGGCAAACCGCTGCCGCGCAAGGGCAAGCAGAGCGGACGCGCTGCGTTCTTCGATATGACGCAAGACGGGACTTGGGGCGGCCTGGTCACCGGCGATCTCGTCACCGTCGACTGGGACCGGCCATGCGAGTGCGGCCGCACGTCGGTGGCGCTGGAAAAGAAGATCAACCGCGTCAGCGAACTGCAAGGCGGGGACGACAAGATCACGTGCGCCGCCACGCCGGGTGCGCAGGCCGAAGCAATGGACTTTCTGAACGGACTTGGCGGTTGACCCGGAGCGAGCCATGAATGCGAAACCCTTGAGCTTTACCAAACCTGTCAGCTACGCGGTCATCCGTGGCGAAGTCATTCAATCCGACCTGATCCAGTTCGGCGGAAGGGGAGGCGATCTTACGTTCCTCGCGCCCGATCCACACAAGATCGCCGATCGCATTCCGCTGGCCAGTCCACGGTTGATGGAGGATCTCTACGACATCTCGTTGGAGAATATCCTCGACTACCTGGCCGAGCTCGGCTCGCGCCTGGAGATAACGAAGAACGACTACCTGCTCGAGGCGCGCGAATATTCTTACGCCACCGCGCCGACGACCAGGCCGATCATGGACAAATTCTTCCGCGACATGCCGTTCATGTTCGACAAGGAACGCATCCGCGGCATGATCGACTTCACCATTGGCGTGCCCTACCTGGAAGGCTGGGTCGAGAAGGACATCAATGGTTCGAAGGTCGGCATCCGCGCTTATGGCGCGCGCACGCTGCATATCGTTGCCGGCAATGGCCCGGTGCTGGGCGCGCTGACGGTACTGCGTGGCGCCGTCACTCGCGGCGATACGATCATCAAGGTGCCGTCCAACGATCCGTTCACCACCGGCGCCATCGCGCGCACGATGGTCGACATGGCACCGGACCATCCGGTGACCAAGCACCTCGCGGTGGCCTACTGGCGGGGCGGCGACGAGGCGTTGGAGGCAAAGATCTATCAGCCGCACAACATCGAGAAGATCTGCGCGTGGGGCGGCTTTGCATCGGTGAAGCACGTCACCAAATATATCCAGCCCGGCATCGAGCTGATCAGCCTCGACCCGAAGCGCTCGGCCAGCATCGTGGGTGGGGAGGCACTGCAGAGCGAAACGACGATGCAGGAGGCGGCCAATCGCATCGCGACCGACGTCGCCACCGGTAACCAGACCGCCTGCTCCGCATGCCGCATGGTCTATGTCACCTGTGGCACGGATGACGAGGGCGTCGCAAGGCTGAAGCGGCTGGGGCAGATGACCTATGACGCCATGCTGCGGCTGCCCGAGACATTGACGACGAAACCCAAGCGATACGATCCGGATCTGCGCCGCCAGGTTGACGCGCTGCGTCTGTCCGACGACTTCTACACGGTGATCGGCGGTAAGGACGGCGAGGGCGCGGTGCTGATCTCGCATACTGCCGATCGCGTCGAGTTCTGGGAATATCTCGTCGACCGGACGGTGAACCTCATCCCGGTGGATACGCTGGAAGAAGTGCTCGATGTCGTCGATGCCTATACCCAGACGGTCGGGATCTACCCGGAGAACCTGCGCAAGGTGGTACGGCATAAGGGCGCCCTGCATGGCGGTCAGCGCTTCGTCGCACTGGGCTATGCCTTCAACGGCCCGGGACTGGTGGGCCCGCAGGACGGCATCGAACCGATGCGCCGGCTGGTGAAGTGGATACTGTCCGAAGAGCCGCTGCCGGGCAGGGTCGCGCTCTGGGAAGGCACCGATGAGGATCACAAGGTAGTCGCCTGACGCCGTATAGTCGTGCCCGTCATTACGGCGGGAGACGGCATGAAAATCCCTGGCACCCTGGCGGTAGCCCTGTTTCTTGGTATCGGCGCCGTTCACGCGGAATCCATCGTGCCGCTTGCACGGCAGACCATGCAGATCGTCGACAGTCTCGACGTCGAGCATCGCTGGCCAGCGGGCGAGCACGTTCATTGGGAGTCGGGCGTGCCGGATGGCAGGCCCGAATCGGCCGTCGGCAAACACACGCACTGCAGCGCGTTCGCGGCGGCCGCGGCTCAGCGGCTGGGTATCTACTTGCTGCGGCCGCCGGAGAACTGCTCAATGCAGAGGGGCCGGATATCACGCAGGCAGGTGGCACCAACTATCGAAGCATCGCCCTGTGCGTCGGCTTTGCCGGACATCCGTCCGCATGGGAGCATCACGAGATCGTCTACTACGCGCACCCGGTCGATCCATCGCTGTTCTCCGGTGGCTAGCACGCTTGATCTTTTATCCGTGCCTCTTGTCTGTCGGTGATGTCATGTGTGCGAGTTAGCCGTGAAACACTTGTTTCCCAGGGCCTGGAGCTTGACGGAGTACCGAGCAAATCTCTAAAAATCTCTCTCGATAAGGCCGTTCCATAGCGGCATAAATTTAAAGTCAGGGGGATTGATGAATGCATCGCGATCGACCGTTGCCGCGTTTGTTTGCAGCGCGATAGCTGCAGCCGGCGCAGGCCCTGTGCTGGCCGCAGACACTGCCAGTGGTAGTACCGGCGCCGAGAGCGGCGATCTGCAAGAGGTGGTCGTCACTGCCCGGCGTATCGAGGAGCGCCTGCAGGACGTGCCGATCTCGATCACGGTCTTCAACGAGAACCAGCTGCAGGCGCACAACATCATCGGTGCTGAGGACCTGCAGAAGCTGACGCCGTCCATGTCGGTGGACGTTCGCTTCGGCTCCAACCGCACCAGTTACGCGATCCGTGGTTTCAACCAGGAGACGGGTACGGCGCCTTCCGTCGGAACGTACTTCGCCGACGTGGTGTCGCCACGCTCGCCGGCAGTTCTGGTCCCAGGCGGCGACGGCGCGGGTCCGGGATTCTTCTTCGATCTGCAGAACATCCAGGTACTCAAGGGACCGCAGGGTACGCTGTTCGGCCGCAACACCACCGGCGGCGACGTGATGCTGGTACCGCAGAAGCCGACCGCGAATCTTGAAGGCTATGTACAGGGCGCGTTCGGTGACTTCGGTTACCACGAGGGCGAAGGCGTCATCAACATCCCGGTCAACGACTCGCTGCGGCTGCGATTCGGCGTCCAGCACAAGGATCGCGACGGCTATCTGATCAACAAGAGCGGCATCGGGCCGAGCGATTTCGACGACATCAACTACACCGCCGTACGTGGCAGCGCGGTGTGGGACGTCATGTCGAATCTCGAGAACTACACCATCTTCTCCTACGTGAACTCCAGCACGAACGGCTCGTACGGCAAGCTGGTTGCGGGCGATCCCTCGCTGCCGCAGGTCGGAGCCCTGTTCGGCATCCCCGCGCAGGCAGAGCTGGCGCAGGAAAAAGCGCAGGGCTATGGCTTCTACGATTCGCAGCAGCAGGTCGACGATCCGATCGATAAGCTCGAGGTCTGGCAGGTCATCAACACCACGACCTGGACCGCCTCCGACAACTTTACGCTGAAGAACATCGCCAGCTACGCGGAGCTCAAGTCGGAGATCCGAACGCCGCTCATCGGTTCGAACTTCAACACGTCGATGGTGGGATTCCCGGTCAGTTTGCCCTATGTGTTCTTCGCCGTCGGCGGCACGCCGGGCGAGCCCAGCGGTCATGAGTCGACGCTCACCGAGGAATTGCGGGTGAACGGCGAGTTGCTGAACGATCGTTTGAGCTACCAGGGTGGCATCTATACCGAGTTCAGCCGGCCGCTTGGCACGTCGACCATCAAGACGGTGGAGATCGGTTCATGCACCGATTGGGCGACCTATAACTGTACCTCGCCGTTCGGCCTGGGCGCCGGTAGCCTCTCGATCAACCGCAGCCAGGCGAAGTACCAGGACATCGGTCTGTACACGCAGGAGACTTATTCGATCCTCAGCAACCTGAAGGTAACCGCCGGTGCGCGCGAGACGTGGGATCACGAGCACTGGGACGTGCAATCGGAGAACGACGACTTCGCTGCATTCCCGGCATACGGCATCGTCAGCTCGGCCTGCACGAACTATCTCGGGCAGGACGCAAACTGCTTCCGCCACCTGACGGAGAAGTCGAACCGGCCGACCTGGCTGATCGACATGGAATACGAGCCGACCACGGACGAAATGATGTACGCCAAGTATTCGCGCGGCTATCGTGCGGGCGCCGTGGAGGCGGCGATCATCCCGCAGTTCGTACAGTTGAAGCCGGAGCGACTGGATGCTTACGAGGTCGGTTCGAAGACGGAGTTCCACTGGCCGATCCGCGGAACGTTCAACGCGTCGGTGTTCTACAACGACTTCGTCAACCAGCAGCTGCAGCTCAATTTCTACCCGATCGTCGGTACCGGACTGCCGGCGACCGCGGTGCCGATCAATGCCGGCAAGTCGCGGATCTGGGGCACGGAAATCGGGATCAATCTGAACCCAATCGAGGGGCTGCTGATCAATGCCGACTATGCGTACCTGAACGCCAAGATCCTATCGATCCCGGATTTCACTGGCGCAGGTGGCGGTCTGTACAACATTGCCAGCCAGTATATGTCCGGGGATCCGATCCCCTATACGCCGCGGAACAAGGTGGTCGTGGGAACCGACTACACGTTGCCGCTGCCCGATACGATCGGCAAGGTTTCGTTCGGCGCGACCTACAGCCACGCCGGCCGCCAATCGGTGGCACCCTCCGACCGTCAGAGCACGGATCCGACCACGCAGAGCTTTGCCTTCATCGGTTCGACCGACCTGGTCGATCTGAATGTGACGTGGCATTCAGTGATGCGCACGCCGCTCGATCTGACGGTGTTCGGCACCAACGTGACCAATTTCCACTACTACACGTTTGCGCAGCAGACCGGTGCGAGCGGCGCCGAGTATGCCAACGTCGGACCACCGGCGATGTATGGAGTGCGTCTGCGCTACAGCTTCGGACCGCACGCCAAGGAATAGTGCAGCGGGTTTAGACCGTCGACGGGGTCCCGACAAGTCCACCTTCCCTGGACTCGAGGGGCCCTGTTGACGGCCATTGCCGGCCGTCAACAGTCGTCGGCAGCGGTCTCGGCAGTCGGTAGCAGTCGTCAGTGGCTGCGACGTCGAGTGCGATCCTGGTTCCGATGACGCGGCTGATTACGTGAAGGCGCGTGTGTGGGACGGCCCGGTGCGCGGTTTGCCGGAGGCGGGCGATCGGATTGCGAGGCGCGTTCGTCGCCTGCGGAGTCGGAGCCTCGAGGCGCCGTCGTGGAAAACGCCGGCAACGCAACCACTGGCAGCGGTTTGCGCAGCAGTCGCTCGATATCACGCAGGAGCGGCGCTTCATCGACACTCACCAACGAGACGGCACGGCCGGATGCACCCGCGCGCGCCGTGCGGCCGATGCGGTGTACGTAGTCCTCCGGGACGTTCGGCAGCTCGTAGTTGACGACGTGCGGCAATTCCTTGATATCGAGGCCGCGCGCGGCCACTTCGGTGGCCACCAGAGCGATCACTTTGTTGGCTTTGAAATCGGCCAGCGCCCGAACGCGCGCGGCCTGGCTCTTGTTGCCATGGATGGCCGCGGAGCGGATGCCATGGGACTCGAGCTGCTGGGTCAGGCGATTGGCGCCGTGCTTGGTGCGCGTGAACACCAGCACCTGATGCCAGTTACCGTCTTCGATGAGGTGAGCCAGCAGGTGGCGCTTGTGTTCCTTCGGAACCTTGTAGACCTGCTGCTCGACGCGCTCCGCGGTCGTATTGCGTGGCGCAACCTCAATGTGGGTCGGATTACGCAGCAGACCGTGCGCGAGCGAGCGGATGTCGTCGCTAAAGGTGGCCGAGAACATCAGGTTCTGGCGCGACTTCGGCAGCAGCGCGAGTATCCGGCGAATGTCGCGAATGAAGCCCATGTCCAGCATCCGGTCCGCTTCGTCGAGCACCAGGCACTGTACGCTGCGCAGATCGGCCTGGCGGTTGCTGGCGAGATCGAGCAGGCGCCCCGGCGTCGCGATCAGCAGATCGCAGCCGTGACGCAGCGTGTCGATCTGAGGGTTGATGCCGACGCCGCCGAAAACCACGGCGGTGCGCAGCTTCGTGTAGCGGCTGTAGATGCGGGCGCTCTCCGCGATCTGGGCGGCCAGTTCGCGCGTGGGCGCGAGCACCAGTGCCCGCGGGGCGGTGCCCAGCGGCGCATTCAGGCGCTGAAGGATCGGCAGTACGAAGGCGGCAGTCTTACCCGTACCGGTCTGAGCTGCTGCCATCAGGTCGCTGCCCGTCAGCACCGCGGGGATGCCTTGTTTCTGTACGGGTGTGGGCTGCGCATAACCGCGCTCATCGAGCGCGCGCAGCAGCTCGGGCGCAAGCCCGAGATCTGAAAATGACATAGTTGATTAAACCTTGAAGATTGACTCGCACGGCGCGTCATACGCTGCCGCGGTCAGAAGCGAGCGAGGTTGAACGGCTCGAAGTGCGCCCGGGGGTGCTGACCGCTATACCCACGGTTTGCGCGCGCGCTACTCTACAGCAGACGCGCACTCAAGGCGAGGGGAGATCGATGCAGGTGCTTAAAGGTATTCGGGTGCTGGAACTGGCGCAGTTCATCTTCGTTCCGGCGGCCGGGGTGATCCTCAGCGAGTGGGGCGCTGACGTCATCAAAATCGAGCATCCGGTGCGGGGCGATGCGCAGCGCGGGCTGGCACGTGTCGGCGGTGTCGTCATCAACGCCGACCGTAATCCGATATTCGAACATGCCAATCGGGGCAAGCGCAGCGTCGGCATCGATGTGTCGACGCAGAAGGGCCAGGCGCTGCTCTACGAGATCGCGAAGACTGCCGACGTGTTCATCACCAACTATCTGCCGTCCGTGCGCAGCAAGCTGAAGATCGATGTCGAGCATCTGCGCGCGGTCAATCCACGCATCATCTACGTGCGTGGCAGTGCGTATGGAGACAAGGGGCCCGAGCGCGACATCGGCGGCTTCGATGCGACCGCTTTCTGGGCGCGAAGCGGAATTGGCTATTCCATGACGCCGGAGGAGTTCGATCTGCCGCTGCTGCCCGGTGTCGGCGGCTTTGGCGATTCCATTGCCGCGATGAACATCGCCGCGGGTGTGTCCGCGGCGCTTTTCCATCGCGGGCAGACTGGCGAGGCATCCGAAGTCGATGTGTCGCTGCTGAGCAGCGCGTGGTGGGCGTCCGGTGTCGCCGTCAACACCGCGACGCTATCGAAAAAAGTCAGCCGCAATCGCGCGCCGGTGCCGGGCGGCTCGCCCTATGGTCCACTGATCGGCAGTTTTCCGACGTCGGATGGCAAAACCATCAGTCTGTTCACGATGCAGCCCGATCCACATTATCGAAGCCTGTTCGAACACGTCGGCCGGCCGGACATGGCCGATGACGCGCGCTTCACCAGTACCGAGGCGATCATGAAGAACTGGCAGGCGGTGACCGACGCGCTGATCGAGGCGTTTGCGGCCAGACCGTTCGACTACTGGCGCCAGCATCTGAAGACCTATTCGGGTCAGTGGGCGCCGGTGCAGAGTTTCATGGATCTGGTCACCGATGAGCAGGCGCTCGCGAATGACATGCTCATGGCGACCGAGGCGATCGATGGCGGCGAACCGATGCTGCTGGCGAGCGGGCCGGTGCAGTTCAATCGTGAAGCACCGGGTTCCGTGCGCGCGCCGCAGGCGTCCGAGCATACGGAGAGTTTCCTGCAGGAGCTGGGTATCGATTGGGATCAGATCGCAATCCTCAAGGCCGACGGAGTCATCGCGTGACGTTCGCGAGGATCGCTTCCATGGCGCTCCTGCGCGGGATCCTGCCATGTCTTCTGACGTTGCCGGCGCTGGCGGTGGACATGGGCAAGGTCGGGGCGGCTCGCGACTGGCTCGGGCACAACGGGGCGACTGACGAGACGGCTTACAGCCAGCTTGCGCAGATCAGCGCGACGAACATTGGCCGCCTGGGCCTTCGCTGGCATCTCGATCTACCGGATGAGCGAATGCTCGAGGCGACGCCGCTCGCCGTGAATGGCGTGCTCTATTTCACCGGCAGCTACTCGAAGGTCTATGCGGTCGATGCCGTCAGCGGCAAGTTGCTGTGGACGCATGACCCGCAGGTGTGGCGGCACAATCCGGATAAATTCAAGATGACTCTGCCGGTCAATCGGGGTGTCGCCGTGGATGGCGGCCGTGTGTTCGCGTCCACCGTCGACGGAAGGTTGATTGCACTCGATGCCAGGACCGGCAGATTGGCGTGGAGCGTCGAGGTCGTGCCGCTCCAATCGCGCTATACCCTCAACGCGGCGCCGAGGATCCTGCGCGGCAAGGTATTGATCGGCAGCGGTGGCGGCGACTTCGGCGAGCGTGGCTGCGTGACCGCGTATGACACCAAGAGCGGACAGAAGCTGTGGCGTTTCTACGTGGTGCCGGGCAGTGCGGACGAGAACGCGCACGATCCGGCGATGACGCGCGCGGCGGCGACGTGGCATAGCAAACCGGCCGGGGGCGCACCGTGGGACAGCATCACGGTCGATCCGCAGTTCAATCGTGTCTACATCGGGACCGGCAATCCTTCACCGAACGATCCCGCGGATCGTGGTGGCAGCGGTGACGATCTCTACACGGCATCGGTGGTGGCTCTCGATGCCGATACCGGCAGATACCTGTGGCACTACCAGGTCAATCCGGGCGATGCATGGGATTTCGATGCCGCCGAGCAGATGGTGCTGGCGGACATCCAGGTGGACGGACACCTGCTGCACGCCTTGATGCAGGCGCCGAAGAACGGATTTTTCTATGTGCTCGATCGCACCACGGGCCGGCTGGTGTCGGCCGGGAAGCTGGGCAAGGCGACCTGGGCGGAACGCATCGATCTGACGACCGGTCGTCCGGTCGATATGCCGAACAATCGCTATGAGCAGGGGCCGGTGGACATCTGGCCCTCGGCCGGTGGCGCGCATGCCTGGCAGACGATGGCATTCGATCCGCAGACCGGACTCGTCTACGTCCCTTACATGCAGATCGGCGTGCGCTATGGGCAGCATGGCGGACAGGCGCTGTACGGCGGCCTGGCGATCGAAACCGTTCAACAGGATGATCGCGACAACAAGGGTGCATTGATCGCCTGGGATCCGGTCAAACAGTCAGCGCGCTGGACGGTCCAGCACGATCATCCCTTCAACGGCGGTGCGCTCGCGACGGCCGGCGGGTTGGTATTCCAGGGTGATGCCGACGGCTTTCTGTGTGCCTACGATGCCGCGACGGGCGCCACGCTGTGGCGCTTCAATGCCGGCCTCGGGATCATCGCGGCGCCGATCAGCTACCAGGTCGGCGGACGCCAGTATCTGTCGGTGCTGGTCGGCTACGGCTCGACCAACATGATGGGTGTGATGAACGCCGGATGGAAATTCGGTGCGCAGCCGCGGCGTTTGCTGACATTCGTGCTCGATGGCGGCGCCAGGCTGCCACCCGGCAACCCGCAGGATTTCGCGGTGCATGCGGTGGACGATCCAACGCTTCAGATCGACGAGAGCCAGGCAAAGCAGGGCGAGGGTCTCTTCACGCTGCGATGTTCCGGTTGTCACGGCATCCGCGCGGAGTCGGCCGGTCCGCCCGCGCCTGACCTGCGCGAGTCGCGGCTGGCACTGCAACGCGATGGATTCGCCCGCGTCGTGCGCGACGGGATCATGATCCCGCTCGGCATGCCGGCGTTCACCGATCTCGATGATGCGCAGATCGATGCGCTGTATAGCTACGTGCGCTCGATGGCGCGCGCGGCGGTGGGTCAGCGGCCCTCGTCGGACTTGAAAACCGGCAACTGACGCAGCGGCCGCAGCATCACCAGCGGGATCGTTCGCTCGCCCGCCGCGACGCGGTAGGTTGCGTAAGGCGGATACAGATGCTCCATGTATGCCCAGACGCGCTGGCGTACTTCGCCGGCCGCTACGCGCCATTCGGCCTGAAACGCCTGCGTGGCGATCTGAAAGGCCACCTCCGGACGCGCCTGCAGATTCAGAAACCAGTCCGGATGATCCGGTGCGCCGCCCTTGGAGCCGACCACGACCCATTCGTCGCCGTAGATGCCGTAGATCAACGGCACTGTCAGCGTCTTTCCGGTTCGACGACCGGTCGTCTTCAGCAACAAGGTCGGCAGCAGCCCGCGGGCACCCGCATGGGTGAGGTCCATGATGTGGCCCTGCACACCGCCGGAGGACAGATAGGTCGCCCGGTGATCGCGTACAAAAGCCAGCGTGCGCTGGAGAAGTTCGTCGGTGCCTTCGAATGCCATAGCGACCGATCTTAGCGTGGCGCGCACTGACATGAAACGTTTGTGGAAGCAGACGCGTCTCACACTCGGCAACTGTGGTCGCGTGAGCACCGATGCTATCGTTTCACGATGGGTGCACTCATTCGGCCGCCCGCGTTCGCGCTGGCCGCAGTACTGACCGTTTTGCTGTCGGCGTGCGGTGATTCGGAGGAATCTTACGGCACCGTGCTTGCGACGTCGGGCCCGGGTAATGGCAGCGCCCCGAGGGGCGACGGCTGGATCGAAGGTCTGTATCAGCCGTCGGGCCACTACACCGCCCTGTGCCAGAACCCGCGTTACGGACGCGACCCCGTAACCGGCGTGGCCTACCCAGACAGGCTGGGCACGGCGCTGGACGAAAACAACTGGGTGCGCTCGTGGACCAATGAGCTCTATCTTTGGTACAGCGAGGTCCCGGATCTCGATCCCGGCGCCTACGCATCGACAGCAACTTATTTCTCGTTGCTGAAGACCCCGGCGCTGACGTCGACGGGAAACCCGAAGGACCGGTTTCATTTCACCTATCCGACCACGCAGTGGGAGAGCATGTCGCTCGGGGGCGTCGA
The DNA here is from genome assembly GCA_036271535.1 of Steroidobacteraceae bacterium. Classification (GTDB taxonomy): domain Bacteria; phylum Pseudomonadota; class Gammaproteobacteria; order Steroidobacterales; family Steroidobacteraceae; genus FEN-1191. The sequence goes on along the minus strand of DATBAM010000042.1, from coordinate 16,533 downwards.
CATCGGCTACGGCGTCACCTGGGACATCGCGGTGGCAGCCCCGCCGCGCCAGCTGTACGTGGCTTTCGTCTGGCCTGGCAATTTCGCCGCGGCCAACGCGGGGCTCGCGCGTGGATTGGAAATCACGCAGATCGACGGCGTCGACGCGATCCACGCCAGTGATCAGGTCAGTGTCGATACGCTCAATCAGGGTCTGTCGCCGACGAGTGCGGGAGAAACGCATACCTTCACGCTGCACGATCCAGTGGCCGGCACCGATCACGCGGTGACCCTTGAGGCGGCGGCCGTGACCGAAACGCCTGTGCCGATCGTCACGACCCTTCAAACGGATGCCGGTCCGGTCGGCTACATACTCTTCAACGATCACATCGCCACGTCGGAGCGCGAGCTGATCGATGGCATCAGCTCACTGAAGGCTGCGGATGTCACCGACCTGATACTGGATATTCGCTATAACGGTGGCGGACTGCTCGATATCGCCAGCGAGCTGGCGTACATGATTGCAGGCCCTGGGCCGACTGCCGGCGAGGCGTTCGACCGCATCGCCTTCAACGCCAGATATCCGAGCACCGACCCGGTGACCGGTCAGCCGCTGACGCCGACCCCGTTTCACACCGTATCGCAGGGTTTTTCCGCGACGCCCGCGGCGGGTACGACGCTGCCTTACCTGGGCCTGACGCGCGTGTTCGTGCTGACCGGGCCTGGAACCTGTTCAGCCAGCGAAGCCATCATGAATGGATTGAACGGCGTCGATGTCCAGGTCATCCAGATCGGTTCGACCACCTGTGGCAAGCCTTATGGGTTCTATCCGCAGGACAATTGCGGTACGACGTACTTCTCGATCGAGTTCCAGAGCGACAATGCAACGGGCTTCGGTAACTATCCCGATGGCTTCTCGCCGGCGAATTCCACCATGCCGACCAGCGCTGTACTGCCCGGCTGTTCGGTAGCCGATGATTTCACGCATCCACTCGGTGACGCCGCCGAAGGCAGGCTGGCGGCAGCACTCGGCTACCGAGCGAGCGGCCGCTGCACGGTACCTGCCACAGGTCTGGCGTCGCCCGCAATCGATGCGCAGCCGCAGATGAGTGTGCATCGCGCGCCCTGGCGGGAAAACAGCATTCTTCGTACGCGATGAGTCGCGTAGTTGCGCTATGGTGAGCTCATGGACAACGTCATCACGGTCGCGCATCCGCTGGTGCAGCACAAACTGACGCTGCTTCGGGATAAGACCACCCCCACCAAGAGTTTCCGGCAGCTACTGCGCGAGATCGGGACGTTGTTGTCGTATGAGGTCACGCGGGACCTGTTGCTCGACTCGGTCGACATCGAGACGCCGCTGATGCCGATGAAGGCGCCGGCATTGAAAGGCAAGAAGCTGGTGTTTGCACCAATACTGCGCGCAGGGATGGGATTGGTGGAGGGGATGCTGGATCTGGTCCCATCGGCGCGCGTGGCGCAGATCGGCGTCTATCGCGATGCCCGTACGTTGCAGGCGGTGGAGTACTACTTCAAGGCACCGAACGAACTGTCGGACCGCCTGGTGATCGTGGTCGACCCGATGCTGGCAACCGGCAACAGCGCCGTGGCGGCGATAGACCGATTAAAAGAGCACGGCGCGCGCGAGCTGCGCATGGTCTGCCTGCTGGCGTGTCCGCCCGGACTGGCCCATCTGCACAGCCACCATCCGGACGTGAGAGTCTGGACCGCCGCCGTCGACCCGATACTCAACCATCACGGTTATATTCTGCCGGGTCTGGGAGATGCGGGCGATCGACTTTATGGGACGAGGTAGGCACGTCCGGCAGCCGTTTGAATGCGTCGCGAATGCCCTCACGCCAGGCGTCGCTCAGCCGGGTGAAATAGGCATCGCCGGGTCCGAAGCGGCTGCGCTGGTCGATGCGGTAGTCGTCCCGTCGAATGCAGGCCAGATCGATCGGCATGCCCACTGACAGGTTGCTGCGGATCGTCGAGTCGAACGAGATCAGCAGGCACTTCATCGCATCGCTCAGGGAGGTCGCCGGCGTCACCACGCGATCGATGATCGGCTTGCCGAACTTGGCCTCGCCCGTCTGGATGTAGGGCGTCTGGTCGCTGGCCTCGATGAAGTTGCCTTCCGCGAACGTACGAAACAGCCGGGGGGGCTCGCCCCGGATCTGACCGCCGATGATGAAGGAAGCATTGAAGGGCGAGCCACCACTGGTCAGATAGGCAGCGTCGCGTCGCTCGATATTGCGCACCGCGTCCGACACGATCATCGCGACGTCGAACATGGTGCGGGCGCTCCAGAGACTCTCGCCGCTGCTGGCGTGCTCGCCGCGCTGCCTCAGGGTGCTGATGACTGCCTGCGTGCCGGCGAGATTGCCGGAACTGAGCAGCACGATCACGCGCTCGCCGGCACGCTCGAACACCGTCATCTTGCAAAACGTCGCGAAGTTGTCGAGGCCGGCATTGGTCCGCGAGTCGGACGCGAGCACCAGGCCATCATCCAGCAGCACGCCGACGCAGTAAGTCATGCGGCCATCGTACGCGAGCTGTCGGCAATGTCCCACCAGCCCATGCGTCGCCGCATAGCTCGTGCGACGCGCGCCGTCGGGTACGATTCATGCAAAGAGCATTCAGGCCTATGAAGATCCGATTCGGTTACGACATCACCTACAACGCGGCCATCAACACCCCAATGGTGGTGCTGTTGAGCGCGCAGCCGAACGTTCGCCAGCGGATCCTGCAGGCCGACACGATGACGCTCGAGCCGGCGCTGCCGGCGGCGACCTATATCGATGCATTCGGCAATACGTGCACTCGCTTCATCTGCTCGCCCGGGGTCGTTCGCCTGCGTGCCGACGGCATCGTCGAAGACAGCGGCATCCCGGAGCCAGCGGTGTGGGATGCACCGGAAGTGCCGGTGCCGTCCCTGCCGCCCGACACGCTCGTCTATCTGCTCGGTAGCCGCTACTGCGAAACCGAATTGCTGATGGAAGAAGCCTGGCGGCTGTTCGGCCACTTTGCACCAGGTTGGGGCCGAGTGCAGGCCATCTGCGACCATGTCAATCAGCATGTGACCTTCGGTTACCAGTACGCGCACTGCACCAAGACCGCACATCAGACCTGGCTGCAGCGAAGCGGGGTGTGCCGTGACATGGCGCACCTGGCGATCACCTTTTGCCGCTGTCTGAACATTCCGGCGCGATATTGCACCAGCTATCTGGGCGACATCGGCGTGCCACCGGTGAATGCTCCCATGGATTTCGCGGCGTCCATGGAGGTGTACCTGGGTGGCAGCTGGCACAGTTTCGACCCGCGCAACAACGCGCGCCGAATCGGGCGGCTGCTGATCGCGCGCGGTCGTGACGCCGCCGATGCAGCATTCAGCACGGCATTCGGCAGCAGCAGTCTGCAGTCTTTCCGTGTCTGGACCGACGAGATCCGGGAACCCTCGTCGGTGGGATTCGTGACCGCCTAGCGCCGGCGGGCGTAAACCCGTAATAATCGAGCAAAGCAGTCATCCGGCCGACGGGGGTGGGCCAGGCATGAACAAAACCATTTTTCCGGGATGGTGGCAGGTCGTTGTCTCCATGCTCAACCAGGCCGCGGCGCCCGGTACGATCATCATCTGTTTCAGTGTCATCGCGGCGCCGTTGTCACGGGAGTTCGGCGCGAGCCGCAGCACCCTCGGTCTGATCATGACATTGACCTATCTGATCAACGGGATCATGAATCCGCTGCTGGGAGCTGCGATGGATCGCTATTCCATCCGGCGGATCATGGTCGGTGGCGGGATCCTGCTGGCGGCCGGTTACGCAGCGCTCTCGTTCACGACCTCGCTGACGTGGGTGTTCGTGACATTCGGTCTGCTGCTGGCGATGGCAAACGTCGTGCTTGGCCCGCTGTCGTATTCGGCTCTGTTGCCGCGCTGGTTCGTGCGGCGGCGGGCGCGGGCGGTGGGCATCACGGTCGCGGGCTATGCCATCGGCGGTCTGTTCATGCCGCCGGTGTTCGCCGGATTGATCGATGCGTTCGGCTGGCGCGAGGCGCTGCGGCTCTTCGCTGCATTCGTGCTGGTGGTGCTGGTGCCCTTGCTGGCTCGGCTGGTCATAGATCGGCCTTCGGATGTCGGCCTCTACCCCGACGGCGCGTCGCAACCACCACAGGTGGCCACGGTGCAGGGCGCAGAGCCGTCGCAGTCGACCGCATCGCTCCTGCGGGATCCGAATTTCTGGGTGATCACGATCGTCATCGGCCTGGTGCTGTGCGGTGCTGCCGGGGTGCTGAGCAACATGGTGCCGTTCGCGATTTCCCGCGGTTTCACCGCCAGACAGGGCGCGCTGTTCCTGACCTGCTTCTCGGCCGGGAGTCTGACGAGCAAGCTTCTTTACACCTTCTTTGGTGATCGTCTCAATCCGCGTGTCGGACTGAGTATCGGCCTCGGCTTTCTGGTTCTGTCGAGCTGTTTCTTTCTGCGAGGATTTGCCTTTCGTGCGCTGTTGCTCGCGAGCTTCCTGCATGGCATGGGGGTCGGCACGGCGCTGCCGCTGTGGACTTATCTGACTGCCCGGGTATTCGGCACAGCCAATGTCGGCCGGGTGTTCGGACTGATGAACATCGTCACGATGCCGATCTCGCTGTCGATGCCGCCGCTGATGGGTGCCATCTTCGACCACACCCATAGCTACGACGACGGCTTCATCCTCTACATCTGCTTAGGACTAGGGGCGTTCTTCCTGATCCCACGGCTCCGGATTGTTGCGCCGGACCAACACGAGTTGCTACCGCAGTCAAACGTTACTTCCAGCGCAGTCACCTAGCTTAGCCCACAAACATCGGACAATGGCCCCCAGGCCCGGCCAATAAGTGTCGGGCATTCATAAACGATGTTTTTGCGGGGAGCTTTTCATGTCAGATCGCACTGCGCGCCCACGGCCTCTGTGGCAATTCTTCCTTCGTCCGCAGGCCGTTGGGGCCACCACCGGTCTTTGCGCAGCGGCGTTGCTCGCCGCGATACCGGCAATCTCTGTTGCGCAGGCGCCACCCGCGCCGGCGGCGGACGCCGGGCAGCCGGCGCAGCTGCAGGAAGTGGTGGTCACGGCCCGGCGTCGCGAAGAAGAGAACAGCAAGGTACCGATCGCGATCACGGCGCTCGGTCCCGATGATCTTGCCGAGAAGCAGGTCCACACCGAGAACGATCTGCAGGCGTCCGTCCCGGGACTGATCGTTCGTACCAACGCAGTCTCGACCCAGCAGAACTACTCGCTGCGTGGCCAGTCGATCGACTCCTTTACCGGGTCGGCTCCGGCGGTGCTGGGCTATGTCAACGACGTCGAGGCCAATACCGGATCGCCGACCTCATTCTTCGATCTGGGCTCGATCCAGGTACTCAAGGGGCCGCAGGGAACCCTGTTCGGCCGCAACACCACCGGTGGTGCGGTGCTGACGACGACCGCGAAGCCCGAGGAGAATTTCGGCGGCTACGTCGATGAGCGCGTCGGCAACCTGGGCCTCACCGACACCAGCGGCGCGATCAATCTACCTTTTTCGGACAAGGTGCTGCTGCGGGTCGCCGGTGACTACTACCGGCGCGAGGGTTATCAGCGCGACATCGCCAACGGCGAGGAATATGGTGCACTCAATCGGCGCGCCGGCCGCGTCAGCCTGACGTTGAAGCCGTTCGATGGCCTCGAGAACGAAACGGTCGCAGAGTTCGGCAGTTCGACCGGCAATCCGGCGATCAACGAGCCGTATTCGGTCTATCTATGCGTGCCCAACTCGAAACTGACCGATGCAGTGGCCTGTACCTACTCGCCGTTGTCCGGCGCTCTCTGGACCGCCTATTCGGCGGCAAATCCCAAGCTCAATCAGGGCGGCATTCTGGCTGTACTGGCCCGACAACAGGCCTTGGGCGTCTTTGCCGTCGACAGTCCGCAGCCCAACGGCTTGCACGCGCAGAACTGGTACGTCACCAATACCACCAAATACGACATCAACAGCGACCTGCAGGTCAAAAACATCTTCGGTGCATCCCGCTCCTACACCGACTTCGTTGCCGACCAGATGGGCATCCCGTACGGCATCAGCGAAGACTTCAACAGCGCCACGGGGCTCGAGGGCAACCGCACGACGCTGAAGAACTACTCCGAAGAGGCGCAGCTGCTCGGTAAGGCCTTCGATTCTCAATTGGATTACGTCGTCGGCCTTTACTATGCGAATGACCGCCACGAGGAACTCGACGAGCTGTCGTATTTCGATCTGTCGCCGGTTGCGGTGGGTGGACCGTCGACGTTCCACTTCGTCACCACCTCGCGCAGCGAGGCGGGTTACGCGCAGGGCACTTACGATTTGAGCAACGTCACCGGTGTACAGGGCCTCAAATTCACGGGCGGTATCCGATACACCTGGGAAACAGACGGTCTGCAGTATCCACCCGATGTGCTCACGGGCGCCGAGGGCGGTTCGGTGCTGGCCGGCGAACCGTCGGAATCGACGCAGTTCCGTGCGCCGAGCTGGACCGCCGGTCTCGACTGGCAGTTGAATTCGCAGACGTTGCTGTATATCGCGACGCGCGGCAGCTGGCGCAGCGGTGGCTTCAACGGCTACGCCGTCTCGAATCCGGTGTACGCCGTCGACGGTGGCAACGAGTTTCGACCCGAGAAAACGCACGACGTCGAAGTAGGTGCCAAGTTTCACGGCGACTTCATGCAGATGCCGACGGCGTTCAACATCGCGGTATACAACCAGTGGATCACCAACATCCAGCGCGTGATCTACGCGACCTCGGCTGCAGGCACTGCCACCGCCTTCACCGGCAATATCAATGCCGGTGAAGTCCGCGGCGTCGAGATCGACGCGCAGATCTCGCCAGTGAGGGCACTGACCTTAGGTCTGAACGGTGCTTACACCGATTCCTACTACACCGATGGCAGGGGTGCGGCCAACCTCGGCGGCGTCGTCTCCGTACTGCACTATGGTCCGGCGGGTGACACGTCGCGCTGGTCGGGCAGCGTGTTCGGCGTAGTGCATCTGCCAACGCCGGAAGCGCTGGGACCGATGAGCCTGCGTGCTGAGGTCTATGGGCAGAGCTCCGAGTACTTCTCCAACCTGGCCAGTACGCTCACACCCGGCACGCAGCTGCCTGGTTACGGCATCGTGAATCTGCGCTATGACTGGAAGAACGTCTTCGGCACGGCGCTGACGGTGTCGGGCTTTGCCAAGAACGTAGGGAACAAGGGTTACTACACGGGTGGTGAGGCGTTCGGTGTCGACTTCGGCATCAACAACGCATCGCCCGCCGAGCCGCGTACCTACGGCGCCGAGCTGAACTATCGCTTCTAGCGCGAATTACCTGAAGTAAGCGAGAAGCGCTGGCCACTGCGAACGGCCAGCGCTGCTCCGCGCGGAGCGCTAATAGGCTCTGCCGATCAGGACGAATTCCTTTGCCGGCACGTCGCTGAAGATGCAGCGCCGGCCATCGACGGGCGCCTGCTGCATGGGCGCATTGCGGATCGTCAGCTTCAGCGATTTCAGCCTCGCGTCGATCGCATCGAGTGTCGCACCCTCAGGCCTGGACCACGCGACCTGTGCCCAGCCACGGAAGGCCTCGGTGTCATCCTTGAAATACGACTCCAGCTCGCCGAAGGTCGTGAACTGAGAGCCGATATTCGCCGTTAGGCGTGCGTGCGCCTCCGCGTGCAGCCCGGCCTGGATCTCGCCCAACAGCGCGTCCGCGCGCTGGACCAGCTCGGTGCGTTGAATGGCGGTCGAGTTGATGCGATCGCCATTGCGCAGGCGGTCGCGCCGGATCATCGTCACGGCGGAAGCCGCCATGTCCCGACCGCCGACCTCGCAGATGATGGGCACGCCGCGCTTGACGTAGTTCCAGCGTTTGTCGACCGCGCGCCCCGGTCGCTTGTCCACGGCTGCCCGGATCGGCTCGCCGAAGGCGCTTCCGCGGCTCAGTTCGGCGGCTATCTCTTCGCAGTATTTGACGATGTCGGCGTCTTCGGGCTTATCGCGCAGCATCGGTACCAGGACGATCTGGCGCGGCGCGATCACCGGCGGCAACCTGAGTCCATCGTCATCGCCGTGGGTCATCACCACACCACCGACGAGTCGCGTCGATACTCCCCAGCTCGTCGTGTGCGCGAAGGCGAGATCACCGCGCTCGGTCTGATAGCGGATGTTCTGCGCCTGCGCGAAGTGGGTGCCGAGATAGTGAGCGGTACCGGCCTGCAGTGCTTTCCCATCCTGCATCATCGCTTCGATCGAATAGGTGTTGTCGGCGCCGGGAAAACGCTCGTTCGCCGGTTTCTCGCCCGCGATGACAGGCATCGCGAGCGCGTCCTCCGAGAACGAGCGGTAGACCTCCAGCATGCGCAGCGTCTCTTCGACCGCATCGTCGTGGCTCGCATGGGCGGTATGGCCCTCCTGCCAGAGGAATTCGGAGGTCCGCAGGAACAGGCGGGGGCGCATCTCCCAACGTACGACGTTGGCCCATTGGTTGAGCAGCAGCGGCAGATCGCGATACGAGCGAACCCAGCGCTGAAAGGCCGCGCCGATCACGGTCTCGGATGTCGGCCGCACGATCAGCGGCTCTTCCAGCTTCGCATCGGGGTCGGGCTGCAGCACGCCATCGATCTTCTTCAGGCGGTGATGCGTGACGACCGCCATTTCTTTGGCGAAGCCCTCGACGTGCTCCGCTTCCTTGGCAATGAAGCTCAGCGGAATGAAGAGCGGAAAGTAGCAGTTTTCATGGCCGGTCTCGCGGATGCGCCGATCCAGCAGTTCCTGCATGCGCTGCCAGATGCCGTAGCCCCATGGGCGGATGATCATGCAGCCGCGGACGCCCGACTCCTCGGCCAGGTCGGCTTCGCTGACGACGGCCTGGTACCAGGCGGAGAAGTTGTCGGCTCGGGTGACGGATAGCGCGTGTTGTGTTGCCATCCGCGAAATTTAGCAGGAAATCACCTGCTACCGAGCCGTATTGCGGCTGGCACCGTGGCTAACGTGGCGGCTGGCGCGGCTTCAGCGGGCGCTGGTAGCTGACGTCCTGGCGATCGCGGCTCCCCACCGGACGGCCCGAGGCGTCGGGGATGGCCTCCAGCGCGTAGAGCTTGCTGTCGGGCAGGTCGAAGTTGTTCTCGATCACCGCGACGCGATTGGCGATGCGCCATTCGCCGTTGCGGCGCTGGAAATGATCGACGTAGCGACCCATCGAAAGCAGGTGTGGTGCACTCCTGGCGACGCCGATGAAAAGATAGTAGGTCTCGGCGTATGCATCGTCGCCGTCGAGCTCGCAGTGGTGGTTCATCAGGCCGTGATGCGTGTTCAGAAAACTTCGTGTGGTCTGGTTGGCCCACTCGATGAACTGATCCGGCGAGCCGACGTACGTGCCGTGATCCTCGATGGCGTCGTCGAAATAGCACGAGCGTGCCAACGCGGTATCGAGTCGATCGAGGCCGCGGCCGTAGCGCTGAAGCACCTGCCAGATCTGCTGACGATCGACCAGTTCCTGCAGCTCACGATCGGTTGGCATATCAGGCTCGCGTGCCGGTCAGTTTCGCCGTGCCGAATCCACCCAGCTTGACGTCGCCGGTCATCGTATCGCCATCCACTTTGACCTTGAATTCAAGTTCGAGCGGCATCGGTTGTGTGACCTTCATGGTCCAGCTCAGATCGTTGCCTGACGCGGAACCGGAAATGTCGCCGCCTCCCATCTGCGAGGAGATCGTTCCGGTCAGCGAGCTGCCAGCGACCTTCAGCAGTACCTGCATGTTCTGTGGGCCCATCGGCGTCTGCAGCGTGGTGTTCCAAAGCTCGCCGCCGCCGGGAGCGGGAGCCGCCATGCCCATCGCGGCTGCCGCCTCCGGTGCGCCGATGTTGTAGCGCTTGAGCGTCCGCTTGGGCTTGCTGCCGTCGGTGTAGGTCGGCAGTGTCTGCCAGCCGCGCACCGTGGATGTCGGCGAGATATAGGCATTGTCCAGGTCGAGTTCCCAGTCCGGAAAGCGCTTGAGCACTTCGTCCAGCGCGACACGACCTTCGGCTCGCGCCAGCGCCTGACCGAGACAGACGTGATAGCCGTTGCCAAAGACAACGTGTGGTTTCTTCTCGCGATGGATGTTGAACGAGTCGCCATCCTCGAACTGCCGATGATCGCGGTTGGCTGCGCCGCTCAGGAATACCATCACGCTGCCCTTCGGCACCGTCTGGCCGTGTACCTTGACGTCCTTCGCGACGTAACGCGCGATGTGCGGCGGAGGTGGTTCGAAGCGCAGAATCTCTTCGATCGTCTGTGGGATCAGCGAGCGGTCGGCATGAACCTGACGGCGCTGATCGGGGTGATCGCCCAGAATCTTGCCGGTCCAGCCGATAAGACGGTTGGTGGTCTCATTGCCCGCTGACGACAGGATGTTGATGAAGATCATCAACTCTTCTTTCGATAGTTTGCGCGTGGCACCGGTCTCGTCACGGAACTCGGTCTGGACGAGCTGGGACATCAGATCGTCCGACGGGTGCTGCAGACGCCAGTCGATATATTCCTCGAATCCCTCGCCCGCGAAGTTGTGGTCGGTCCCATATTCCTGCGGCTTGCCGACTTCGGTACGCAGTGCCTCATCGGCGCGCTCGCGCACTTTCTGGCGGTCCTGCTCGGGGATCCCGAGCAGCATGCCGATCACCTGCATCGGCATTTGCGCGCCCAGGTCGCGCACGAAATCGAACTTGCCGGTGCCGACGATAGGATCGAGCGCGTCGGCGCAGTACTGACGGATCTGCGGCTCGAGGTCGTTCATCCGCTTCGGCGTGAATACGCGTGTCAGCAGACCGCGATGGATCGTGTGCAGCGGCGGGTCCTCGAAAATGAACACGCCTTTCGGTACGTTGATGTTGGCCTTGATGATTTCGATGACACCGCCCTTGGCGGAGATGAAAGTGTCACGATCGAGCAGGCCCTTGGCTACGTCGTCATAGCGGCTCACCGCATAGAAGTCGTATTTCTCGTTGTAATAGAGCGGCGCCTCTTCGCGCAGGCGCTTGAATGCCGGATACGGGTCGGCGACCAGTTCCGGATCGTATGGATCCCAATAGGGCGCGCCCTGACGGGCGTCGTACGAGGAACCGGTCTGAGTGGTGGACATGCTTAGAAACCTATGTCTTTGATGGGGCTGTCCAGTCCGCTGTTGACGATCTGGTTGGCCTTGCCCAGAGCGACTGGATCGACCCCGGCCAGGTAGCCATCGATCAATCGCTGATAGTTGCTGATCATGCCTTCGATGTTCTTCGACAGCCGCATGTACTCGAAGCCGCGTGCGTGCAGACCCAGCTGCTGGAGTGGCAGGTTGTAGTAGTCCTGCAGCGGGATTTCCGGAATCAGTGGATCGTCATAAGCGACCGGCTCGGGCGCCTCGGGTGCATCGCGCTGCTCGCCTTCCGGATGCAGGGAGAGCGACCAGAGCTCGAAATAGCAGCTCTCCGGCGTCAGCGGTCGGATGCGATAGGACGACATGCCGCTGAACATCGGCAGCAGGAAGTAGTGCGGGAACATGAATTCAACCGCGTTGAACTGCGTCGTCTTCGCAAGTTCCACCAGGTCGGGTACCGGGATGCTGTTCTTGCGTCCGTGATCGGTGATTTCCTTCCACAGGCGGTTGTAGAACGCCATCGGTACCGCGGCGAGATCATCCGGCAGCTCCATGTTCTTCAGGCCACGGGCGATCTTCACCTCGTCGGCGGTGATCATGCCGTTCATGCCGGTGCTGAGCCGTGCAATGTGGTCGATGTTGACCTCGACCCATTGTCTGCCCGACGTGATCGTCGGTGGATTGGGTGAGGCGCCGAACTGCGTGTCGTAGCGGCTGGCGCTCGGGGAGAGCAGATGAAGCTGCGGATGCGTGGCCGTGAGGTGGTAGCCCTCCATGAAGGCTTCCATCGCGAGCTTCCAGTTGGTCGGCAGAATGGTCGAGTACCAGGCATCGACCTTGAGCTGGCCGACATGGCGGGAATCGAGCCGCTGCGCTACCGGCCCCAGACATTCGAGCAGCGAAGGTGCGTCGTTATCGAAGTTGATGAATGCGCAGCCACCCCACGTCTCCAGGCGGCAGGGTACGAGATTCAGGTCGCCGGAACACAGGTTCTCATCGCTGAAAATCTTGCGGCCAAAAACAAACGTGTTCTCGCCGTCCATGTTGAAGCGCCAGCCATGGAACGGACAGATGAAGCCGTTGTCGGCGCAGTTACCATGATTGCTGGCGAGACGCATGCCGCGATGCCGGCAGGCATTGTGGAACGCTTTGACACCGGTGCGGGTGCGGACCACGATCACCGAATCGTTCAGGATCTTGTATTCGACCCAATCCCCGGTCTCGGGAATCTCCTCCAACCGGCACGCCATCTGCCAGACATGTGGCCAGAGACGCTCGCGCTCGAGTTCGAAGAAATTCTCATCGTAATAGCGCTTGACCGGGATACGTTCCGGGTTCGTCACCTGAAACGGAACGGCTTTGGGTGGTTGTTCGACGGTTTCCAGCATTACGACTTTCCCCGGTGGCCTGTGGCTCTGGTGTCACTTTGGAACTTATTGTCGCTGTGTTCAAGTGCTCGTATATGAGCGCCAGTTTGCTCCTGGGAGCACAGCAGCGCGGCCGGCTGATACCATGGAGCACGGTGTGACACACGCGAGAGCGCATTTTATGAAGACCTACGAATTATGAAGACCTACGAGCCGACCTGCGTGCTGGATATCCGGGCCGAACTGGGCGAGCACCCCATCTGGTCGGCGCAGGACAGCTGCCTCTACTGGCTGGATATCGAGAAAACTACGATCAATCGGTTCGTGCCCGCGACCGGCGAGAACAAGGTCTGGAAATTGCCCACGCGTCCGGGTTGTTTTGCGCTGAGCGACGCGGGCACCGTGGTGATCGCGGCGCAGGATGGGTTCTACGAACTTGATCTACGCTCCGGCGCCGTCGAGCACATCCTGGCGCCCGCTCACGATCCAGCCATCATGCGGTTCAACGATGGCCATACCGACACGAGGGGCCGCTTCTGGATCAGCACGGTGCGGGCCGACATGAATCTGAGTGAGACGGCTGAAAATTCCTATTACAGACTGGACGGGCGTGGCCTACAGAAGGTGTTGAAATCGGTCGGTATTCCGAACGGTACCGCCTTCAGTCCCGACGGGAAGCTCATGTACCGGGCGCAGAGCGAATCACGCCAGGTGTTCCAGTACGACTACGAAGCCGAGACGGGCACGCCGAGCAATGAGCGGGTGTTCGCAACCATCCCGGAACGGTACGGCATGCCCGATGGCGCGACCGTCGGTGCCGACGGTGCGTACTGGGTGGCGGTTGCGGCGCCGCCCAGCGGCCCACCGACAGGCGGTGTGGCGCGCTTTACGCCCGATGGCAAGCTGGATCGATTCGTCAATCTGCCGGTGCCGTTCGTAACGATGGTAGCGTTCGGTGGCCCGAACCTGTCGACGCTCTATATAACGACGGCGCGACTGGAGAAGTTCATGCCTCAGGTGCCGGAGGGTGCCGGTAACCTGTTTGCAATGGAAACCGACCAGCGTGGCATCGCGGAGCCGAAGATCAACCGGGCGTTTCTCAAACGTCCCAGTTGATGATCAGCGCATCCGGGCCGATCACGTGCCCGCCGTGGAAGTGCAGCGTCTGACCCGGCGCCAGCCGTATATTGTGCAGCCTCGACAGCGCCACCTCGGTGCTGACCTGCAGCTCGATGCGAGCCAGGTGGGAGCCCAGGCAGCGGTGGGGTCCCGCGCCGAAGGCGATATGAACCTTTTCTTCACGGTCCAGGTTGACCTTGTCGGCATTGTCGAACTTCCGCGGGTCGACGTTTGCCGCCGGGTCGTACATCAGCACGCGCTCGTCGGTCTTGAACGCGATGCCCTCGAACTCTGCGTCTTTGGCGACTCGCCGTACCGGCACGGTGAACGCGTATCGTCGGAGCATTTCCTCGACCGCTTCGACGATCAGTTTTGGATCATCACGCAGCGTCTGCTGCAGTTGAGCGTCGGTGGCGAGGTGACGCATCACCAGGCCCATCCCATTCACGACGGTGTCGAGGCCGGCCACGAACAGCAGCACTGCATAATCTTCCATGACTTCCATGGTCGTGGCCTGATCGTCGACGCGCGTCTGCCAGAGCAGGCTGAGGATGTCGTCGCGCGGATGCTGCTGGCGCGCTTCGATGGTGCCTTTCATCACATCCACGAGGCGCAATGATTTCCGTGCCATCGAGACCATGTCGCTGGCGATGCCAGCGATATGTTCTTTCGCCAGCTGTCGGTATTCGGCCGCCCGCTCGAGCGGAAGCCCGAACATCTTGATGAATACCTGAACCGGCAACAGCTCGGCCACCGCGGTCACGTAGTTGCAGGTACCTTTGGCGGCAACCGCATCGATCAGCTCATTCGCAAGCTTGCGAATGTCGTCCTTCAGCGCCATCGCGGACTTCGGCGAGAAGGTTTTCTGCAACGGCGAGCGGTACTTGGTGTGCTCCGGCGGGTCGAGGTTGATGGGGCGAGCCTGCGGAACGCGCGGCGCGCCGGGCGGCATCATCATTTTCATCTGCTCGGGGCTCATGAACTGGCTCGAGAAGATGGTGGTTTCCCGATAGGCGCCCAGCAGTTCCTCGTACCCTTGAATCACCCACATGCCGCCGTTGCGGGGTGTCCAGAAGATCGGCGGCGCTTCCTTCAGCATCTGCGGGATGCGGACCGCGGGATCAGCCAGCAGCCCCGGATCCCGGTAGGCATCGAAGTCGTACACGAGCTTGTCGGGCACATGAGCCGGCTTGGGTATGGCGGGACTCAACGGTGCTGCAGCGTTCATCGTGATCTCCGGTGTGCCAGTTGAGCCACAATGTACCGCAAGTGTCGCGCGGGAGGGGAGTGCTGCGTGGGGGGTGTTCTGCGCAGCGTGAGACGATTCGTAACAAAACCGGGGCGGGTTCAACCGCCCGCGGTTTTGTTATGAAGCGTCTACTGCTCGGAAATATGGGTGGCGCATCGCGCGCCGGCGGTTGCAATATGACTGAAACGATCTATTCCACGTGATGGCTGCGGACCTGTACAACAATCGACTCGGCATCGAACGTCTTGGCGTCTTCGATATGCCGCCGGTGGAATTCGTCCGGTTGGTGGCGACGCTCGGGTGCGCGTGGGCGGGAATCGGTCTGGTGCCCACGGGCCGCTTCAACCCGCATAACCATCCAGCCTGGTCGCTGCGTGACGATGCGGCCATGCGCCGGGAGCTGCGCACGGCGTTGGCGGACACCGGTGTGCGTATCGGCATCGTGGAGGGTTTTGCGGTCGTCCCGGGACGCAATCCTCGATCATTCGATCGCGACCTCGATCTGGTGGCGGAACTGGGCGGCGTTCGCATCAACGTCGTCAGCCTGGATAAGGATCTGAATGCGACCGCTGATGGATTTGCGCTGTTCGCGGAGCTGTGCGCTGCCCGCGGTCTGCAGGTCTCGGCGGAGATCGGGTCGCTCGGGCCCATCGGGCAGATCGATCAGGCGCTCATCGTCATGCGCCAGGTAGATAAGCCCAACTTCAATCTGCTGGTCGACTCGATGCATTGGTTCAGACTCGGAAACACGGTCGAACAGCTCGCAGCGCTGCCGGCCGGCGTCGTGGGGTATGCCCAACTATGCGACGCTCCCATGACGCCGCGTTTCGATACCTACCTCGAAGAAGCCATGTATGAGCGCATGGTGCCAGGCGAGGGCGAACTGCCTCTCAAAGAGTTCGTTCGCTGTCTACCGCAGGACGTCATCGTGAGCCTGGAGGTGCCGCAGCGATCGCAGGCGCTTCGGGGGATCGGTCCGCGTGAGCGGCTTGCGGCGTGCGTGGCTGCGGCACGTTCCTATCTCACATAAGTTTCTATCTCACATAAAGCTATGCATCACGTTACGGATTTCATACAGCGCGGATCGCATTGACAGTGCGCCAGCTGTATCCGGGATAATTGGCGATCGTTACGGGTATCGGGATGAACGATCAGTGGATGAGCGATCGGTGTTGCATCGTTGCAGGGGTGAAATCGCCTCGCTTGGCTTGATCCTGGGTCTGTTGCTGACGATCCCGTCGCTGCCCGTCCGCGCTGCGGAAAAGTGCAAGCTGGACCGCCTCGCTGTGTTGCCAGTCACGATGGACGGTCTGCGGCCGACTGTTGAAACGCAGATCAATGGCAGTCCTGCGCTGTTCACGCTGGACAGCGGGGCGTTCTGGAGCATGATTACGCCTGCCAGCGCACAGCAATACCGATTGAGGGTGGATTCCAACCGTCTGCCTGGCCTGTACCTTCAGGGTGTCGGCGGGCGCACGGATGTGGCTGTCACCATGGTGAAAACTTTCACGGTCTTCAACGTCGCGTTCCGCAATATGGATTTCATCGTTGGCGGTAGCGAACCGGGGAGGGGCACGGTCGGGCTGCTCGGACAGAACCTGCTGCGCTTTACGGACATCGAATACGATCTTGCGCAGGGTACCGTGACACTGTTCAAGCCAGAGGATTG
>DATBAM010000041.1:0-11327 GCA_036271535.1 Steroidobacteraceae bacterium | reverse complement strand
ATGTACCGCTTGCAGACGCAATGCGGTCGGAGTGTCACCATGACCGGTGATCACAACGTCTGGGTATTGCGAGACGGAGCGTTGGTGCTCCTCCCCAGCGATGAATTGCGCGATACCGACTATTTGCCGATGCCCGAGGCGATGGTGTCGGATCGGAGCGCGACTAATCAGCCCGGCGGCCTGCGATCGATTGACGTGCTGTCATACCTCGAGGACACCGGCCTCTCTGTGTACGCCGAAGAGGCGGTGCGCCACCACGTGGCCAATGGAGGCCGCGCGGAATTGGTCGCCGGTTTGCGGGCTCTCAAGCTGCATCCGTATCCCAAACTTCACGCGCTGGCACATGGAAAGAAGGGCAGAGGCTTAAGGGTCGCGCATTTCCGTCGACTTAAGTCGGAAAGCGAAGCATTTGCCCAGGCGTGCGCCGACTCCACGGTATCTGTAGGCGGCAAAAAAGCCGAGTGCCGGCTGCTGGCGGATCTGGTTTTGACCGATTCACTGCTTTTTTTGCTCGGCATATATATTGCTGAGGGAAACACCCAGCGCGGCTGTGTCCTTCTGTCAAACCGCCATCCCGAAATCCGTTCGCGGATCGAACAGAGCTTTGTCGCACTTGGCATTCCCTGTTCTGTACGTTCGTCATCCGACTATCAATCATCATCCACGGCCCTGAGTCTCCTGTTAGGACGTCTCTGCGGGTCAAGGGCGGCAGATAAGCGGTTGCCGGATTTCTGGCCTCAGCTCAGCGAGAGATCGCTGGCCTTGATGCTCCGCGCGTACTTCGACGGCGACGGCACGGTGGGAAGCAATGGCGAGGTGATCGCCACCACTGCCAGTCTGGGTCTGGCCTCCGATGTTGCATATGCCCTTAAGCGCTTCGGGATCCATGCGCGCCTGCGTCGCCGTTGGAAGCAGGCGACGAACACGGACCATGTCGGAGATTTCTATTTCGACATTTGCGTGTCCGGTCGCCGCGATATCTCGCGGTACTCGGAGCGCATCGGCTTCAACCATCCAGAAAAGCACGAGAAGGTTCGTGCGCTGTTAAGTCGCGGTCAGGATACGAACGTCGATATCGTGCCTGTGCCGCCCGGCGCCCTGGTTCGACTGCGCAAGGATATCGGCCTGAGTATGGATGGACTGGCGGCTCTGTCTGGTTGCAGTCGCCCCATGATCAGCTTGATCGAAAGCGGCAAAAGAACGCCTAGCCGTACTCTGCTTACGCGAATGCTCGACGCGATAAGTCAGTACTCCTTCGCTCAGAAAGTGACCAAGATCCGGGTCTGGGGCCAATGGCAGACCCTGCGCGGCCTTTGCAAAGTTCGCTGGTCCCGCATCGCCGCCGTGCATCCGGTCGACTACCCGCACCCCTATGTCTACGACCTGTCGGTGCCAGGCCCGGAGACCTTCCTCGCCGGCATCGGCGGCATCTTCGTGCATAACACCTTCACCATGGCCAACGTCATCCAGCACGTCCAGCGGCCGACCATGGTGCTGGCGCACAACAAGACGCTGGCGGCGCAGCTCTACGGCGAATTCAAGTCGTTCTTCCCGAAGAATGCCGTCGAATATTTCGTCTCGTACTACGATTATTACCAGCCGGAAGCGTACGTACCCTCAAGCGATACCTATATCGAGAAAGACTCCTCGGTCAACGAACATATCGAGCAGATGCGGCTGTCCGCGACCAAGGCGCTCCTGGAGCGCAAGGACGCGATCATCGTCGCCACCGTGTCTTCGATCTACGGCCTCGGAGACCCTCAGGCGTATCTGTCGATGGTCATGCATCTCGTACGCGGGGAGCGCATCGACCAGCGCAAGCTGCTGCGGCGTCTGGCCGAGATGCAGTACACCCGCAACGACATGGACCTGCAGGCGGGTTCGTACCGCGTTCGCGGCGACGTCATCGATATCTTCCCGGCAGAATCCGCGCGCGAAGCGGTGCGGGTGGAGCTGTTCGACGATTCGATCGAGAACCTGTCACTGATCGATCCGCTGACCGGGACCACTATCGGCAAGATTCCGCGCTACACGGTTTACCCGGGTACGCACTATGTGACGCCGCGCGATCGCCTGATGGGTGCGATCGATTTCATCCGTGGCGAGCTGCACGATCGCCTTCGGATACTGAACGCCGACGGCAAGTTGGTGGAGGCGCAACGGCTCGAGCAGCGCACGCTGTTCGATCTCGAGATGATCAAGGAAGTCGGCTACTGCAACGGCATCGAGAACTATTCGCGCTATCTATCGGGCCGGGAGCAGGGCGAGCCGCCGCCATGTCTGTATGACTATCTGCCGCCGAACGCATTGCTGATCGTGGACGAGAGCCATCAGACCATCCCGCAGCTGGGAGCCATGTTCAAGGGCGATCGCTCGCGCAAGGAAACGCTGGTCGAGTACGGCTTTCGCCTGCCCTCGGCATTGGACAATCGCCCGCTGAAGTTCGAGGAGTGGGAGAGACTGGCGCCGCAGATGTTATTCGTCTCGGCCACACCGGGGCCGTACGAGGCGACCAAGGCCGGCGCCGTGGTCGAGCAGGTGGTCCGGCCCACCGGACTCGTCGATCCGCTGGCAGAGGTGCGCCCTGTCCGCACCCAGGTCGACGATCTGCTGTCCGAGATCAACAAGGTGGTCGGCGAGGGCGCGCGCGTGCTGGTCACGACCTTGACCAAGCGCATGGCTGAGGATCTGACCGAGTATCTGCACGAGCACAAGGTGCGAGTACGCTACCTGCACGCCGATATCGAGACGGTCGAGCGGGTGGAGATCATCCGGGATCTGCGCCTCGGCCGCTTCGATGTGCTGGTGGGCATCAATCTGCTGCGCGAAGGTCTCGACATGCCGGAGGTCGCACTGGTCGCGATCCTGGATGCCGATAAGGAAGGCTTCCTGCGCTCGGCCGGCTCGCTGATCCAGACCATGGGCCGCGCAGCGCGCAATGTTGAGGGTCGGGTGATTCTCTATGCCGATACCATCACCGGTTCGATGCAGCGGGCGATGGACGAGGTGGATCGACGGCGGGAAAAGCAGATCGCTTACAACGTCGAGCATGGCATCACGCCGCAGAGCATCATCAAACCGGTCGCGGACATCATGGAGGGCGCGCGACTGTCGACGAGTAAGTCCGGCAAGGGCGCGCCGGCGCCGGTCGATTTCCGCTCACTCAAGAATGCCGCCGACATTGCTCGTGAACTGAAGCGGCTGGAGCAGGACATGTTCCGCCATGCCCGCAACCTCGAGTTCGAGAAGGCGGCACTGGTTCGCGATCAGCTGGACGAGCTGCGCAAGCTGGAACTCGAGGTCACCACCGGCGAGGTTTCCTCGTATGACCGGCCCGGCGGCGCCGGCACCACGCAGCGGGCGACCAAAGCCGCGCGGGCGGCGGCCAAGAACAGCTGAACGGCCTGCAGGGTGGCTACGCCGAGCTGACTACGACAAGCTGACGTCGACGTCACGCCGATCGATCGTCCCCGCCGCGCAGCCGCCGCAATTCCAGCCACTGCCAGCTGATGAGGGGCGGCAGTCCGCACAGGATTTCGCGCAGGCGCTTGGCCATCGACACGGCGAGCGCCAGCTCCGCGCCGACACCGAGTGCGTGTCCGGCAAGCAGGAGCCCCGCTTCCTGTACGCCCAGCGCACCCGGCACGAAGAAGGCCACGTGGCGTGCCGCCTGCATCATGCTCTCGATGATCACCGCATCCACGACACTCACCGGATGGCCGGCGATGCGCAGTACCCACCACACTTCGAACGCCGCCGACATCATCGCCAGCCACTGCAGTGCGCCCGCTGCGAAGAGGTTCCGGCCACGGCTGAGCGCCGCCGCCAGTTCGATGTCGAGCGCACCGGCGCTGGTTGCCGGCACCAAATCGCCGAACAGCGGCCGCAACAAGTGTTGCAGTCGCGAGAAGAGCGACCCATAACGCAGCAGCAGCGCGGTCAGTACCGGGACCGGCAGCGTGCACAGGAAAGCCAGCGCCAGATGTGCGTAGTTGATACCGTCCAGGCTGCCGGCGCCGGAAGAGCTACCGAAGAGCAGCACCAGGCCGACCGCGATGAACGCATAGAGCGCTACCAGCGTGAGCACGATCTCGAGGATGACGCTGACGCAGGCCGGGATCGTGGGCATGCCACGCCAGCGCACGAGGCGGATGCCGACGACGCTGCCACCGACACTGGCCACCGGCAGCAGCCGGTCGACGGCCTCGCGTACGCTCGAAACCCAGAAGAGATACGGCAACCCCACGCGCCGCGGATGGTTGTAAGGGCGCAGCAGCGCGTCCCAGCCGAGCGCGTACAGCAGGAAGAAGAGCGCGCGGTACGGCACCAGCCACAGGAGTCCCCAACCGGCGACGCGCAATGCCTGCACGATGCCGCCGACGTCGCTGCGCATCAGCAGCGCGGCCAGCAGAGCGAGCCCCAGGGCTCCGAATAGATAGACCGCTACTCTCAGAGGGCTGGCTCTTAAGGGCTGTCCCGCGTCAGGGCGGGCACGTCGGGGCGCATCACGCCGTCAGCGCCGATGGCGAAGACATGATCGCGCCACGCGATGCGCGAGGCGAAAAACGTTCGCAGCCACACCCAGCACAGCAGCAGATCACGCATGGCAAGAAGCCCCAGGTCCGGGACGAAGCGCTCACGATGCCCCAACCGATAGACGAAGTGCAGCCCCAGCCGCACGATGACCGTGCCGGCGAACAACGCGGGCGCCAGAGCAGCCAGTCTACCGCCCGTCGGACCGCCTCCGACCAGGCAGAGGCACAACCCCAACCCGGCGAGCGGCAGGCTGAAGCTCAGGAACAGCATGCTGAAGCTGCGCGGTCGCAACACGCGCAGCGTGCGCATCCAGCGCATCTCGTGCGCTTCGAGCGCCTCGAACGTGGGCTCGTGCTGTTCCACGAGGATCCTGACCGGCGACAGCGCGATACGCAGCCCCAGTTCGCGAATGCGCTCGCCCAGCCGGTAGTCGTCCGCCAGGCAATCGGCCAGCGCGTGAAAGCTGCCGACCGCCTCGAGCGTACTGCGGCGCAGGCACAGCGTCTGCCCGGACGCATAGCCGCGATAGCCGAACAGCCACGTGAGCAGCACGGACGGCATGTACCACTCATTGACATACATCGCACCCAGCCGCGACCACAGGTCGCGCGTCGGCACGCTGACATACGCGCTGGTAACGAGACCGATCTTCGCATCATGCAAATCGGCGACCACGGTGCGCAGATAGTCGGGCGTGACGATGGTATCGCTGTCCGCGATCCCCAGCACGTCGTACCGCGCCCGTGGCAGCATGTTGATCAGGTTACTGCTCTTGCGATTGCCGCCGTGCTCGGTCGGGTCGACCACGACGTCTATCTCCAGATGCTCAAATTCCTCCTGCAGACGCAGCGCGACGCCCAGGGCAGGGTCATCCCTCGAGCGAATGCCGAAGACGATCTGGAACGACGGATAGTCCTGCAGGCAGAACGAACGCAACTGCTCATACAGGCCGGGCTCGGTGCCACACAGAGGTTTGAGAATGGAGATGGGCGGCCGCGCGGGCGGTCGGGCGCGCCGGCGGTGCAGGAGGCCATTGAACCGCCAGGTCACCATGGCAACAAGGGTCGAAGCACTGTAGGCCAATGCCGCAGCCAAAAGGGCCGTGCCGATGATTGTCAACGCGCTCCTCAAGCCAGAATCTCGCTCAGGCTACGACTGGATATCACGGTTGCGTTGCGATCATTTGTCAGTCCATTCGTGGCACGATAAGTTCCCGTCATCGACGACACGCGAGGGGATGGACTTGAGCAATTCACATAGCGACAGGCGCGCCAGCCGGCGCTTCTTGATCGGAAACGCCGCGGCGCTGATACTTCTTTGTAGCACCGAGTGCTTTACAACTGCAAGTACAGCCGCAGCGGCGGAAGTCAGCATCCAGACCCCGGTCACGACCGTGCAGGGACTGTGCGACGTGCTGCTGGAATCGATGAAGAAAGGGTCAGCGTTGAGTTTCGAGCAGCGGGTGAAGCTCCTCGACCCGGCGCTGCGTAAGCTCTATGACCTGCCGCTGCTGACGCGGCTGGTGGTCGGTCCGCCCTGGCGCAGCATCAGTCCCGACGATCAAAAGGCGCTGACCGATGCGTTCAGCGCATACAGCACCGCTGTCTACGCCGGCCGCTTCAAGAGCTACGACAAGGAAAAATTCGAGGTCGATCCGACCTCCGAGAAGGCGCCGAGCGGCGACACGTTGGTCAAGACCAAGCTGTATCCAAGCAGCGGCGATCCCGTGCAGCTCAACTACCTGCTGCGCCAGGAGGCGGATGGCTATCACATCATCGACGTGCTGTTGAACGGCACGATCAGCGAGATGGCCGAGCGCCGCTCGGAGTATTCGTCGACGTTGCGCGACGGTGGTGCGCCAGCGTTGATCAAGCTGCTGAAGCAGAAGACCCAGGAGTTGCAGCAGAAGAAGTAAGCCGCCTGACGGTGGCTACTTCGGCTTCGGCGGCTCGGCCGGGTCCTGATACAGGTCGCCACCGGCATTGCTGTCAGCCGGCGGCTTGGGCTGTGCGCCCGGGTCGGCCGCGGGATCCTGATAGAGATCGCTCTGAGGGTTGCCGCCACCGCTGTCCGCGCCGGGATCGGCGTAGATATCTTCCGTTGGCACTTTGGTCGGCGGCGACGGGGTGCCGTTGTGCAGTTCGGCCTCCCGATTCTGCCGGTAGAGGCTGCGCATCGCCGCGTAGAAGTCGAGCGATTCATGCCGTATTTCGTCCAGCGTATCGATATTCACAGCACGCTCGTCGATGCCGGTCAGCAGTAGCCGCGTGAAGTCGATGGCCGCGCGATGCTGGTTGTGGCGTGCGACATAGAAAAGGGGGTCGATGAAGATGTCGACGCCCATGCCGATGCCGTCGCGCGGCGTGGTCGGCCCGAATATCGGCACGACCAGATACGGCCCTGAGCCCACGCGCCAGACGTAAAGCGTCTGACCGAAGTCGGCGATCTTCCGCGGCATCCCATGCCGCCCGGCGAAGTCGAAGATACCTAAGATGCCGACCGTCGAGTTGAGCGCGAAGCGCTCGCCGGTAGTGCCGGCGCGCCTGAACTGGAACTGCAGGACGTTGTTGACGAAGGTCAGGGGCTCGTTCAGGTTCTTCATGAAGTTGCGAATGCCGTCGCGAACCTTCGAGGGGAGCACGTGCACATAGATCTTCGCCACCGGCCTGAGCACGAAGCGGTCGACGCCCTGGTTGAAGGCAAAGGTCTTGCGATTGAGCGGCTCGAATGGATCGTTGTTCGCCTTGTAGACGGCGTAGGCCACCGGATCGTTCTTCGGCACGGTCGCGCAGCCGCCGGCACCCATGAGCCACGTCACGCCCAGAATGAACAGCAGTGCGCGGGTGCGCGTTCTCATGCGTGCCCGGCCTGCGGCTGGGGCTGCGGTGCGGTGCCCAGCAATGCCGGCAGGACGAACAAGGTGCAGATCAGCGTGAAGAACAGGCCGATGCTGAGCAGCTTTCCCATGTCCGCCATACCTGGCGATTGCGACAGCGCGAGGCTCCCGAATGCAGTGCCGGTAGTCAGCGCGCTGAAGACGATGGCGCGCGCGGTGGGCGAGCCAAGCAATCCGTGCTCGCCGGCGCGCCAGCGCAGCACGAAATAGATATCGAACGCGACACCGATGCCGAGCAGCAACGGCAGCGTCACGATGTTGGCAAAATTCAGCGGCATGCCGACGATCGCGCAGGTCGCGAGGGTCAGCAGGATCGCCAGCATCAAGGGTCCGAGCACCGCACCCACATCACGGACGCTTCGCAGCACCAGGGCCAGCAGGATCGTGATCGCCGCGGTCGCCAGAACTCCCGCGACGGCAAAGGCGCGCATCACAGTGTTGCCCGATTCCTGGATGCCGATGGGGGTACCGCTGGTGTCGGGGGCGACCGCGCGCACTGCCTTCACGAATCGTTGCAGCGCTTTGGGGTCACGCGCGCTGCCCTTCATGAAGATCTTGACGTCGTAACGGCCGTCGGTGCCGATCCAGTCGCGTTTGACTTCGGGCGGGATGCTGTCGATCGTCACCGCCGACGCATTCAGGCTCGTGCGCATGTCATCGAGCCGCGCGCCGATGCCCTGCGCCAGATTCGATGACAGCAGCGGCACGATGCTGTCTCCTTGTCTTACCGCGCGCGACAGCGCATCCGAGAGCTGTGCCGACGGCTGATCGCCGCGGCTGCCGAGCAGGCCGATATCCGTGGCGGCATGGCTCGCGGACGCCAGCACCTGGTCCGGGCTCGGCGCGGGTTTCGGCTGTGGCGACAGCGTCGGACTCAAGAGATCGCGCGCATCCTGCAGGATGTCCAGTTTGGCCTGTTGGTCGTCGGGGACGAAGCTTCCCAACCACACAGCGTGTTCGACCTCCGGCAGCTTGGCAAGGCGGTGGGCCAGATCGGTCGCCGCCGCCGGGTCCGGTGCGAGCGCATCCAGCGTGTAGGGAGAGGTGTCGGGATCCTTCATGAGATCGAACAACGCCTGCACCGATTCCGCCTTCGGATTCTCGAGGTCGATCGGATCGAAATCGAAATGCAGTCTTACCATGAGACCTAAGCAGAGGGCGGTGACCACGGCTACTGCCACGCCGATCGATTTACGATGACCGACCAGCCAGCCGTCCAATGGCGCCGCACGTGCAATCCCTGCCGCCTCCTTGAATCCCCCGACCCGCAGTAGCTGCAACAACGCCGGCAGCAGGGTCAGATTCAGAAACAGAGCGATGATCATGCCACTACCGGCGATGACACCGAGGTCAGACACTCCCCGATAATCGGTGGGCGACAGCGACAAAAATCCGACCGCGGTGGCGGCCCCGGCCACGACCAGCGGCAATCCGACGCCGCGGGCGGTGCGCTGCAGAGCCTCGGCCGTGCTGCGGCCTTCACGTTCGGCGGCGTAGCGCACACAGAACTGGATACCGAAATCGATGGCGATGCCGATGAAGAGCGGCGCGAACGCGATCGAAATCGGGTTGAAGGGGCCGACGAACGCCGCCGCCACCGCAGCGCAGAGCACGAGTCCCGCGATCAGCGTCGTCAGTATCGCGATCACTGCGCGCGCCGAGCGCACGGTCAGCGCCAGCCAGAAGACCAGCAGGCCCAGCGACACACCTGCCGCGAGGCCGGCCCCTTCGCGAAGCGCCGATAGCTGATCGTCGTTCAGGGCCACCGGGCCGGTTACCCGTACCCGAACCCCATGCGCGGTGTTCAAATTGTTCTTCTCGGCCAGCGCGTGGATGGCCTCGATCGCTTTTCGGCCAGGCTCCACCACCTGATAGTTCAGGGCAGGCTTGGCCACGACCACTTGCAGGGAGGGGCCGGGCGATGGGCCGCCGTTGGTCAGCAGGGTCTGCCAGGACAGCGGACGAAACTGGCCGGCCAATGCCGATTCGACCGCCGCGCCGACGGCCCTGAAGGGCGGCGCCAGCGCCGCGACCGGCGTGTCCGCCTGCAGCGGTCCCTGCGCCATCAGATCGAGCGCATCCAGCACACCCCGGGCACTCGGGTCCGCCGCCAGGGTGCCGAGCAGCGGCTGGGCCGAGATCAACTCATCGGCAATCTTCTGCACCTGCTCGGTCGACAGCAGCAGCAGGCCGTTGCGCTTGAAGAACTCACCCCCGGTTGGCTGGCGCACCTCGCGGAACAGGTCAGGCTTGGCCGAGAGCTCCCGGGTCATGACCGTGGCGGCGTCCTGCGCCTGGTCCGGTGTGGCGGCATCGATGACGATAGCCAGGACGTCGTCGTTCTGCGGGAAGGCGCGATCGAAGCGCTCCTCAGCCTGGCGCCAGGGCAGATTGGGGTTGAAGAGCTTGCCGGTATCGGTATCTATACCCAGGTGCGGCAGTGCGAGTGCGCCGATGGCTACCACGGCAAGAAGGAGGAAGGCCGCCACGAAGGGAGCGTAACGACGACTGAATTCGACGAGCCGGACAACCAGTACGATCATGATTCTCTATTGAGGGGTCGTGCAGCGCGCAAGTATGAAGATTGGATGTGAAGAGCGCACTTGCCTGTAGACCTACAAAGGAGGCGCCTTACGCCCACGTGCGGCCGTGCCTTGCGAGCGCCTGACGGCTCCGGTATCGTCCCCAGCCCCGTCGATCGACGGCTTGGCTCTAGGCGCGTAGCTCAGTGGTAGAGCACTTCCTTGACATGGAAGTGGTCGGTGGTTCGATCCCACTCGCGCCTACCAATTTCACCCTTGATTGACATGACTTTTTCCATATCTTCCGGTTCCGTGGAACATTTCTCTGGTACGCGGCTGGTACGCAGCAACTCGAAATCCAGGTGGGTCTGCAGCTCCGCCGCATACGCGTCGAGCTCGCGGGCCGCGTGCCCGAGGTAGTCCGGCGCGTACTCCGCGTACTCCTCGGTCACGGCATATTCTCGGACGCTGTGGCCCAGAAAGCCGGCAATCTCCCATGGGGGCACGCCTCGGCGCCGCAGTTCGGTCGAGAGCGTCCGGCGCACCGTGTAAGGGGTCACGGCCGCGCTGACGCCGGCGCGCTCCCTGGCGCGATGGAAGCCCATCTTGATGTCGGCGATCGGCTTGGCCCGGTACGTGATCCAGAGCCCCGTCCAGTCGCCGGACATCTGCTGGAAGGCCAGCTCGGTCATCGGGACCACCGGGCGGTGTTTGTGGCTCTGCATCCGGCCCGGCTGGTTCAGGTCGATGCGGCGCAGGTCAAAGTCCAGCTGTGGTCTGGCCAGCTCCAGCACGGCCTCCGGACGGGCGAGGGTGCATAGCGACCCGATCAGCCACCGCCGGACGTGCGGCAGTTTGTCGGTCGCCATGAGCAGCCTGGCGATGTCCCCGACGGTGGCGCGATACAGCCGCTGGCGCGTCACCGCCACGCCCGGGATGGCCGGCACGCGCTTGATCTCCTGCCGGCGCCTGGCGCGCTCGAGCGCAGCTCGGCCGACGGCCAGTATCCGGTTCACGGAAGACGGCTTCAGCGGGCGCTTGCCGGTGGTCGGCAGCCAGCCGAGGAATTCTTCGATCCTGGCCAGCGTCATGTCCCCCACGGTGGATCCACCCCAGAAACGCTGCCACAGCGCTACGGCGTGGCCGGAGACTTCCGCGCTGGCGAGTTTCCGGCCGTGTTCGTGGTGGTAGCGCATGAGGACGTGGGTTATCAGGACAGCATCCGGGGCTTCGTCGACCCGGGCGCCGCGATAGACGTAATGCTCGGCGAGAGCGACCTTGGCCTGTTCAAAATCTCCAGTGCCCGTCGATCGCTGTCGAGTCTGGCGCCGCTCGCGGTCGTACCAGGTGATCTGCCAATGGTCGGTGACGCC
>DATBAM010000040.1:0-35469 GCA_036271535.1 Steroidobacteraceae bacterium | reverse complement strand
CCCCCTGGATGACCCATTCGAAAGGGTCATCCAGGGGGTACGCCCTCTCTTTTTGCCTTTAAGAGTCCTTGGGCTTAGCTGTCGATCAGTGTGGCGAGCTCGTCTGCACTGGCCCGGCGCATCGGTTTGCCGTCGACCGGGCTCACCGGCGCTTGCCGGATACCGTCCTCCGGGAACACCGTTGCCTCCACACGCCGGTTGTCGACAGCGAAGCGCAGGCCCGGGTAGGCCTTGATGCGCTCGGCATCCAGTCGTACGCGTCGTTCCGTGATCTCGTGCGCGATGCCGCGGTCCATCAGCTGCAGCGTCACGGTTTCGGAGCGATCGGCGAACAGATGCAGCTGGATATCTGCGTGCGCGGTGGCCGTGCCGCTGAGCACGGGTCCTACCAGACGCGGTTTGAACTGCGACAGCCAGTGCATCGCGTGCAAGGCGGCGCGGCGCTGCTCCTGAAGGGTCTGCTCGTGGCCGTCTGCCTCGAACAGCCGTTGATATTCCGCGAGTGCTTCCTCGATCTCGACGTTACGCGGAAGCGCCGACGCGTCCACGACGCCGAGTTTCTGTGCTGCTTTTCGCTTCGCGGTGAGAAAGTCGTGGATGCCGTGCTCCGCCATGATGCGGGCGGCCTCCTGGGCCAGTGCGCGTCGCAGATTGCCACTGCGTGGTGAAGCGCGACGGGTCATAGGTTCCTCCCCAGCTCATGCTTCAGTTGGACGGTTTCAGAAAAGCGGTTCGCCACCACCGGACGGATTCTGAGGAGTCGTCGACGGCACCGGACTGCCGGGCGTCGAGACCTGCGGCTGATGGTCTTCCATGAATGTCTCCACGATCGCCTCCGGGTCGTTCGGGGCCGGCGCGCCGGTCTTGGGCGAAATCTTCAGCTGGACTAGTCCGGACGGCATGGGTCGCGGACGATCGGGCTGATCACGCAGCGCCTCGCGCATGAAATTAACCCAAATCGGTACCGCCGTGCGGCTGCCCTCCTCGCCCTCGCCCAGCGGCCGTTCCTGGTCGAAGCCGACCCACACCGTGGCCACGATCTGCGGATTGAAGCCGTTGAACCAGGTATCGCGCGCGAGGTTAGTCGTACCCGTTTTACCGGAAATGTCCGCGCGATGCAGCGCGGCGCCGGCCCGTACGCCGGTGCCGCGTGTGATCACGTCGTGCATCATGTCATCCATGATCCAGTCGTTCTGCGGCGAGATGACGCGCGGCGCGATACGGTCGGCCGGCACCATCGGTGGCAGCACGTCCGCTGGCCGGCGATCCGGATCGTTCGCGGTACTGTCATTTGCAGCGCTGCCCTGCTCGCCCGCGTCTGCGCTTGCAGCGGAGGCTGACGCAGACGTCGTCGTGCCAGCAGTAGTGGCCGCGGCCGCATCGCAGCTATCGCAGACGACCTTCGGTGACGCCTGGAACACCAACTTGCCGGACGCGTCTTCGATGCGATCGATGTAATACGAGTTGACCCGGTAGCCGCCGTTGGCGAATACCGAATAGGCCGTGGCCATCTGCAGCGGCGTCGCCGGCAGGCTGCCGAGCGCGAGCGTCATGTCGTGCGGCATTTCGGCCGGATCGAAACCGAATTGCGCCGCGTAGTTGGCGACGGTGTCGATCGTGAGTTGCCGTACGACGCGTATGGTGACGAGGTTGCGCGAATGCACCAGCGCTTCGCGCAGCCGCATGGGGCCATTGAAACTCTTCTCCGAGTTCTCGGGGCGCCACATCTGCTCCTGACCGCTGTCGTCGTAAACGATCGGTGCGTCCATGACGATGCTCGCGGGCGTGAAACCGTTTTCCAGCGCCGCCGAATAGATGAACGGCTTGAACCCCGAGCCCGGCTGCCGCCGGGCCTGCGTCGCGCGATTGAACTTGTTCGCGAAATAATCAAACCCGCCAACCAGTGCCGATATCGAGCCATCGCGAGGATCCTCTGCCACCAGCGCGCTCTGCGCTTCGGGCAGCTCTGCGAGTTGCGCTGCGCCCCGCCCGTTGGTCACGACGTAGACCACGTCGCCTCGATGGACGACATCTTCCGCGTGCTTGGGTGGATTGCCGATGCGCGTTTCGGACAGGCGCTTTTTCGCCCATGACAGACCATCCCAGTTGATCTGTGCGAAACCCAGCGAACGGATGTAGACCCGCGCCGCCTGCGGTGCGACCGACACCACCAGCGCGGCGTGCAGATCGCCGATCTCGGGAACGTCCGACAGCAACGAATCGAATTTTGTCGTCGGCGTGTCCTCGTCCAGCGTCAGCTGGCGGATCGGGCCGCGATAACCATGTCGGCGGTCGTAGTCGATCAATCCTATGCGCACCGCTCTATTGGCGGCCGTCTGCAATCGGCCGTCGATCGTCGTGTAGACGCGGTAGCCATCATTGACGGCATCTTCGCCGAAACGACTCACGATTTCGGCGCGCGCCATTTCACCAACATACGGCGCCTCGATTTCATTCTGAATGCCATGATCGCGTGCGCTGACGACCTCTTCCGCAGCGCTCTGCGCGGTTGCCGCGTCTATGTAATTGAGCTTCTGCATCTGCGCCAGCACATAGCGTCGCCGCGCCTGGGAAGCGCGTGGATTGGTGATCGGGTTGTTCAGCGACGGCTCCTTCGGCAGGCCCGCGAGCGTCGCGGCCTCGGCAACCGAGAGCTGATCGAGCGGCTTGCCGAAATAAGTCTGTCCCGCGGCGGCAACGCCGTAGGAACGCTGGCCGAGGAAGATCACGTTCAAATAGGTTTCGAGAATCTGTTCCTTGGAGAATTCGTGCTCCATTTTATAGGTAAGGAAAACCTCCTGGAGCTTTCGGCGCATGTCCTTCTTCGGATTCAGGAACATGTTGCGGGCGGCCTGCATCGAGATCGTGCTGGCACCCTGCGACAGGCGTCGCGAGAAGATATCCACCGCGGCCGCGCGCAGAACGCCGCTGTAGTCAAAGCCGTGGTGACTGTAAAAATGCTGATCTTCAGCGGCGATGAAGGCTTCCCGGACCAGGAGCGGAATATCGTCGTAGTGCGCCAATACCCGCCGGCGCTCGCCGATCTGGGCAATGAGTTCGCCGCTGCGCGCGAACACCTGTAGCGGTACCGGCAGGCTGCCGGTCCGCATGGCCTCGACCGTCGGCAGGGACGGGCGCAGGTACAAATAGCTCGCCATCAGCGCATAAAAAGCGAGAAATGCAATCAGGACCGCCGTACCGAGCAATATCGCAACGATCCGAAAAGGCCTGAACTTCAAAAAAATACCCTCGATCTGCCTACAAGTTCTTCGATCTTCGCCAATCTAGTGCAAACCGGCTTTCTGGCGTGGTGACCAGCGAGTATCGATCCTGCAGGATACTAGGCCGAAGTAAAACCATTCCTGAATCTCTTTGCGACGCGAAAATTCTTACAAAGGAACTTAGACCTCCGTCACGGCTGGGCATTCAAGCCTGAGTTTAAGGTTAACCCGTCGCCAAACGGCTCCTCGCGGTTCCGCTTGTCGTAATCGGGCTCGGGCTGAGATATATTGTGGGAATAATTAGACATATTGCGGGCATAGTTACACAGGGTCTTTGTAATTCGCGCGTAGC
Organism: Steroidobacteraceae bacterium; assembly: GCA_036271535.1. Lineage (GTDB taxonomy): Bacteria > Pseudomonadota > Gammaproteobacteria > Steroidobacterales > Steroidobacteraceae > FEN-1191. Next base: position 31,896 of record DATBAM010000040.1, on the reverse strand, counting down.
CTACTGAAAGGTCTCAAAAAACGTGTTCTCATTTTCGCGCAAACATCGCCAGATGCTTGGTCTGGACATCACGACTTCGTCCGTGAAGCTGATCGAGCTGGCTATGGCGGGTGGACAGTATCGGGTCGAGTCCTACGCGGCCGAACCGACTCCCGCCAATGCCATCAATGAAAAAACCATCGTCGACCCAGAGGCGGTCGGCGAGGCCATCCGTCGAGCGGTCAAGCGCTCCGGGGCCAAGGCGACCGAGGCAGCGATCGCCATCAGCGGCGACGCGGCCATCACCAAAGTAATCCAGATGCCGCGCGGTCTGCGCGACTCCGACATGGAAGGCCAGGTCGAGCTGCAGGCCGACCAGTACATTCCCTTTCCCATGGACGAAGTCAGCTACGACTTCGAGGTCATGGGCAAATCGGACAAGGATCCGGAATCGGTCGACGTTCTGCTGGTGGCCTCCCGCACGGAGAACGTCGAACAGCGTCGGGCCGCGGTCTCTGCGGCGGGGCTCACGACCCGAATAGTCGACGTTGAGGCCTTCGCGCTCGAAAACGCCTGCCGGCTGATGACGCACCAGATGCCCGATGGCGGCATCGATCACAGCGTGGCGGTGGTCGACTTCGGCGCCAGCAATACGACCTTCAGCGTGCTGCGCAACCTCAAAGTCGTGTACACGCGGGATTTCGCCTTCGGTGGCCAGCAGCTCACCGAAGAAATCATGCGTACCTACGGACTTTCGCTTGAAGAGGCCGGGCGGGCCAAGAAGGAAGGCGGCCTGCCGGGCAACTATCAGGCGGAAGTGCTCGATCCATTCATCGACGACATGACGCAGCAGATCAGCCGCTCGCTGCAGTTCTATCTTGCCTCCGGCAGCGGTCGCGAACAGCCGGACCGCATCCTGATCTGTGGGGGCTGCGCGAACATTCCCGGCGTAGCCGATGTGGTTCAGAGCCGGGTGGGGATCACCGCCGAGCGCGGCGATCCGCTCGGTCAGATGAAACTGTCATCGCGCGCACGGGCGCAGGCCGTTCAACGTGACGGCACTGCGCTTCTGACGGCCTGCGGCCTGGCACTGCGGAGCTTCGACTAATGCCTCGTATAAACCTGCTTCCGTGGCGCGAACAACAGCGGCGCGATCGCCAGATGACGTTTTTCATCTATCTGGGTGCGGCGGTTGCCGCAGCGGCCGTGGTCGCCTTCTTCGCCTATCTGTGGGTCGGCGCGTTGATCGACGGACAGAATCAGCGCAACGAGCGACTGAAGAGCGAGATCAAGACGCTCGACCGTCAGATCGAGGAGATCAACGATCTGGAGGCGCAGAAGCAGAAATTCATTTCCCGCATGCAGATCATCGAGAAGCTGCAGCGCTCGCGGCCCGAAGTGGTGCACCTGTTCGACGAACTGGTCAAGGTCATGCCGGACGGTACCTATCTGACCTCGGTGAAGGAAGAGGGCAGCAAGCTCAAATTCGAAGGCGTGGCGCAGTCGTCGACTCGCGTGTCCTCGCTCATGCGCAACATCGCCGATTCGCAGTGGATGCGTAATCCGGAACTCGAGGTCGTGCAGACGAAGGCCGATGCCGTTGGCAGCTCGTTCGTCCTCGACGCCGAGCAGGTCAGCGTCACCAATGGCGACGACACCAGTGTCGCACCCGGTCCGAAGCGGCATGGAGGTGCGCCATGAATCTGATGGAAGAGCTGCGCACGCTCAATATTCGCGAGCCTGGCCGCTGGCCGGTCGCGATACGCGCCATCGCGGTGGCGATCTGCTTCGTCATCGTCAGCGGACTGCTGATCTACTTCTTCGTCTGGAGTGCCCGGATACCGGATCTCGATGCGGCTGAAGACCAGGAGCAGAAGCTGAGAACGGAATTTCACGACAAGCACGCCAAGGCGACCAACCTGGCGGTCTACAAGCAGCAGCTGGAAGACATCGAGAAGTCATTCGGTGCCTTGCTCCGGCAGCTACCGAGCAAGACGGAAGTGCCCAATCTGCTGGTCGATATTTCGCAGACGGGCCTTGCGGCGGCGCTGGAAGAGAAGCTCTTCCAGCCCGGACAGGAGGTCAAAAAGGACTTTTACGCCGAGCTGCCGATCCATATTCAATTGACCGGGACCTATCACGAGTTCGGTGCATTCGTCAGCGGCATCGCGGCGCTCCCCCGAATCGTCACGCTGCATGACATCCAGATCACGCCGGTGACCAAGGGCGGGGCGGCACCGACTGGCGGTACCGATCTGCTGCAGCTCGATCTCACCGCCAAGACCTATCGCTATATGGACGATGATGAAGTCGCCGCGGCGGAGGCCGAGAAACGCAAAGCCGATCTGGCCAAGCGTCACGGAAGCTAACAGCATGACTGCACCAAACAATGACGTCGGTAAGACGCTGCTGCTGGCCTGCGCGACCATCGTGGTCGGCACGCTGGCTGGCTGCAGTGGCCGTGACGCCGATCTCTCGCGATTTATCGAGGCGACCAAGCACGAGCCTGGCGGTCGTGTCGAACCGCTTCCCGAGATAAAGCCGTACGAAGCGTACGCGTATGCCGATCAGGAGCTGCGCTCGCCCTTCGTGCCTGGCGGTTCCGGCGGTGCGAACGCCAATCTGCGTCCCGACAACCATCGTAACCGCGAGTACCTCGAACAGTTTTCATTGGACACCCTGAAGATGGTGGGGACGCTGAACCTCGGCACCAATCACTTCGGGCTGGTTCAGACGAAGGATGGACGCGTCCATCGTGTGACGGTCGGTGAACATATCGGTACCAATGACGGCAAGATCACCGACATCACTGCTGCAAAGATTGCATTGATAGAGATCATTCCGGACGGCCTGGGCGGTTATATCGAGCGGCCCGCTGGATTGGCGCTGAACGAATGATCGGTAGGGAGACAAATCGAATGAAACGGTCCATCCACCTCACCCTGCGCGCACGCACCATCGGCATGGCCCTGGTTTGTGCCACGGCCATGCTGACGGCACTGGGCGTCCATGCAGCCAACGCACCGGTCTCGCTGCAATCGATCGACGTGCAGCAGGTCTCGGGCAGCCAGATGCAGCTGACACTGCATCTGTCCGGCCCGGCGCCGCAGCCACAGGTGTTCACGATCGACAAGCCAGCACGGCTGTCGCTCGATCTGCCCAATACTTCGCTGGCGCTGACGTCGCGGCGCATCGACGTCGGCAACGGCGGCATCGATACGGTGCTCGCGGCGGAGGCCAACGGCCGTTCGCGCGTGGTGCTGAACCTCGATACGCCGATGACATATCAGACCAGCATCAACGGTAACGATATCGTTCTCACGGTAGGTGGGAATGCCAATCGCGCTGCGCCGCCTGTGGCGAGCGCCTCTAAGAACAGCGCCGCGGATGCCGCTGGCGCATCGTCTCAGCCGATGGCCGCCTCGGGCGGCCGCTCGATCAAGAACATCGACTTCCGTCGCAGCGAGAGCGGCGGCGGCCGCCTGGTGGTGCGCCTGTCCGACCCGCGCACGCCGATCGATCTGAAGCAGGAGGGTACACAAATCCTTCTGACCTTTACCGGCACCGACCTGCCGAAGAAGCTTAGCCGCCGCTACGATGCCCTCGACTTCGGTACGCCGATCACGGGATTCACCGCGAGCCGCGATGGCAACGATACGCACATCACCATCGACGCCACCGGTGATTTCGAACAGCTGGCGTATCAGACCGACGATCAGTATGTCGTCGAAGTCTCGCCGGCGCGAAAGGTCGTGGAAGCGAACCCAGCCGATGGGAAAAAGGAATATCACGGTGAGCACCTGACCCTGAATTTCCAGGACATCGAGGTTCGCGCGGTGTTGCAGCTACTGGCTGACGCCAGTGGCCAGAACATTGTCGTCAGCGACAGTGTCAACGGCAACCTGACCCTGCGTCTGCAGAACGTGCCCTGGGATCAAGCGCTGGACATCGTTCTCCGAACCAAAGGCCTGGACAAGCGCCAGGACGGCAATGTCATCATCGTGGCGCCGGCCGAGGAACTGGCGGCGCGAGAGAAAGCGGATCTATCGGCAAAGAAGGAAATCCGGGCGCTCGAGCCGCTGCGGACCGAGTACCTGCAGGTCAACTACGCTAAGGCGACCGATATCGCGATGCTGCTGAAGGGCGCCACCCCGGGCGCTGGCGGCGGCGGGTCTAGCTCCGGCACGAACTCGGTTCTATCCGGCCGCGGTAGCGTGACGGTCGATGATCGCACCAATACATTGCTCTTGTCCGACACTGCTGATCGAATCGTCGAAGTGCGCCGGCTGGTGGCAACTCTGGATATACCAGTCAAGCAGGTATTGATCGAGACACGCGTCGTCGTCGTGACGAACGACTTCGAGCGCGATCTGGGCGCGAGGTTCGGCGTGACCGCTACGCGTCACAACGGCACCAATGGCTTATTGGAGACCACCGGTACGGCCGCGGGCGTCGACACGGGCGTGAGCTCCGCTCTCAGTAACCTTGCTTCGAGTGGCAGCGTCTATCCCGTCGCCATCCCGACCGGCACCAGCATTCCTGGGGCGACCAATCGCTATAACGTCAATCTGCCGGTCGCCAATCCGGCTGGCAGCATTGCGTTCGGTATCCTGGGATCGGATTTCCTGGTCGACCTGGAGCTTTCGGCGGCGCAAACCGAGAACCGTGGCACCGTAGTTGCGTCGCCGCGTGTCGTCACGGCCAACCAGAAGGAAGCCACGATCGAGCAGGGCGTCGAGATTCCGTACCAGGAATCAGCATCGAGCGGCGCGACCACGATCGAGTTCAAGAAAGCGGTGTTGTCGATGAAGGTTAAGCCGCTTATCACGCCTGACAACCGCATCATCCTGGATCTCAACGTTTCGGATGACAGCGTCGGTCAAAACGTAGTGGCCTCGGGCGGCGTCAACGTGCCCGCCATCAACACCCGGGCGGTCGAAACGCAGGTTGTGCTGGGCGACGGTCAGACGGTCGTACTCGGCGGCATTCTGACGACCAATCAGACGCTGCAGCAGGACAAGGTGCCGTTCCTGGGAGACATTCCGATCCTGGGCAACCTGTTCAAGAATTCTACGGATACCAACAACAAAGAAGAGCTGTTGATATTCGTGACGCCAAGGATCCTGCGTGAAGGTGTGGCCCTGAATTGATGATCTATGCGGCTCATGCGAGCACGCGCAGAGGGATTTTTAGATGAATAAGATGCGTACCAACATTTTTTTGATGGCGCTGAGCGCCATAGCGCTCGCGGCATGCGGAGGCAATGACTCGCCCACCTCGTTCTCGGCCAGCAGCAGTGGAACGACGAGCAGTTCGGGGACGTCTAGTTCGGGCGCGTCCAGTTCGGGGACGTCGAGCACCTCCAGTGGCGCGACTACGACCAGCTACTCGCTGGGCTCCGGTCCATCCGGATCGACCTTTCAGAAGGGCGTCATCGGTATTACCGGCGTGGCGGACGGCAACAGCCTTTCGGCCGGTGGCACTGCTGATTTGACTCTCTCGGTCGTCGACCAGAACGGGTCGCTGTACGCGGGTACGGCGGTTACGATCACGTTGAGTTCGTCCTGTATTGCCAACGGATTGGCGAGCGTTGCACCGCAGAGTCCAACCGTTGTGGGTCAAACGGCTAATTCAGTCATCACGACGACGGGTACGGCGACGGTGACTTACACGGCCAGGGGCTGCGGCGGCGCGGACGCGATTTCTGCATCGGCCGTCGTCAATGGTCAGTCGCTGGCAGCCAGCGGTACCATCACCGTGGCTCAGGCAACGGTAGGCTCCATTCAGTTCGTCACGGCGTCGCCCTTGAATATTGGTCTCAAAGGCACCGGCCTGGCGGAAACCTCCGACGTGACCTTCAAGGTAGTCGATCAGAGCGGGAACGCGCGTCCGGGTGCTCAGGTATCGTTCGCGCTCAGCACCTCCGTCGGTGGCATCTCGCTGGCATCCTATGACCCGAACAATCTGCCGACGTCGGCGAGCGATGGTACGGTCCACGTCACCGTCAGCTCGGGCACACAGCACACCTCGGTACGGGTCATTGCGTCGACCGCATCACCGGCACTCAGTACCCAGTCGGGACTACTGACTGTTACAACGGGCCTGCCGACGGCCGATGCATTCGATATTTCCGTCGGAGCGCCTACCTATCCGCCGAATACCACGCCTTCGCCTTTCGCCTGCCCGAACGTCGAGGCTTACAACACCGATGGTGTAACGGTGCCGATCACCGCCCGATTGGCGGATCGATACCACAATCCTGCTCCGGACGGTACCGCGGTTGCTTTCACCACCGCAGGCGGCCACATCGCCGGCTCCTGTCAGACGCCGTCCGCCACCGGCGCTGAAGATGGGACCTGCAGTGCTATCTGGACTAGCGCGGCGCCCCGACCGCTTACGACAGGGTCGCCGCCATCCAAACGGAATGGCCGTTCGGTTATTCTGGCCACTGCCATCGGCGAAGAATCCTTCGTTGACGGCAATGGCAATGGATACTTCGACAACAACGAAAGCTTCACGGATCTGGGCGAACCCTATCGCGACGACAATGAGAACGGTGCTTATGACACCGGAGTGGAATACTTTCTCGACTTCAACAATAGCCATCAGTACGACGGACCGGACGGCGTCTTCAATGGCATCACCTGCACGACAGGCGCCAACGGGACCTGCACTACCAATTCCCTCGCGATCGGCGCGCAGAACCTGATCATTATGTCGACGTCCGGTGCCAACATCACCGCGCCTGCATCGCAATCGGGCTTTACTGGAACGACACAGTCCGGTCTGTCAATCGCGGCGACCTCTTCCGGGACCATTCAATTCGCGGTGGCGGACGGCAATGGCAACCCGATGGCTGCCGGTACGACTATCGTGGTGACAGCCGACACCGCCGTCGGCTCGATTACGGGTTCGGACGCCAATTACACAGTCGGGTGCCGCAGCGGCGTGGCTACGGATTCGAACTATCCAGAAGGGGCGTTGGGCGTAGGGCTCAACGCCGCATCGACGGCCGGAGCGGGGACTATCACCATTGCAGTGACTTCGCCGGGCACGCACTCGGTAACGACAGCCTCTATCAGTGTGACGGTCCACTAAGGCAAATCAGTTCGGCCGGCGGCCAGTGGACTCACCCAGACCGTGACGTCGAAGCATGCGCGTGTTGCTGGTCGAAGACGATGCGATGCTGGCGGATGCCATCGTGCGAGGGCTCTCCCTCGCTAATTTCGCGGTCGATCATGCGGCCAACGCGAGGGTGGCAGAGCAGGCACTGGCCAGCGAGCACTTCGATCTTGCGATCCTCGATCTGGGCCTGCCGGACGACGACGGGCTGAATGTCCTCGGTAGGCTTCGCAAACGCGGACGTACGATTCCGGTACTCGTTCTGACGGCGCGCCTGACGTTACAGGACAAGATACGCGCGTTCGATCTGGGCGCAGACGACTTCGTCATGAAGCCATTCGAGCAGGCAGAACTCGCGGCGCGCTGTAATGCACTCATCCGCCGCTCGAATCAGGCACCCGCAGGCGCTGTGCGCGTCGGTGGCGCCGAAGTCGATCTCCTCGGGCACCAACTTCAAATCGACGGCAGTCCGGTGGAGCTGACCAGGCGCGAATGGACCGTGCTGGAAGCGTTGGCGCACAGTCTCGGGCGTGTCGTCAGCAAGGAGCGGCTGGTCGGCGCATTGTCGGGGTGGGATCAGGACCTGACGGCTAATGCGGTCGAGACGCACGTATCACGATTGAGATCCAAACTGGGCTCCGCGGCGTCCATTCGAACGGTGCGCGGACTGGGATACCGATTGGAAGAGTATCGGCCAAAAGAGGGTAAGGATCGCCCGTCATGATGACATTGCGGCGGCGTCTCCTGCTGACGCTGCTGCCGGCTCTGACGTTGCTGATGATCCTCGGTGGCGCTGCCGACTATTGGGTAGCTGCCGTCAGTACGCGCGACGCCTATGACCAGGCGCTCGCCAGTTCGACGCTGGCCCTGGCGGCCTGCCTTCGCGTGGTCGATGGCACCTTGCAGTTCGACCCGACGATTCGTGCATCGGCCGCCGATTCTGGCTCGGGCCCGATGCCCGACCCCACTCTTTATCGCATCGACGCGGGCGGTCGGCTCGTGGCCGGCAATGTCGCGCTGCCCGTTGCCGCTGTCAGACCCATTTCCGGTCAGGTCGCCTTCGCGAACCGCTCATATAAGGACCAGGCGCTGCGCACTGCCAGCATGCGGGTAGCGACTGTCGCCGGAACCGCGCTGATCACGGTGGCCGAACCACAGGATAGGCGGCAGCGTACACAGCGGCTGATGCTCTACGGCAAGCTGCTGGTGGACTTTGTAGAGCTCGATCTGACGCTGCTGCTCATGTGGACGGCGGTCTACTATGGTCTGAAGCCGCTGGAGGCCTTAAGCGATCAGGCCGAATCCGCCCAGACCCTCAATGCCATGTACAGGCTCGACGAGGTGCACGTGCCGGGCGAACTGCGATCGGTCGTCGTCAGTTTCAACCGCGCGGTCGAACTACTGCAGGAAGCAGCGGGTGCCCAGCAGCGATTCGTCGCGGACGCCGCTCATCAGCTGCGTACGCCCGTTGCGGGCATCATGGCCCAGCTCGAACTGCTCGTTGCCGACCAACGCTCGAGCGCCATCGCACCGCAATTGAGAAATCTGCAATCCGGCATCCGGCGGCTGTCGCACACCGCCAACCAATTGCTGTCGCTGATGCGTGCCGACCCCGTATCGGCCATGCAGGAGAAGTTCGAGCCCGTCGCACTGCCTGATCTCGCCGAAACCTTGGTGCTGCGTCATCTTGGCCGCGCCGACGAGCGGCGCATCGATCTGGGCGCCGACGCGAAGCCCGCGCAGGTCATGGGTAACGTCTGGTTACTGGAAGATCTGCTGGGAAATTTGATCGACAATGCGTTGAAGTACACGCCGGACGGAGGGCGGGTTACCGTGCGTTGCTATGGGGACGATGTCCACGCGGTACTCGAGGTGGAGGATAACGGGCCCGGGATTCCGGTCGCGGACCGGCACCGCGTCAAGGAGCGTTTCTATCGTTCCCCGGCTTCGCCTGGCACCGGCGCGGGCCTTGGCCTGGCCATCGTCGAGGAGATTGCCCGGCTGCACCGGGCCGATTTTACGATTTCTCCGGCGGTTCACGACGCGGTTCACGAACTGGGATGCCTGATGCGGATACGATTTCCGGCAGCCACCCGAAGCGGACTGTGATCCAGATCGCATTTCGGTCACGCGGCGCCAGATCGCCAGATTCGCGCAAGTTCGGCTGACTAAGGTAGGGAGTATGAAAGGGCGGGAAAGAACATCGGGCTTCAGTCTCCTCGAACTGATGGCGACGATCGCGATCGTCGGGATCGTGGCTTCGGTCGCGGTGCCGTCGTTCAAGTACATCGGTACCACTAATCGCATGTCGAGCGAAGCGAATGCGCTTCTCGGCGACATGCAGTTCGCGCGCGTCGAAGCGATTCGCGAAGGACAGCAGGTTTCGATCTGTGAGGCGGACGCGACCGAAAGCAGCTGCCAGGCGGGCGGCGCCGGCTGGGCAGGTGGCTGGATTGTGTTCTCCGATCCTAACAATACCGGCCAACCTGGCGGCGCGGCCGGGTCGATCTTGCGTGCTCAGAAACCGCTATCTGCCATCAACAATGGCGCGGACACCTTTACCGGCCCCGTGGCGATCGTGGCGTTCAACCGCGATGGCTTCGCGAGTGGGCTGACCGTAGCAGCCACAATGTTCACCTTGCACGACGCCGCTGGCGACGCGCAGTTCACCCGCTGTCTCGCCCTCAACCCGACCGGCTACCTCGCAGTGGTGCGCCAGGGCATTACGGTGGGGGCGACGACATGCACATGAGCCGTCAGGCAGACGACCGTTCGTCCGTGCGCCGCCGTGCGGGCGGATTCACGCTGATCGAAGTCTTGGTGGCACTGCTCGTCATTGCCGTCGGCATGCTCGGCGTCGCCAAGCTGCAGGGACTGGCGTTGTCCAACACGGGCGTCGCGAGGATGCGCTCGCTGGCAGCGTTGCAGGCGACCAGCCTGGCCGCCGCGATGCACGCCAATCGTTCGTTCTGGGCTTCTCAGCTCGGTACCGTTTTCACCAATACCTATAATTCGGCGACCCAGACGAACACCCCCGGCGGTACCGTCGTGATGGCGGGCGGCGAGGTGTGCGAAGCGCCGACGGTATGCTCGGCCCCCCAGGTCGCGGGCTACGACGTGTACAAGTGGGTCTTTTCGTTGAATGCCAATCTGCCGAACGCCAGCGAGACCGTCCAGTGCACGTCGGGCGCGCCCGGACCAAATGCCTGTACCATCACGATCGACTGGACGGAGCAGATAGTCAATTCCAGTCAGCAGCAGGTGCAGCCTGTCGCAGGTGCGGCCACCATCGCGCGGCCCACTTATATCCTCAACGTGGTGCCCTGATCATGCGAAGTCGTCAGTCCGGTTTCACACTGGTCGAGATCCTGGTAGCGCTGCTGATCGCTGTTTTTCTGCTGTTTGGCTTGGTGACCATGACGCAGAACAACAAGACGACCTACAGCAATCAGAGCGCTCTCGCGCAGCTCCAGGACAACCAGCGCTTTGCACTATCCATCATGAATGACGTCATTCAGCAGGCCGGATACTTCCCGGACCCGACCGTTCATGGCGCGACCGACGATATGCCGCCTATCGGCAGCTTCACCGCCGCCGGCCAACCTCTGTATGGAACGCCGCAGATAGTGGGTACGCAGGCGGCGACGATCGGCGCGCAGTATTCGCTGGCGAACCAGGACACGGTGCTCACCTGCGCAGGGCAACAGAACACCGGCGCGATGACCGCGTTCACCAACACGTTTGCCATCGTTCCGCCGCCGGATGCGCAGCATCCGATGGATGGACAGCTGACGTGTACCGTCGAGACGAGTGCCGGTGCGCAGCCACCGGTAATACTGGTCACCGGCGTGACCGACATGCAGATTCGATACGGAATCAATGACACGGGCGCCGTCACGACGCACGATGTGACGCAGTACAAGACCGCCGACCAGATGGCCGGGACCGACTGGATGAACGTGACGTCGGTGCAGGTCACCCTCACGTTCGCCAATCCGCTGGCCTATCCACCGAACACGCAGCTAGGGCAGTCGAAGACGATCGACATCATCCGGACCATCGGAGTCATGACGCGCGCAGGAGTGACGACCTAGTGTTTCACTGCAATGACACGGCCGCCGAAGCCACGTCCCGTGACCGGCAACGCGGCGTCGTTTTGATCTCCACGATGCTGCTGCTGATGGTGATGACCATCTTTGCCCTGAGCATGTTCCGCAGCTACGGTCTGCAGGACAAGATCGCCGGCAATGTTCGCGAGAAGCAGCGCGCGCTCCACAGCGCCATCAGCGCGGAACAGTATGCGGAGACCTGGCTATCGCTGCTGACGACGACGACTCCGGTGGTCCTTCCGTGCGCTGGCGCGGTCTCGGTCACCAAGGCGTCCGATGTCCAGATCTGCTCCAATCAGATGAGCCAGGCGCAGGTGCTGAGTGTGCCGTGGGCTAACTACTTCGCGTACAACGCGCCGACCATCACGTCATACGGTGCCGTTGGCGCAAATCAATTTGCTCAGGCCCCGCAGTTCTATATCTATGACCTCGGCGCTTCAGGCTTCGGCTGGGGTGAGCTATACCAGGTCGACGCGTGGAGCTATGCCACTACGAACGCTACCGTTGCGGTCGTAGAGAGCACCTATCTGGTCAAGTCCAAATGGAATGGTCTCACCGCCAGCACCAATGGTGGTGGCGGTTGATCTGTCCGGAGTTCCTGTCATGAATCAAAAGCTACTGGTCTCGATTTCAGCCTGCCTGGTGACGCTGTGCTCATCGCTTTGCCACGCGCAGGGGGTGACGCTGCTCAAAGAGGACTTCACGGGCGCCACGACACAGAATCAATGGTATTTCTACAACGGCGCGTGTCTGACCGCGTCGACCGCCAGCGCGGCCGGTAACCCAGGTGTGATCCCCGGTTGCACCACCATCAGGAATTCGTACTACAAGGAGAACCTGACCGGTGGCGTCAATGGGGATACCAGCGGCAACCAGACACTGCCCGACCCGGGCGGGCAGGGCGCGCTGCGCTTCACCAACGGTTCGCCGGGTGGATTCAACCAGAACGGTGCCATCATCTCCGCAAAGCCCTTGACGACCGTCAATGGATTGAACATCACGTTTGCGACGATCAGCTATCGCGGTAACAGCAGCGGCAATGGCGGATCCGGCAACAATAACAACATATCGGACCCTGGTTATAACCTGCCGATCTCCGGCGGCGACGGCGCGGACGGCATGAGCTTCTTCCTGCTCGATGGAACCAAATTTACGCCGCAGGGTGCCGGTTCATACGGCGGCAGTCTCGGATACACCTGTTCCAACAGCAACCCTGGATACACCGGAATACTCGCTGGCTATCTCGGACTGGGTATCGATGAATACGGCAACTTCCTGAACCCCGGTGACAACACCAATTCGGGACCGGGGCTCCAGGCGAATCGCATCGGTCTGCGAGGCGCCGGCAGCGTCAACTTCACTGATCTGACGACCAACCACGCCATGTACTACCCGGCGAATCTCAAGACGATCTACGTGACGCTGCCGAACGGCAACGCCACGTGGAACGATGGCGTCACCCCCGGCACCGCCGCTGACTGGGCGCTGTACGACACCTGCCGCACCGGCAAGATCTGGGACTATTCGAAGGTCACGAGCGCAGCCACGCTCAATCTCAAGACTCAGACCAACCTGGCGGTCGAGGATTACCCGACGGTCCCCAACGGTTACACGGTGTTGTCCGGCGTCAAAATCGCCAACGAATACTCAAGCGGCGGTATCGCACGCGTGGCCGCCGAGGTGGCGCCCATCTACTACCGGTTGAAGATCACGTCCAATGGTCTGCTGAGTCTCCAGTACAGCTATAACGGGGGCGCCTATACCTACGTGCTGCAGAATCAGGCGGTGAGTACCATCAATCCTACCGACCCGCTACCGAATAACTTGTATTTCGGCTTCGCAGGTTCCACCGGTGGTGCCAACAACATCCATGAAATCCTGTGTTTCCAGGCCGCACCCGCCACCCAGGCGGCGAGTTCGGCGGCGACCGCACAGCGTCAGGGCGCGGCGCTCAATCCAACCAGCCAGGTGTTCTTCTCGCTCTACAATCCGAACGACTGGACCGGCAACGTTCAGGCATGGCAGCTGGTTCTCGACGAATCCAACCCCAGTACGCCGGTACTGACCTTCGCGTCGGCACCGACGTGGGACGGTTCATGCGTGCTGACCGGGGAGACGGCCAGCGAGTGCCCGACCGGAAAGGCCGCGACGCTCGAGCAGCCCGTCTCACGGCGGATACTGTCGTGGGATGGAGGCAAGGGCGTGGCGTTCCAGATGAACTCGCTCAACTCTACGCAGCAGGCCGCGTTGACGACGCTCGACAGCTCGCTGGCGGGAGGGGCGGTCGCAGCCGCGCTCTGTGCTCCTGCGTGCCGGCTCAACTACCTGCGCGGTGATCGAACTCAGGAAGTGGACCCGTACGGACACGGACTCTTCCGCGACCGCGACAACGTGCTCGGGGATATCATCGATTCGAGCCCTGTCTGGGTCGGACCGCCGCTTGGCGTCATACCAAAGGCCTGGCGCGATCGAGCTCATTCGATACTGCCCGCGAATCCCTATCCGGAAAATGCAACCACTGCTCAGAGTTACGCCAGCTACATCGCGGCGCAACAGTCACGGCCGAACGTTGTCTACGTTGGCTCGAATGACGGCATGGTGCACGGCTTTCGCGCAGGAGCGGTCGACATCACCGGTCAGCTGACGGGCGCTGTTCCGAACGACGGCTACGAACTCATGGCCTATATGCCGGGATCGGTGATTTCCAGCGCCACGACGGCGGCGGCCTCCACCGCGGCCGCTGCCAACAACTGCAGCAGCCTCAATGCATTGCCGACCGAGGTTCAGGAAATTCACGGCGCGGTTCCGATGAACGGGTCCGCGCCGGCCTGCGTGCAGGCCGCTTTGGACTTCTCCAATACGCAGTACGGCCACAACTATTTCGTGGATTCGACGCCGGTCACCGGCGATGTGTTCTATAACGGCCTGTGGCACACGTGGCTCGTGGGCACACTGGGATATGGCGGTGCCGGCATCTATGCACTCGATGTCACCAATCCAGGTTCTTTCTCTGAAAGTAACGCCAAGGCTCTGGTGATGGGCGAGTGGACGCCGAGTTCGCTCACTTGTACCGACATACCGACGAGCTGCGGTGTCAACCTGGGACAGATCACCAATGCCCCCATCATCCGCCGTCTTCACAACGGAACATGGGGCATCATCTTCGGCAACGGCATCAATAGTGCCAGCGGCGACGCCGGTATCTACATCCTGACGATTCCCCAATCGACCATCTCAGCGCCATTGGCGCCGGTCGTCTACTATCTGAGCACGGGGAGCAGCGGCGGCAATGGTATGACGTCGGTCGCCGGTGCTGATCTCGACAACGACAGCATCGTCGACTACGTGTATGGCACGGATATCAAGGGTCACGTCTGGCGCTTCGATCTGACGTCGATCACGCCGCCGACCCTGGCCGCGGGTTCGGCGCCTCCGACCCAGACCCAGACATCGCTGGCCTGGTCGCTCAATCCGCTGCTGCCTATGTTCAAGACCCAGTCGGGACAGCCCCTCACCACGCGCGTCGTGGCGGCGAGCGGCCCCGGCAGTCAGGCCTCTCCACAGATAATGGTTGCGTTCGGTACGGGCGAAAAGTATCCCCTTACCAACACCAACGGCACTAGCTACCAGACAGGCACACAGTCGATGTACGGATTCTGGGACTGGGACATGGATGGCTGGAACAATCTGAATCCGGCCCTGCCGTATGCGACGCTGTCCTATGCCAAGGAGACGAGCTGCGTCGCCGGCCTCACGCTGACGTCGAACAATGTCGTGAATCAGACTGTCTTCGAGGACGCCAGCGGTGTGCGGCACGAGCTGAATCCGGCAGCCGTGATCTGGCCGACGCCTGCCAGTTGCACGGGCGCCAAATTCGGCTGGGAGATCGACCTGCCGGACTCGCAGGAGCAGATCGTATTCCAGCCCCAGTTCCAGGCCGGCATGTTCGACGTGAACTCGCTGACGCCAGCCAAGAGCACACTGCTGAGCTGTAAGATCGTTGGCGACGGCGGCGCAAGCTACGCCGTATCGATGCTTACCGGAACACCGGGTTCGGGTTACTTCCAGAACTATAGCAACGACACGATAGGTCTCCCGACCAATGGATCAGGTACCTCGGCGGTAGTGACCGATTCGCAGTCCGAAGGTCACACGTGGCTCGTCATGCAGACCGATAGCGGGCAGGGTACTACCGTGGCGATCAATCCGCCGGTCAACCTCGACACCTACCGCATTACCTGGAAGCAGATGCGCTAACCCGGAGTATCAGCATGCGCAAACCTACATTCAAAATCGCGGGCTTCACGCTGATCGAGCTGATGGTCACGGTAGCAATCATCGGCATACTTGCCGCGATAGCGCTCCCGCTGTATCAGGCACAGGTACGCAAGGGACGACGGACTGACGCACGCACGGCCGTGCTCGACCTGGCCGGCAGAGAGGAACGCGTCTATTCGTCGACGAATAGCTATACGGCGGATATGACGCAGCTCGGCTATGCCGGTGCTTCCGGACAGGTCGTCGGCGGCGGCTACTACCAGGCCACGGTCGTGGCGGGTGTCGCGGGAATCGGCACATCCTTTACCGCGTACGCGACGCCGGTGGCCGCATCGCCTCAGCTGCAGGACACCCCATGCCAGTACTTCAGCGTCGATAACACCGGCAAACAAGCGGCGAGCGACAACGTCTCCGGCGCGGGTACGGACACAACACTCGACTGCTGGCACTGACAATGAGCTTGGCCGCTCAGGCGGCCGCGTTGGCGCTGTCTCCCCCCGCCTCGTTATGATGTCTCCCGTGGGAAGGGAGCGGAATCAAGCGGCGGCGGGCGGCAATGCTGGGCAAGCAAAATATCTTTCTGATCGGGCCGATGGGTTCCGGCAAGACCGCCGTCGGGCGTTCGCTGTCGCGCCTGCTGTGTCTGCCGTTCTGGGACAGCGATCATGAGATCGAGCGTCGCAGCGGTGCCGACATCCCGCTGATTTTCGAGCGCGAAGGCGAGGCCGGGTTCCGGCGGCGCGAACACGACATCATCGAGGAATTGACGCAGCGTCCGGGGATTGTGCTGTCCACCGGCGGTGGCGCGGTGACGGACGCCGACAGCCGCCGGGTGCTGGCGGCGCGCGGCTGTGTGGCCTACCTCGAGACCTCCGTGGCACAGCAGACCGAGCGGGCAGGGCGCACCCGGCACCGGCCGATGCTTCACGGTACCGACCCGGGCCGGCGTCTCGAGGAACTGATGCGCGTGCGTGAGCCGCTGTACCTCGAGATCGCCGATCTGCGGGTGAATACCGATCGACAGCGGGTCAACGTCGTCGCGGAATGGATCGTGCGGGACTACCGGGCCGCGATACGGTCACAGGCGGAGAGCTATACTGCCTGCCGTGCAGACCCCGACACTTGAACTGACCGTTGCACTGGCCGACCGTTCGTATCCGATTCTGATCGGTCCAGGGCTGCTGGACGCCCGATCGACGCTGGATGAGCGCATTCCGGGCCGCGACCTGGTGCTGATCAGCAATTCCATCGTGGCTCCCCTGTATGCCGAGCGCTTCAAGGCATCGTTGCCGGGCCGCCGTTTCGTCGAGGTCGTACTGCCGGACGGTGAGCAGCACAAGTCGCTGGCGACCGCGAGCCGCGTATTCGACGTGCTGGTTGCCAATCGCGTCGCGCGCGATGCCGTCATCGTGGCCCTCGGCGGCGGCGTGGTCGGCGACCTCGCGGGTTTCGTCGCAGCCTGTTATCAGCGCGGCATCGCACTGGTGCAGGTGCCCACGACGCTCCTGGCACAGGTCGATTCATCGGTCGGCGGCAAGACCGCCGTCAATCACCCCGGCGCGAAGAACATGATCGGTGCGTTCCACCAGCCCGCCGCGGTGCTGGCCGACACCGATACGCTGCAGACGCTGGCGCCGCGCGAACTGCGTGCGGGGCTGGCCGAGATCATCAAATACGGTCTCATCCAGGACGCCGCTTTCTTCGCCTGGCTCGAAGACAATCTGGGCGCGCTGCTCGAGCGTTCGGCGCCTGCGTTGACCCACGCCATCCACCGCTCCTGTCAGATCAAGGCCGAGATGGTCGGCCGCGACGAACGCGAGCATGGCGAGCGCGCGCTGCTGAATCTCGGCCATACCTTCGGTCACGCGATCGAATCGGCCACCGGTTACGTCGACTGGCTGCATGGCGAAGCGGTGGGCACCGGTATGCTGATAGCGGCCGATATGTCGGCTCGCATGCAGGTGATCGAGCCGCAGGTGGTCGAGCGGCTCCGGCGGCTGCTGGAGCGCGCGGGGCTCCCAGTCGAAGCACCGCGCATCGGCGCGGCGCGTGCGCTCGATTACATGAAGGTCGATAAGAAGGTACAGAGTGGCCGGATCCGGCTGATCCTGCTGCAGCGATTGGGGCAGGCGGTCATCACGGGTGACTATCCGGATGACGCGCTTCAGTCCACTCTTTCGGCGCACTTCGGATGAGCCAGGATGCCAGCCATGACGGCGACACGGCGCTTGCTCCTTACGCGGCACGCGAAGACAACTCTCGCGGGCGGCGCTTTCCCGAGAGCGCGCCCCTCTACCGCAGCGAGTACCAGCGCGATCGGGACAGGATCATTCATTCGAGCGCATTTCGACGGCTCGCGTACAAGACCCAGGTTTTCGTCAATCACGAGGGCGATCTGTTCCGGACCCGGGTGACGCATTCGATCGAGGTTGCACAGATAGCCCGCTCGATCGCGCGCGCCCTGCATTTGAACGAGAGTCTGACCGAGGCGATCTCGCTGGCGCACGATCTGGGGCACACACCCTTCGGTCATGCGGGGCAGGACGCGCTGAACGAATGCATGCGCGAGCACGGCGGTTTCGAACACAATCTGCAGTCGCTGCGCACCGTGGACGAATTGGAAGAGAGCTACGCATCCTTCCCGGGACTGAATCTGACCTTCGAATGCCGGGAGGGGATCCTCAAACACTGTGCCGTGTCGAAAGCACGTTTGCTCGGTGATATCGGCGAACGCTTCCTGCTGCGGCAGCAGCCGGGACTCGAGGCGCAGCTGGCGAACCTGGCCGACGAGATCGCCTACAACAATCACGATGTCGACGACGGCATCCGCGCGGGATTGATCACGATCGAAGACGCCGCTCAGGTGCCACTGGTGGGACCACACTTCGAGCAGGTTCAAAGGCTCTATCCCGATCTGCAGGGACGGCGGCGCGTGCACGAGACCGTCCGCCGCCTCATTAATCAGGTCGTGATCGATGTGATCCAATCTTCTGCTGCAAGACTGGAGGCGGCACAGCCGGCGGATATCGATGCGGTGCGCAAGCTCGGTCAGCCGCTGATCGGCATGAGCGAGCCGATGAGTGAGCAGACACAACAGCTCAAAGTGTTCCTGCGCGACCACGTCTATCGGCATCAGCGTGTGCTGCGCATGACCACGAAGGCTCAGCGCGTGGTGCGGGAACTGTACGCGGCGTTCATGGGGGAGCCGCGCCTGATGCCGGGAGAATATTTTGAATTCGCGCGGCAACTCGAGGCGCGCGAAGGTACGCATGGCCGGGCGCGAATCGTCGCCGACTATATCGCCGGCATGACCGATCGCTACGCGATCGGCGAGTACAGCCGCCTGTTCGATCCGGCCGAACGCACCTAGCGTTCTGCTGTGCCCGGCCGATCCGCTGCCTGGGCGCTCTGCTTCGCCAGTTCGTCGCGCAGTTCGCGGCGCAGCACCTTGCCGACGTTGGTCTTCGGCAAATCGTCCCGGAAGATGATGCGATGCGGCCGCTTGTAGTTGGTCAGATGGTCATGCGCGTATTTGCGCACGGCATCTTCGGTCAGTGATGGGTCCTTCTTCACGACGTAGAGCGCCACGACCTCGCCGGAATGCGCATCTTCCTGCGCGACCGCCGCTACCTCCAGCACGCCAGGGCACTTGCCGACGATGTCCTCGACTTCGTTCGGGTACACCTTGAACCCCGAGACGATGATCATGTCCTTCTTGCGGTCTTCGATGAAGACATAGCCGCGCTCGTCGAATCGCCCGATATCGCCGGTACGCAGCCAGCCATCGGGCAGCATCACCTGTGCGGTCTCCTCGGGTCGCTGCCAGTAACCTTTCATCACCTGCGGACCACGCAGGCATATCTCACCCACTTCACCGACCGCAAGCTCACGCCCGTCGTCGTCTCTGATAGAGATCTCGGTCGATGGCACGGGCAGCCCGATCGAACCGGTGAATGGTGCAGTCTTGTCGCTCGTCTTACCGGCACAGCCGACCGGCGAGGCTTCGGTCAGCCCCCATCCCTGCGTGATCCGACAACCGGTCATCTGCTGCCACTGCGCCGCGACGCCGCTCTGCAACGCCATGCCGCCGGCGATGGTGCAGACGAGCTTCGAGAAATCGATGTCGTTGAATCCGGCGGTGTGCATCAGTGCGTTGAAGAGCGTGTTGACGCCCATGAAGAACATCGGTGGATGGCGCTTGAGGTCCTGCACGAACGCTGCAAAGTCGCGTGCGTTGGCGATCAGCAGACCGGTGCCGCCGAGCGAGGCGAACAGCCAGCAGTTCGCCGTCAGCGAGAAGATGTGATAGAGCGGCAGCGCACAGACGAACGTCATCTGGTCCAGCGGCGTCTGCTGAAACCACGCGCGCGACTGCAGTATGTTCGCGACCATGTTGCCGTGGGTCAGCATCGCGCCCTTGGCGATGCCGGTCGTGCCACCGGTGTATTGCAGGTACGCGATGTCCTCGCGATCGACGGTCACCGGCTGCAGCGACAATGTCTTGCCGGCCGCCAGCACATCGCGAAAGTTCACCGCCTTCGGCAGCGACCATCGTGGCACCTGCCGGCGGATGCGCCGCACCACTAGGTTGACGACGGCGCTCTTCGGCCAGTTCAGCAGGTCGCCGACGCCGGTGACGATCACGCAGCGCACGCTGGTGCGTGCCAGCACCTGCTGCAGGGTCGTCGCGAAGTTCTCCAGCACGACGATCGCGATCGCACCGGAGTCGTGCAGCTGATGTTCGAGTTCGGAAGGCGTGTAGAGCGGGTTGGTATTGACCACCGTCAGCCCGGCGCGCAGCGCGCCGAACATCGCGATCGGATATTGCAGCAGATTGGGCAACATGATCGCGATGCGATCGCCCTGTCGCAGGCCCGCCTTGTGTTGCAGCCAGGCCCCGAAGGCGGCTGACTTTCTATCCAGCTGACGGTAGGTCAGCGACGTGCCCATGCTCAGGTACGCGATGCGCTCAGCGTAGCGCTCGAAAGCTTCCTCGCTCAGCGCCTTGAGCGACGGGTACGTATCCGGGTCGATGTCCGCGGGTACACCCGCCGGATATTCACGCAACCAGAACCTGTCCATCGCGCGCCCCCTTTTGTTTTATTCAGCGTGCCGATTAATGGTGTGCGGCCGGTTTCAGCAACGGCTCGAGCCGCGGCCACACAGTGTCGAGCAACATCGGCTGCGCAGGCCCGGTCGGATGGATGCCGTCCTCCTGCATCAGCTCCGGCTTCAGAGCGACCGGCTCCAGCAGAAAGGGCACGAGCGGCACGCGGAACTGCGTTGCCAGGTCAGCGTACAGCTTTTGAAAACCGCTTGTGTAACGCTCACCATAATTGGGGGGAAGGCGCATGCCAATCAGCAGCACGGTGATATGGCGGTCCTGGGCGAGCCGGATCATCTGCGCCAGATTATCGTGGGTGCCGTTCAGCGGCAGGCTGCGCAGGCCATCGTTGCCGCCGAGTTCCAGTATCAGGATCTGCGGGTGCTGGATGTCCAGCGCGTGCGGCAGGCGTCCCAGGCCACCGGCGGTGGTTTCGCCGCTGACGCTGGCGTTTACCACTTTGAATCCGTAACCTGTCTGAGCGATTCTCTGCGCCATCAGGTTCACCCAGCCCTGCTCGACGCGGATGCCATAGCCGGCGCTGATGCTGTCGCCAAACACCAGGATGGTGGCCTGCTGTTCGGCAGCGTGTGTTCTTGGCGTCGCCAGCGCAATACACAGTGCCAGCAGGATGCCCATGAAGCGTGACATCGTTCTTGAAGCTCGCAACTTGTGCAAAGAGGTTAGCAGTCCCGAGGGCCCGCTGACCATCGTACGCGAAGTGTCCTTTGCGGTCGCGCGGGGCGAGTCGGTAGCGCTTGTCGGCCCCTCCGGCGCCGGCAAATCGACGTTGCTGGCGCTGCTTGCAGGGCTGGACCTGCCCACGACCGGAGACGTCATCCTCGCCGGCCAGACGCTGACGGCGATGAACGAAGACGGGCGGGCCCGTGTGCGTGCCCAGCATGTCGGTTTCGTGTTCCAGTCCTTCCACCTGGTGCCGTCGCTGACCGCGCTCGAAAATGTGATGCTCCCGCTGGAGCTGGCCGGCGCGTCCGATGCGCGATCGCGGGCAGCGGACGTTCTGGCGGGCGTCGGGCTCGGCAAGCGCCTGGGTCACTACGCCCGGCAACTGTCGGGCGGCGAGCAGCAGCGGGTGGCGCTGGCTCGCGCGACCGTGGCGCGGCCGGCGGTGTTGTTCGCCGACGAGCCGACCGGCAACCTCGATACCGTCACTGGCGAGCGCATCGCGCGCCTGCTGTTCGAACTCAACAGTGGCGAGACGACGCTGGTGCTGGTCACCCACGACCACTCGCTGGCCGAACGCTGCGCGCGGGTGCTCACGATGGATGCGGGCACGCTGCTCGGGGGCAGCAATGACACGACCACGACCGCCTCACCGGCCGATTCCCGCGCCACTCATGCATAGCCTGCGCCTGGCGTTGCGCGCCATGCGGCGCGAGTGGCGTAGCGGAGAACTGGCGGTCCTGTGGTTGTCGCTGAGTATCGCTGTCGCGGCACTGACGGGCGTCGGCTTCCTGGTCGATCGCATCGGACATGCCGTCAACCTGCAGGCGAGCGAGGTACTCGCGGCCGACCTGCGGGTGGAGTCCGATGCCCCGATTGCGGCCACCGAGCAGGCGCAGGCCCGGCAGCTGGGACTGTCGACCTCGTCGCTCATCAGCATGCTGTCGTCGGTGTTCAACGGCGACGCCAATCAGCTGACCAATGTACGTGCCGTCGACGCGGGCTATCCGCTGCGTGGCCAGCTGCTGATCGCGGATCATCCCTTCGCCGCAGGCAAACCTACCCGCGATATTCCGGCGGCCGGTGAGGCATGGCCGGACTCCAGGCTCGCCGCCGCGCTGTCGGTCAATGTAGGGGGTTCGTTGACGGTGGGTTCGCGCGATTTCAAGGTCACGCGCATCCTGATCTCGCGGCCCGACCAGAGTTCGACCTTCGTCGAGCTGGCGCCGGCGGTGCTGATCAATGCGGCCGACCTGGAATCCACGCGGCTGATCCAACCGGGCAGCCGAGTGGAATATGCATTGCTGATGGCCGGTTCCACCCGGGAACTCGATGCATTCCGGCACTGGCACGAGTCGGTCAAGTCGGCGCACGAGCGCGTCGCGGGCGTCGCCGACGCAAGCCCGCAGATCGGTGACGCCAGCCGCCGCGCCGCGCGCTTCCTCGCGCTGGCCAGCCTGGTGTCGGTGCTGCTGTGTGCGGTGGCGATCGCGATGAGCGCGCGCAGCTATGTACGACGCCATCTCGACGTCGTCGCGCTGATGAAGACGCTCGGCGCCTCCCGTGGTCTCGTGCTGGCGGTCAATCTCTGGCAGCTGCTGCTGATGGCCGCGGTCGCGAGTGCCGTGGGCGCGGCGGTTGGCTGGGTCACGCAGCTGTGGCTCGTCAGGATCCTGCAGGGCTTCCTGCGCTCCGACCTGCCGCCGGCGACCGCGTGGCCGGCGCTGCTGGGGTTCATCGTTGCTGTCGCGATCCTCTCGGGGCTGGCGCTGCCGCCGTTGCTGCAGCTGACCCGGGTGCCGGCGCTGCGCGTTCTGCGCCGGGACGCAGGGGCACCGCCGCTGGCCCTGTGGGCCGCGGGTCTCCCGGTGCTGCTGGCGCTCGCGGGTGTCGTCTACGGCACACTGGGCGATCTGCGCCTGAGTGCGTGGTTTCTGGCCGGCGTGGGCGCGGCGGTCATCGTTCTTGCGCTTTGCGGTACGTTGCTGGTGCGGCTCGCGTCCCGCGTGCGCAGTACCGCGGGCGCGGCCTGGCGCTACGGCATCGCCAATCTGGCACGTCGCCGTAGCGAAAGCGTCACCCAGATCGTCGCCTTCGGTCTGGGGCTGACCCTGCTGCTGGCACTCGCCATTCTGCGGGACGATCTGATCGTGGACTGGCGCGCGACGCTTCCGGCCGATGTGCCCAACTACTTCTTCGTCAATATCGCTTCGGACCGGCGTGATGATTTCGAGCGCGAGCTGCAGCTGCTCGGCGCACAGGTGACGCGCATGTTGCCGGTGATCCGCGGACGCCTGGTGGACATCAACGACCAACCTACCTCGGAAATGCAGTTTCAGGACCAGCGCGGGCGACGATTTGCGGAACGGGAGCAGAACCTCAGCTGGGCGGAAGATTTCGGTGACGACAATCGTATTGTCGCGGGGCATGCTTGGACCGCCGCCGATCGCGGCAAGGCATTGGTGTCGCTGTCGGTGGAGTATCGCGACTCGCTCGGGCTGAAGCTGGGCGATCGCCTGCGCTTCGACGTCGCAGGCGAGAGTTTCAATGTCACGGTCGCGAGCTTTCGGGAGGTCAAGTGGGACAGCTTCCGACCGAATTTCTTCGTCGTGTTCGCACCGGGGCTGCTGGACGCCACCGCCGGAACCTATATGACCAGCGCATTCCTGCAGCCCAGTGCCGGCGCGATGGCACGACTGGTCCAGCATTTCCCCGGTGTGTCGATCTTCAATGTCGGGGATCTGCTGGCACAGGTGCGAGCGGTCATCGACAAGGCCGTGACGGCAGTACAGAGCGTGTTCGTGTTCACGCTGGCGGCGGGGCTGACGCTGTTGCTGGCGGCGGTGCAGGCGAGCCGTGAGGAACGTCTGTACGAGACAGCGGTGCTGCGGGTGCTGGGCGCGAACCGTCGCATGATATTCACCAGCATGCTGGTCGAGTTCGCGCTGATCGGTGCGCTGGCGGGGGTGCTGGCGGCCGTCGGCTCGTCGGCGGGTGGCGCGTGGCTCGCGCGCTCGCTCGATCTCAAGTTCCGGTTCGATTGGACGCTGTCGTTGCTCGGCGTGATCGGGTCACTGTTGATCGTGGGCGCCGCCGGTACCATCGCCACGCGCTCGGTCGTGCGGGTGCCACCGCGCACAGTGCTCTACTGACTGTGTCGGGCAATGCCTGGCGAGCGATGACTAGCGAGCGATGACTAGCGAGCGACGGTGATCGTGGCCCAGGCTTGCGGGATCGGCTCGCCCTTCCAGTTCAATCCGTCGATCGTGAACTCATAGTCGCCCGGTCCGAGCGCGGAGCTGTTGAGCTCGATGTGGAGCTTGCCGTTCGAGTCGCGCTGGACGTTGTGCAGGATGCCGACCCTTCCCTGGCCGACGCGGTCGATCGTCACCCGGAACAAGTTCAGCGGTGTCCAGGAAACATCGAACTTCAGGTCCGCCATCTGTACTTCGCCGCCGCCGATGGTGACGAGGCTGCCGCTGGTGGGGCCCGTGCGGCTCGGTATCACGGTGATCGGTCGCGTCGTGGTGGAGGCCTCGAGCGGCTGGTCGGCCATCTGGTGTTTGAGCACCTCGACCGCGTGCCGCTGGCCGCTCAGCTGCGACTGCGACACCAGCGCAAGACACGCAAAGACGACCGCCACGACCGCCGCCGCAACAGGGATCTGCGGACGCTCCCACCAGGGTTTGGCCGGCTGCTCCCACGGCGAGGCGTGACCGCTGCTGTCGAGCAGCCTTACCGCCGCGTGGATGTTCTTCTCCAGCTGGATCTCATCCAGCAGCTGCGGATTTTCGCGGCAGAATCGCTCGAGGTCCTGAGCGCCGCGCAACGGCAGCCGACCTGCGAGGTAGCGCTCGACCAGCTGGTTCTTCAGTACGAAATCGCGATCGATGCGTGTTTCCGGCGTCGCCGACGTGGCCGGAGCAACTGGCGTGACTGATTCCGTGGAGATTGTCGAGGCGGCTGCCATGGCGGGCGCCAGCTCGATATCGACGGCCGACGGTGGCGCGCTGGGCCGGGCGGTCTCGCGAAACTGGTTCTCGAAGGAAACGTCGAGCGGCGCCATGTCCAGCTCTACTGGCTGCAACTCTGGCGGCTCCGGTTGAGCGCCGCTCGATGTCTCGTGCTGCCCGAACTCGAGATCCGGATCTGGCTCGATCGGAGCCAACGGGATGTCTTCGAGGGTCATCGCGGGATCGAGAGTCTTCTTGGATACTGCGGACATAGGGTTGGGATAGTGCCGCGCGGGGGAGCGTCAGACGCAGCCTGCGCTCACACTTCTGAGGGCTCGCGCTTCGCTGCTGCGATCACGACCCCGCGGCCGACGCCGTCGGCGAATTCGACTCCCGCGGAGGTGAGCCATTTGACCTGCGAGGTGGACGTCACCTGTTTTGCGACGCAATAGAGTCCCAGCACGCGGGCTGCCTGCAGGATAGCTACGACCTGCGCGTGCGCAAACCGGTCGTTGGCGACCGCCGCCACCAGGCGCGGATCGAGTTTCAGGCATTTGACGGCACCCGAGCGCAGCAGCCCCAGCCCGGTGTGCAACAACGAGAAATCATCCAGTGCGATGAAGCAGCCGATGGCGTCGCACTCGGCAACGAAGCGCTCGGTCGCGGCCGCCTGATCACGCCAGATCGCCGGCGAGAGCGAAAAGCCCAGTGTGCCGCGTGGCAGCTCGGCACGCTTCATCATCGAATGCACTTTCGCGGCCCAACCGCTCTGCGCGACCGAGTCGGCGCTCAGCGGTACGGTAAATGTCGTCGGGGTCTGGGTGTAACGATCGCCGGAGCGTTGAAGGTGCATCGCGACCATCGTCGTCAATGCCAGATCGCCCTTGAAATTCCCATCGGGCGAGGGCTTCACCTCGTAGCGACGTGCCGCACCACCAGCCCGCAGTCGCGTATAGCGCCGCGCGCGGATCGAGCTGTTGCGAGCATCGGCCGTCGCATCCGGCGCAGGCTTGGCGCGCCGTTCGACTGGCACTGGCCTAGGTGGCGCTGCGGCAAGCAGCGGCGCTGACGGCAGCGATGGCAGCGAAAGTGACGGCAGCGATGGTACGGACGCCAATGGCGCCAGGCTGATTTGCTCTGCTTCCAACTGCATCTCGCCCATCGACACGGCGGTCGCCGTCGGTGAGTGGGCGATAAGCGTTTCCGCAGTCGGCGAGACGGCATCGACACGCGGCAACGCCGTCTGCGTGCTGTCGTCGCCGGAGAGTTCGATCATCTCCATCGAGCCAAAACCCTGGGGCGAGGCTGCGGCGAGCATGTCCTCGACCGATGGCTCTTGCGCCTGCGCGGGCTGCACGCCACGCAGCAGATCGCTCGTCTGCTCGGGGGACAGTGAGACTGTCATGTCCGGGCGTACGGTGAATTCCTCGGCGGTCATCGGTCTGCGCGGTACGAGCAGCGTCTGCGCTGAATCGTCCATCGCCGGCGCCTGGCCGCTGTCGACCTCCCCGGTCGAGACGACTGCGCCGACAGTATTCGCGCCGCGCGCTGCAGCCATTGGTGTTCCCGCCGGTGTGACCACCAGTTGCGCGAAGCGATGCATCTGCGTCTGCAACCGGGGGCCATTCAATTTGGCCGACAGCTCATCCGATTGCGGGGTCTCGACGATGACGACGGCCAGCCCCCGCATGACCTGCGTGGCATCGCGAGCAATCGAAAACAGCGCGCTGCGGTCGTCGTCGAGCTTGAGTCTCAGATCCTCGCGTCGTTCGTCGATCGCGAACATGTCGAGGGCGTCGAGCACGACCGCCTGTTCGTCGTCGCCGAAGGCGCCGTCATTGCGCCACATCAGATCGCCCAGCGCGTTGTGGAGCGACAGACTCTCGATCTGCAGCGGGGCGACCGCCCGTTGCAGCTGGACGCTGACGTCGTCGGTATTGAACCGTCGAGCGGGCGTTTCTGCAGGTGTCGCAGCAGGTTTGTTCCGCTTCAATGCGGCGGCTATGGAACCGAAGGATGCCATCGTCAGCTATGGTCGCAGGCTGCGAGACCCGGCGCCGTGACAGCGCTCGCGTTCCAGTGCCACCGCGGCGCCAGCTGTAGGAATAGCTCGGGTTCTCCGCCCCGGCAGTTGCCATAATCCACAGCGAACGTGAGCGGATCGTCAGGCGGGCGGCGAACCCAGCACGGGAACCAGATTCGCGAGCAGGAACTCGATGAACTGGCGGATGGTGGGCGAGCCGGCGAGCTCCCGTGGATGGATCGCCTGCAACTGGAGCGGCGCGGCCACCGTCCAACCTGGGAGCACTCGCTCCAGCTTGTTCATCGCGAGGCCCTGGCGACACAGGAACTCGGGCAAAACGCCTATACCTAAGCCGGCGGCCATGCTGGAGTGGACCACGGTCGGGTCATTCACCTGCAAAGACGGGCGCAGCCGGATCTGCTGGGCTTCACCGTCGCGCATGAGCGGCAGCAGCGGCGGAACGACGGTGATCGAAGTCCCGGGAGCACTCGTGCGCAGCACACTGTGCATGTCGAGATCGGAAGGCACTCGCGGCCGCCCGTGTTTCTGCAGATATGCCGGCGTCGCACACAGCAACAGCGCAGGGCTGCCAAGCGGTGTACACAGCAGGTCTGGATGTACCGGCGCGTCGTTGCAGATCAGCAGGTCCCATTCGCCCGAAGGCTCCGATGGCAGCGTATCGATCAGTGAAACGTGCAGCTCGACGTCCGTATAGTTCTCGAGAAATCGAGGGATCAGGGGCGTCACCAGCAGTCGCCCGTACCCCGGGTCGACGACCAGTCGCAGGTTGCGGCTGCCGCTCGAAGCCGGCGCAAATTGCGTGCGAACCGCGTCGACTTCCGCGACCAGGCGCTGACAATGCGGACGCAGCAGCAGCCCTGCGCTGGTGAGCGTCACGCGGCGGGTCGTGCGAATCAGCAGCCGAGTGCCGAGCCGGCGTTCAAGGCTTACTATGGCGCGACTGATGGCGACTTTGGGAACACCGAGCGCGCGGGCGGCGGCCGTGAACGACTTCAATTCCGCAACGTGGGCGAAAGCCGCCATTTCGGAAGCGAGCCACATATTGTTTCCTCATTGGCTGATCGAGTGCCGTTCTGAGCCTATTATTGTATCTCTTTGGGATCAATAACAATGAAACGTGTGCCCGAACCGGAGCTCATGGACGATCCCGAGCAGGCTCTGGCCTATGCCCAGGCCGACTTCAGTGCCGCGCATGGCGCGCGCGTCCAGATGTTCAGGAGTCTGTATCCAGGGTTGAACTTTACGGGAGCAGCGCTCGATCTTGGATGCGGCTCCGGCGACGTGCTGATCCGTTTCGCCAGGGCCTTTCCCGCCGCCACCTTCTTCGGTGTGGATGGATCACAGCCGATGCTGGATCTGGCACAGCGGGCCGTCGACGCCGAACCGTCACTGCAGCAGCGTATCCGACTGCAATTCGGGATCATTCCCCGGGGACCGATCCCGGCTCAGCCGTGGGAGCTCATCATGAGCCACAGCCTGCTGCACCAACTGCACCATCCGGAGGTGCTGTGGACGACGATCAAGGAATGCGGCGCGCCTGGCTGCGCCATCTTCGTGGCCGATCTGCGCCGGCCCCCGAGCGAGGTGGAAGCAGGGCGCGTCGTCAGTGCCACGTCGAAGAACGAACCGGAAATCCTGCAGCGGGACTTCTTCAATTCACTGTGCGCCGCCTTCGAACCCGACGAGGTGCGCGGGCAGCTCCAGGCGGCAGGTCTTAGCTCTCTGCAGGTACGCACCCACGATCCGTTTCATCTGACGGTCCACGGGATCCTTTGAGAGGTTCCTCTAAACGGGATTCTCGAGACTGAACATCTCGTGCTCGTCGTCGTACGCAAAGGCTTCGGCATAACGAGCGAGGCTGATGACCGCGCGCAGGGTCTGCTCGGCGGCCTCTTCGCCCATGAAGTCCTCCAGTTCGTCGATGAAGCGGCTTTTGCGGGCTGAGTGCGATGCGCGCTCGTCCAGCACGCGGCGGATGTGGGCCGCCAGCGGCACATAGTTCAGCAGGTGACGCGAGAAGATCCGCTTGCGTTCGTCGAGTTCCGCGTTGGCGAACGCGACGGCCTCGGGTGTCAGCCGGATGTCGCCACCCGCGACCTCGGCAAAACGCATCATTTGCAGGGTTTCGGCGACCGGGAACAGCTCGTCGATCTCCATCTGCAGGTCGGAGGCGATCTTTGGCAGATCCGCGGTGCCGTTGAACGGCGGTCCCGCCACCGCCTCCATCAGACCCGCGAGCAGGTTCGAGGATACGCGCGGCAGCACGCTGCCGATGCCCATGCCGGGGAATCGCTCCTTGCTGGCAACCGCCGACGGCGCATTGGTCGCGGGACCGGTGCGGCGCGCCGTCATCTCGACGTAGATGCGGTCGACCAGTTCGCGAAACACCGGGTCGAGCCGCTTGCGCGGCTGCGGCAGCGTCACGCGAATCTCGGACAGGATGCGCCCGGGATTACTGCCAAAGACGAGAATGCGATCGCACATCAGCACCGCTTCCTCGATGTTGTGTGTGACCAGGATGACGCCTTTGATCGGCATGCGTCCCTCGCCCCACAGATCGAGAAAGTCGGTACGAAGCGTTTCGGCCGTGAGCACGTCGAGCGCCGAGAACGGCTCGTCCATCAGCAGAATATTGGGATGGACCACCAGCGCGCGCGCGAAGCCGACGCGCTGGCGCATGCCGCCCGACAGTTCGCGCGGATAGGCCGATTCGAAACCGTCGAGTCCGATCAGGTCGATCGCCTGCAGCGAGCGCTTGCGGATCTCCGATTTCTCCATGCGCTTGGCTTCCAGTCCCAGCGCCACGTTCTCGTACACCGTCAGCCACGGAAAGAGTGCGAAGCTCTGGAACACCATCGAGATACCCTCGGCGGGGCCCTCGATCGGATTGCCCAGATAGCTTAAGGTGCCCGCGCTCGGTTGACCGAGGCCGGCAATCAGCCGCAGCAGCGTCGATTTGCCGGATCCCGAGCGGCCCAGCAAGCCCACGATCTGACCAGGCACCAGGGTCAGATTGACGTCGTCGAGCACCAGCAGTTCCGCGCCGTCCGGCTTCGGAAACGACTTGCGCACGTTCTGCACTTCCAGCAGCGGCGAGGTGTTCATCGATGGCACGGCATTCATTGCGAGACTCCTCGTCGATCGTGTCAGGTCAGACGGAATTTCCGCTCGGCGTAGTAATACAGCGGCCGCCACAGTACCCGGTTGATGGCGATCACGAACAGGCACATCACGACCGCACCCAGGATGCCACGATGAAAGTCGCCGGCCGCGGTCGCCTCGGCGATGTAGGAGCCAACGCCGTGCGCCTCGACCGTGGTGGTTTTCCAGCTCGCGAGCTCCGCGAGCACGGCGGCGTTCCACGAGCCGCCCGAGGCCGTGATCGCGCCGGTGACATAGAAGGGCAGTACGGCCGGCAGCGCCACGCGCTTCCACCACAGCCAGCCGCGCACCTGAAAATTCTCCGCGGCATATTTGAGTTCATTCGGTATCGCGGTCGCACCGGCGATCACGTTGAACAGGATGTACCACTGAGTACCCAGGATCATCAGTGGACTGAGCCAGATATCCGGATTGAGCTTCCACGTGACGATGCCGTAGACGGCGAGCGGGAACAGCAGGTTGGCTGGAAACGCGGCCAGGAACTGCGCGACGGGTTGCACCAGTTCGGCGGCACGCGGGTTCAGGCCGATGCGCACACCGATCGGCACCCAGATCACGCTTGCGACGCCGATCAGCACGAACACGCGGATCATCGTCAGCGATGCGAGGCCGACCACGTGCAGAGCCTCGCTCCAGGTAGTGTTGGCGATCAGCAGTGTGACGATGCGCCAACCCGCCCAGATCAGCAGCACGGTGATCAGGGAAATCCACAGTAGATCCATGCGGCGGTTCACGGCCTGCGGCAGGCGGGGAATTCGCTTCGGCGTCGGCAACGTCCAGGCAGTCCATCGAACCGTCGCGTAGAACGCCGCCGTCAACCAGGCAATGATGCGCGAGCGACGCATCATCGTCAGCGCCCACGATTGTGGCAGCCACGCACCCGGATCCTGCTCGACGCGGAAGCGGTCGGCCCAGACCACCAGCGGCCGGAAGATCAGTTGATCGCACACCAGGATCACGATGAACATGGTCAGGATTGCGTAGCCGATGGCGCGCACGTCCCCCTGCTCGCTGGCCAGCGCGATGTACGAGCCGATGCCGGGCAAGGCGAAGGTGGTGTTGCCGACCGTGACGAACTCGGACAACACGACGAAGAACCAGCCGCCCGCCATCGACATCATGACGTTCCAGATCAGCGGCGGCAGCCCGAAAGGTACCTCGAGCTGCCAGAAGCGCATCCACGGTGTCAGGTGGAACGTCTCGGCGGCTTCCGTGAGTTCGTAGGGTATGGTTCGCAGCGATTGATAGAAACTGAAGGCCATGTTCCAGGCCTGGCTGGTGAAGATCGCGAAGATCGCCGCGAACTCCGCACCCAGCACGCGCCCTGGCGCCAGCGACATGAAGAACACGACGGTGACCGACAGAAAGGTCAGTATCGGCACCGACTGAAGGATGTCGAGGATCGGTACCAGGAGTTTCTCGGCGCGGGGACTCTTCGCCGCCCAGGTCGCATACGTGAGC
>DATBAM010000039.1:0-6651 GCA_036271535.1 Steroidobacteraceae bacterium | reverse complement strand
CAAGGAATCGTTGCTGTCGCCCAAGCGAGGCGGCAGCGCATGCGACAGCCAGGACGCCGGCGCCTAATCCACAGAGCCAAAAGGCTGGCGGCGACGCTATAGATACCCACAGCGCCGCGACGGCAACCAAGCCGAGAATGGCGGCGCCAACCCCCGACTTTCTAGTGGCGATAACCATGCGACCTAACTATTTATTAGAGGGTTCCGGATAAACCCCATATGCCAAGTGATATCTGGACGTCCATGTGTGATATGCCGGCTTCCGTACTTCATAAGTCTATGTTTCGCCTAGTGCTGTGGCGAAGTCAAATATTGAAACATCGCCCGCGGCATATCCGACCGAAATCGGATAGCCGCGGTGCGACAAGCGGGGCTGAGACCTTCCGAGCATTAAGGCTTGCCACTCAAGCCGCGTGCGCTTGCGCCTCCCTGGTGCAGTGGGCTTCGAACTTCAGGACACCTGCGGCGGCATGCACCGTGGCGGCGATGCGCACGGCGCTTTGCACGGCTTCTCGGGACAAGCCGTGCTGACGCAGTTGGCGCTCGTGGGAGGCCACGCAGGTTCCACAACCGTTGATGGCGGACACGGCGAGCGACAGCAGCTCGAAGTCGGCCTTTTCGATGCCGGGGTTGGCCAGGACGTTCATGCGCAGGCGCGCCGGCATCTGCTGATACTCGGCATCCTCGACCAGATGCAGGAAGCGGTAGTAGATATTGTTCATACCCATCACGGCCGCTGCGGCGCGTGCCGCATTCAGATCTGCGGGCGAGAGGTGTACGGCGGCTAGCGCCTCGAGGTCACGCGCAAGCGGGACGTGCCGGGAGGCGATGGCCGCCGCGACCGCGACCGCCCAGATCTGGCGTTCGGTCAGACCCGGGGCTCCGGTGCTCGTCAGGACCGAACCTAAGTTCAGTCGCAGGTCGCGGGCATAGTCAGGCAATGATTCACGAATCGTATCGAGCGAAGTCATGGTAGCTCTCCTTGGATCCTTCAGGCGGCCTTCAGCGTGTCGTCGCCTTTCTGCCAGTTGCAGGGGCACAGCTCATCGGTCTGCAGTGCGTCCAGCACCCGCAGCACTTCCTGCGGATTGCGACCGACGTTCAGGTCCGTGACGTAGACGAAGCGAATGATGCCCTGTGGGTCGACGATGTAGGTCGCGCGCTGCGCGACACCGGCCTCCGTGTCGAGGATGCCCAGTGCCGTGGTCAGTTCACGCTTCACGTCGGCGAGCATCGGAAACGGCAGATCCTTCAGCTCGTCCTTGTCGCGCCGCCAGGCCAAGTGCACATACTCGGAGTCGGTGCTCGCGCCGAGCAACTGCGCATCACGCGCCCGGAACTCCTTCTCGAGCTTGCCGAAAGCCGCGATCTCGGTCGGGCACACGAACGTGAAGTCCATGGGCCAGAAGAAGATCACGCGCCACTTGCCGGCGTGCGTGCCGCTGTCGATGCTCTGGAACGCCTTGGTCTGGTCGGTGGAAATGACGGCATTGAGCCGGTACTCGGGAAACTGTTTGCCAATACCCAGCATGGTCGTGCTCCTTGAGAAATATGCTTAAGAACGATGTCGATGGAGCAATTCTGAGAGCGCGGGCTGCACTTATCCAATCGATTGACTTTATAATGTCGATAGACGCCATATATCGATAAGACCATGCCGGATATCAAACTCAAGGACTTGCGCTACCTGGTCACGCTGGCCGATACCGGGCATTTCGGCCATGCCGCCGAGCGCTGTTTCGTCAGTCAGCCGACGCTGTCCGCGCAGCTGAAGAAGCTCGAGGACTATCTGGGGGTGAAGCTCATCGAACGCCAGCCGCGCCGCGCAACGCTCACCCAGGCGGGCGAGCAGATCGTCGCCAGGGCGCGGGTGATTCTTGGAGCCAGCGATGAAGTGGTCACGATTGCACAGACCTACCGCGACCCGCTCGCCGGGCGGCTGAAGGTCGCGATGATTCCGACCGTCGGGCCGTACGTCCTGCCGCAGGTCGCCCCGGCCGTGAGGCGTGAGATGCCGCGTCTTGATCTGCTGCTGTTCGAATACCAGACCGCGGCGATACTCGAGAAGGTCCACGGCGGCGAAATCGATGTCGGCGTGCTCGCCCTGCCCGTCGAGCACGAGGGTCTCGCGACCCGCAGGCTCTACTATGAGGACTTCAACGTCGCGTTGCCCGAGCACCATCGCCTGGCGAAGCAGGCCACGGTGCGCATCGCCGACCTGGCCGATGAGAGTCTGCTTCTTCTGGAAGAAGGCCATTGCCTGCGCGACCAGGCCCTGGAGGTCTGTAACCGCATTTCCATCCATGAGCGCCAGGACTTTCGCGCGACGAGTCTTGAGACTTTGCGTCAGATGGTTGCCGCCGGCGCCGGCGTGACGCTCATGCCACAGCTCGCCAGTCGCGGCGCCTATGGCAACGCGCGGGGGGTCGTCATCCGGCCATTGGTGCGACCTACTCCCCACCGGCAGATCGGCGCCGTCTGGCGCAAGTCCAGCGCACGCCTGGCCGCCATTGCCGCCTTCTGCGATGTTCTCGTGAAGCACGCAAAATGAGCCCTGCCGCACATCGGGTCGCGGCCAGGCGATGCCTGCCTCTGGCATAATCTGCACATCACGCCAGCGCTTTATCGGAGCCGCCAGTCCATGACAGCCACGACCCGGACCCCGCTTCTGCTGGCGCTGCTGTTGATGGCGATCAGCATCGCTCCCCGGGTCGGCATTGCCGCCGAAAGCAACCTGGTCGTGGCCGGCGCCTGGATACGTCAGCCGCCCCCGGGCACGGATGTCGCCGCGGTCTACCTCTCACTGCAGAACATCGGCAAGACAACCGCCAAACTGACCGGCGTGCAGTGTCCGATAGCGAGCATGGCAATGCTGCACGAGTCGCTGGAGTCGGGCGGCCAATCGCAGATGCGTCCCCTCACCTCCGTGTCGCTCGCTCCCGGCGCAAGCCTCGCGTTCACTCCCGGGTCGAAGCACATCATGCTCCATGGCCTGACCCATCCGCTGAAGGTCGGTGAGCGCGTTCCGATCGTGCTGCTGTTCGACGGGGGGATCCGGGTGCACGTCACGGCAGTGGTGCGACCCCTCGGGGCGAGCTGAACGCGGGCGTACTCGCCCAGCGGCCATCATTCATGCGACTCGACGGCGCCTCCGAGCACATCACGCCCTACGACAAGCTGGCGTTTTCGGACGTGCAGGCGCAGGCGCTGCTTGCCAGCGGTGAGCACCGCCAGGAACTGACGGCCTTCTTCGGCGAACGTGAATACGGCGAACTGCAGTACCTCGCGCGCCGCGCGGCGAAGTCCGCCGCGGGAACCCGCGCCGGACGGGTGCTCATCATTCCCGGCATCATGGGCTCGCAGCTGGGCTTCGATCGTCCGGCCCCGCAGCCGGCGGACCTGCTGTGGGTGGATGCCGCCGACATCGGCGCCGGCAGGCTGCGGGCCTTGCGGGTCGACTCGGCCGCGCCGGTGCGCACCCTGGGTGTGGTGCTGTACTCGTACCTGCGACTGCGGCTGCATCTGGTGGCCAGCGGCTTCGATGTCGCGAGCGTCGACTATGACTGGCGCCTGGGTATCGAGGTGCTCGGCAAGCAGCTCGCGCAGCGCATCGAGGCCGAGCCGCATGCGCATGTACACCTGGTCGCCCACAGCATGGGGGGCCTGGTCAGTCGCGCGGCGCTGTCGCTGCCGGTGAGGCGCAAGGTGCGGCAGGTCGTGCTGCTGGGTTCACCCAACGAGGGGTCGTTCGCCGGGGTCCAGGCAGTCCGCGGCACTTACCCCGTGGTGCGTAAACTCGCGCAGCTCGATGCGCGCACCAGCGCCGAACAGCTCGCCGATGAAGTCTTCAACTCCTTCCCGAGTCTGTATCACCTGCTGCCCACACCCAGCCTCACCCAGCCGATCGATCTGTTCGAGGCCGATCAATGGCCGCGACAGGGTCCGCGTCCGCGCCCGGAACTGTTGCGTGCCGCCTGGGCGACTCGCGGCGACCTGGCAGAAGCCAGTGAGAATTTTTCGGTGGTGGTCGGCACGGGCCAGCCGACGGTCACGGGTATCGAACGTGTCGAAGATGACTTCGTCTATACGATCACGCCGCGCGGCGATGGCACGATTCCCGTCGTCAGTGCCCGACTGGACGGCGCGCGCACTTACTACGTCGCCTGTGCGCACAGCGAGCTGACGCGTGATCCGCTGGTCGCGAACGCCGTTGCCGAAATCCTCAAGTCCGGCACCACTCGGCGCCTGACCCAACGCTGGTCGCCCCGCAATCGCGCGGTGGGCCGTATCAGCGATTCGCAGCTGCGCCTCACGCGTACCGAAAAGGTGGATCTGACCATGCTCGATCCGGACGCGCGGCGCGTGTTCATGCAGACCCTGAACGAGCCGCCACCGCTGCGCTTGCGCACGCCTAAGCGCTGACTACTTCGTGATCTTGATCCTCGCCCCGTCGTGCAGCTTGGTGAAGTCGCCGATCGCGACCGTCGCGCCGGGATCAAGACCCGAAAGGATCGTCTGCCCGCTGCTGCCTTTCTGACCGAGCAGCACGACCTGACGATGCACCGTGCGGCCGTCGACGATGAAGACCGCCCCGCTGTCCCCTTCGGTCTGAATGGCGTCCGCCGGAACGGTGACGGCGGTGGAAATGGCGGATGACCCGGATGCAGTGGGGGTCGAATCGTCCACGAAGGACACACGCGCGCCCATTTCCGGAAGGATGCGCGCATCCTTCTGCTTGAACGCCACGCGCACCTCCACCGTCGCCTTGGAACGATCCGCGGTCGGAACGATCGCGATCACTTCGGCCGGGATATGCCAGTCCGGATAGGCGTTCAGCGTAATGGCCGCCGGTTGTTTCGAATGCACCCGGCTGATGAAGTTCTCACTTACATCCACGTCGACTTCGAGCGAGTCCATGTCGACGATCGTCGCGATGCCACCGCCGCCTGAAAACTGCGGCGAAACGATCTGTCCGGGCTGCGCGCTCTTGATGGTGATCACACCATTGAACGGCGCACGGATTACCGTATCGTCCTCGTAGCGCTGCGCGACGACGACGTTTGCACGGGCGACCGCGAGGTTCTGTTCGGCCACGAGCACCGACTGCTGTGCCGCATCGTCAGCGGATTTGGCGGTGTCAAAGGCGTCCTGGCTGATCAGGCCCTCTTTGAGCTGGGCCTCGTTGCGCAAAAAGCCGGGGTGCACATCGGTTGCGGCCAGCTTCGCCGCCGCCAGCGCCGCGCTGAGCTGTTTGACCTGCGCCTCCGCCTGATCCAATGACGCATGGGTATTGGAGTTATCGAGTTTGGCGATGATCTGTCCCTGCTTGACGGTATCGCCGGCCTGCACCAGTACTTCCACGACCTTGTAGATGCTGTTGGCCGACACGGCGGCCTGGCGCAGCGCGACGACGTAACCGGAGGCATCCAGCAAGGTGCGTCCGATCGAAGGGCCGCTCGAGGTCGACTGAACGGCCGCGGCCACGGCAGTGCGGACGGGTACGGCATCGGTCGCCGCGTTGAGATACCAGGCCGCTCCTCCGCCTCCCAGCAGCAGCACCACGATGGCGATACCCACCGGCAGCGGCCAACGCCGGGGCATCGTCTGTGTGGCAGGCCCCTCGCCGCGATTGATGCGCAACCGCTCCAGCAATTCAGTTCGCTCGTCCATGTCGGTCCCCTTACTGACGCGTCGGCAACGTGCCGGCGTCCTTGCGATGCCACCAGCCCCCGCCCAGTGCCTGGAACAGGGTGACGGTGTCGGTATAGCGGCTGCCCAGCGCCCGCACGTAGGCGAGGCGCGCCTGCTGATAAGACTGCTGCGCCGTCAGCAGCGACACGTAGTTCGCGGTGCCGATGTTGTACTGCTTCTGAATGAGATCAAGCCCCGCCTGGGCATCAGCGAGGGCGTCATTCTGCGCATTCAGCGCCTGCGCGTCGTTGTTCAAAGCCGTGAGGGTATCGGCGACGTTCTGAAACGCCGACAGCACCGTCAGTTGGTACTGGGCGCTCACCTGATCGAAGGTGTCCACCGCCGCGCGGCGCTTCGCGCGCAGCGCACCGCCCTCGAACAGCGGCTGGGCAACCTGTCCGACCAGGCTCCAGGCATTGGACCCGGGCTCGAGCAGGCTCGCAAACTGCAGCGACTCTCCGCCGAACGTGCCGCTCAAGGTCAACTGCGGCAGCATGTTCGCGGTGGCGATGCCGATCGCGGCACTGGCCTGATGCAACACGGCGGCCTGGGCGCGGATGTCGGGGCGCTGCGCGACCAGCGATGAGGGCAGGCTGACCGGCAGATCCTGCGGCAGCTTCAGATCCGCGAGCTTCAGTTCCGGCACCGTGACATCGTGCGGGAAGCGGCCGGTGAGAATGGCCAGCTGATGCTCGGCGACGGCCAGCTGCTGCTGCAGGGGCGGCAGGGTCGCACGCACCGAGGCAAGGCTCCCCTTCTGCTGCAGCAACTCCGCGTTGGTCTGGCTGCCCAGCTGCACCAGTCTTTGGATGACGGTGAGCTGCTTGTCTTCGAGCGTAATGATCTGCTGGGTCGCCTCCAGCAGATCGCGGGTTTCGGCGACCTGGATCGCGGCGGCCGCCACGTTGGACGTCAAAGTGAGATAGCTCGCCTCGAGCTGGAAGTTCTGTTGCTCGGCGA
>DATBAM010000038.1:0-10393 GCA_036271535.1 Steroidobacteraceae bacterium | reverse complement strand
CAGGGCGTACCGGGCCTGGCGCTCGGGGTGTCAGTTGTCCAGGTTCCAGTTACCGACGTCGGCATTGACGCCTTCGCCGCCCGCCTGGCCGTCAGCGCCAAGAGAAAACACGTCGACCTCGCCGTGCGTGCCGGGATACTGATACTGGTAATCGTTGCCCCACGGATCCTTCGGCAGGCGTTTCAGATAGCCGCCCGCGCGCCAGTTCTTGACGTTGGGATCGTTCGGCTTCTCGACCAGCGCTTTCAGGCCTTCTTCGCCGGTCGGATAGTTGAAGTTATCCAGCTTGTACATGGTCAAGCCCGTTTCCAGTGCCTGGATGTCCTGCTTGGCCTTGGCTACTCGTGCATCGTCCACGCGCCCCATGAATTGCGGCACGACGACAGCGGCCAGCAGGCCGATGATCACGACCACCACCATGATCTCCAGCAAGGTGAATCCGCGCTGGCGGGCGCGCTGACTTTGGATGGTGACGGCCGGCCCGGTGTTCATATGATGATTTGGTTGCATCGCTCGTGTGCCTGTCTTGAGCACATAATGATAGCAAATGAAGGCTACCAGATATGACAGCGCCGCCGAGTCGTGGTTCCGGTCGTTGAATTGCGACGCCCGCTATGGCGCAGCACTCGCCGGATTGCTGGGCGGCATGCTGCTGCTGAATCTGGCCGGCGACCCGGTGCGCGAACTGCTCTGCTACGAGCGCGCGGCGCTGGCGCGGTTCGAATGGTGGCGACTGCTGAGCGCACATCTGGTCCACCTTGGATGGATGCATGTGCTGCTGAACTGCGGCGGCCTGCTGCTGCTGTGGATGCTGTACGCACGCGAGCTGACGCCAGCTCGATGGCTCTGGATTGCAGGCCTGTCGGCGCTCGCGATCGATGTGGGGTTGTGGTTTCGTGAGCCGGATGTCGAGGCCTACCTGGGGGCGTCGGGTGTTCTGCATGGCATCTGGGCGGCCGGTGCCTGCGCGGCCTATCGGCGAGGCGATGCCATGGGTGCGGCGATGCTGTTGCTGCTGGTGGTGAAGCTGATCTACGA
The DNA here is from genome assembly GCA_036271535.1 of Steroidobacteraceae bacterium. Taxonomy (GTDB): domain Bacteria; phylum Pseudomonadota; class Gammaproteobacteria; order Steroidobacterales; family Steroidobacteraceae; genus FEN-1191. The sequence goes on along the minus strand of DATBAM010000038.1, from coordinate 9,355 downwards.
ACAGCAGAGCGGTGCCAGTGTCTTCGAACACGACCTGCCGATGGTGCCGGCGGCGCATCTGTTCGGCGCGCTCGGTGGCATCATCGCGGCTGTCCTGCCGCGCAGTGCTGCGAAGCCGCTATAATCCGCGCCGCGTTCAACCGGGGGTACCCAGCAAGTCATGCCGATCGCGATGTTGTTCCCAGGCCAGGGCTCGCAGGCCGTGGGCATGATGGCTTCTCTCGCGGGCGGGTATCCGGCGATAGGGGCCTGTTTCTCGCAAGCGTCACAGGTACTGGGTTTCGACCTCTGGCGTCTGGTCGGCGAGGGGCCTGCCGAGCAGCTCAACGTCACTGAATTCACACAGCCGGCCATGCTGGTTGCGGGCATTGCGACCTGGCGTGCCTGGTGCGAGCGCGGTGGACGGCCGCCGGCCGTGGTTGCCGGTCACAGCCTCGGCGAATTCACTGCACTGGTGTGTGCCGAGTCCATCGGATTCGAAGACGCAGTGCGGCTGGTCCGGCTGCGCGGTCAATTGATGCAGCAGGCGGTACCGGAGGGGAGCGGCGCGATGGCGGCCATTCTGGGATTGGAGGATGCGGCGGTGGAGGAAGCCTGCGCGCAGGCGTCGCAGGGTGAGGTCGTGCAGGCAGTGAATTTCAATTCACCCGCGCAGGTGGTCATCGCGGGCCATTCCCCGGCGGTCGACCGGGCGATGGAAATCGCAAAGCAGCGCGGCGCCAAGCGGGCAGTGCGTCTGCCGGTCAGCGTGCCGGCGCACTCGGCGCTGCTGCAGGGCGCCGCGCAGCAATTCGCGCAGCACCTCGCGACACTCGAGATCCGTGAACCACGCTACCGCTTCTTCAGTGGAGTCGACGCGGCGCCTCACGGCGATCCGGCCGATATCCGAGCCATCCTGTCCCGACAGCTGGCAAGCCCGGTACGCTGGACGGATCTGGTCCGCGCCGTGGTGCACGACGCCGACACTCTGGTCGAGTGTGGACCCGGCAAGGTGCTTACCGGGCTCAACAAGCGCATCGAACGCGGTGCTACCTGCCTGGCGCTCGAGAATGCCGAGACGCTTGGCAACGCAGTGGAGCAGGTTGGACATGCTTGAAACGACTGATCTGGCACTGATCACGGGTGCATCGCGCGGGATAGGAGCCTCGATCGCGCTGGCATTGGGGCGGGCCGGCGCCACGGTGGTGGGTACCTCGACCTCGACTGAAGGCGCAGCCAGGCTGACTGAGCAGTTCGCGGCGGCCGGCATCCGTGGCCAGGGCATGGTGTGGCAGGCCGAGCAGGCGGGTTCCAGCGAAGCGCTGATGGCAGCGCTCGACGGCGGACCCGGGCTGCCGAACATTCTCGTCAACAACGCGGGTATTGCGCGCGATGGCCTGATACTGCGGATGAAGACCGAGGACTGGGAGCAGACGCTGGCGGTCAATCTGACAGCGGTGTTCCGCCTGACCAAGGCGGCGCTCAAGCGCATGCTCAAGGATCGCCACGGCCGCATCGTCAACGTGGGTTCGGTGGTCGGGTCGATCGGCAATGCGGGGCAGGTCCACTATGCCGCTGCCAAGGCAGGCCTGATCGGTTTTACCCGGGCGTTGGCGAAGGAGGTGGCTACACGCAACATCACGGCCAACATCGTGTCCCCCGGTTTCATCGAGACGGATATGACGCGCACGCTCCCGCAGGCCACTCGCGACGCGTACTTAGGCCAGATCCCGATCGGCAGATTCGGATCTGCCGAGGACGTAGCGCACGCCGTGTTGTTTCTATGCTCACGCGAGGCGGGTTACATGACCGGCCAGACCGTGCATGTGAACGGCGGCATGTACATGGGCTAAAGTCAAATAATTTCGTAGAATCAACTACTCGCGCCGCCGCTAATCTGGTCAGGGCACAGGGGTTCCCCTACAATGTGCGCCCCCGAGGCAGGGCAAGCCGACAGGAATGCCGTACGCCCGGCGCCAGGGGATCAAGAGTCATCACGATAGAGGATTAGTGAAGATGAGCACCGTTGAACAACAGGTGAAGGCGATTGTTGCTGAGCAGCTCGGAGTCAAGGCTGAGCAAGTTACCAACGCTGCCTCGTTCGTTGACGACCTCGGCGCCGATTCACTCGACACCGTCGAGTTGGTCATGGCGCTGGAAGAGGAATTCGAGATCGAGATTCCGGACGAGGATGCCGAGAAGATCACCACTGTGCAGCAGGCCGTCGACTACATCAGCGAGCGACGCAACAAGACCTGAGCAGCGGACCTTTTAGATTCGTGAGTAAACGCCGCGTAGTCATCACCGGTCTCGGACTCGTGAGCCCCGTCGGGGGCAACGTTGCCGATTCGTGGGCAGCCGTTCTCAGGGGCGAAAGCGGGATCGGTCCGATCACCCGTTTCGATGTGTCGTCGTTCCCGACCCGCTTCGGCGGCGCCGTGCGTGACTTCAAGGTCGAAGACTATATGAGCGCGAAAGAAGCGCGCCGCATGGATGACTTCATGCACTACGGCATTGCCGCAGGCGTGCAGGCCATGGCCGATGCCGGCTTCGATCAGCAGAAGTTCGATCCCGATCGTTGTGGTGTCGTAACCGGTGCCGGTATCGGCGGCCTGATGACGATCGAGGATACGACGCGGACCTATGTCGATGCGGGTTTCAATCCACGCAAGATTTCCCCGTTCTTCGTGCCCTCGACGATCATCAACATGATCTCGGGACACCTGTCGATCCGCTTCGGACTGCGTGGCCCCAACCTGGGGGTCGTCACCGCCTGCACGACCTCGACCCATGCTCTCGGTATCGGGATGCGCTGTATCCAGTACGGTGACGCCGACATGGTGCTCGCCGGTGGCTCGGAGATGGCCACGACGCCGACCGGACTGGGCGGCTTTGCTCAGGCCAAGGCGCTGTCTACCCGCAACGACTCACCGCAGACGGCCAGCCGGCCCTGGGACCGCGATCGGGATGGCTTCGTACTGGCCGATGGCGGTGGTGCGATGGTACTCGAGGAACTCGAGCACGCCCGCAAACGCGGCGCGCATATCTATGCGGAACTCGTAGGGTTCGGTATGAGCGGCGATGCGCACCACATCACCGCGCCACCGGACGATGGCGACGGTGCGCGCCGTGCGATGGTCAACGCCCTGCGCGATGCACAGCTCACTCCGGACCGGGTCCAGTATATGAACGCCCATGCGACCTCGACGCCGCTGGGTGATCTGGCCGAGACGACCGCCATCAAGAATGCATTTGGCGGCCATGCGAAGAAGCTCGCCGTGAGCTCGACCAAGTCGATGACCGGGCATCTGCTCGGCGCCGCCGGTGTACTCGAAGCGATCTTCGGCGTCCTGGCAATCCGCGATCAGGTGGCGCCGCCGACGATCAATCTGGAGAACCCGGACGAAGGGTGCGACCTCGATTACATACCGGGTACTGCCCGGCAGATGAAGATCGACGTCATCGCTTCGAACTCGTTCGGTTTCGGCGGCACGAACGGTACGTTGGTGTTCCGGCGCTTCAGCGCCTAGTCTCGATGCCCGAAGCGCGAGAGACGCAGTGGGTGCCGGTATCGGCCTCCGCCGAGTCGCTGCGCCAGCTGGCCTATCTCGATCCGGTGCACTATCCGGTGCTGCTCGACAGCGCCGCTGCCGGTGCCAACGGCTGCTTCACGATTCTGGCGGCCTATCCTCGCGATGTGATCTGGCAAGACCAGACGGGTGCAGTGCATCGTGATTCCGGCGACGACCGAGCTGAGGGCGGCTTTCTTATCGCGCTGGACCAGGCCATGCGCCGCGAACGCACGCCAGGCGTGCCCTCGGTGCCGGCCGCGCCGGACAACGCTCCCTTTCGTGGCGGTTGGATCGTGTTCCTGGGCTATGAAATCGCCAATGAGGTCGAACCGCGCCTGTCGCTGGCAGGTCTGCCGCGTCAGCATCCACAGGGCCCCGCGGCTTTTGCGATGCGAGTCGGCTGCGGTCTGGTCTATGACCACCAGCTGGGACGGGCCTGGGCTTTTGCAGAAGCCAGCGACGCGCATCGGTTGCCGACACTCTGCGATGCCGTCGCCACTCGCACACGCACGTCGCTGCCGGCGGCAGGCATCCAACTGATCGAAGAGGATCCTGCGCTCTTCCGTGAGCGGGTCGGCAGGGCGCTGGAATACATACGTGCCGGCGACATCTATCAGGCCAATCTATCGCGTCCCTGGCGCGGGCGTATCGCCGCGGAGGGCGACGAATCGATCAGCGCGGCGGCGCTCTATGAACGGCTGCGGATCTCGAATCCGGCGCCATTCGCGGCCCTGGTTCAGTTCCAGGACTGGCGGCTGCTGAGCAGTTCGCCCGAGCGGTTGGTGCGGACCTGCGGGAGGCAGGTCGAGACGCGTCCGATAGCAGGCACGCGGCCTCGCAGCAGGATCGCGAGCCGGGAACACGAGGAGATTGCAACGTTGATCGCGCATCCGAAAGAGCGCGCCGAGCACATCATGCTGATCGACCTGGAGCGCAACGACCTCGGACGGATCTGCCGTCCCGGTACGGTGCGCGCAGATGAATTCATGGCGATCGAAAGCTATCCGCACGTGCATCACATCGTCTCCAACGTGAGCGGCGAATTACTGCCGACCAAGAGCCCGTTGGACGTGTTGCGCGCGGTCTTCCCCGGCGGCACGATCACCGGTTGTCCAAAATTCCGATGTATGCAGATCATCGCGGAGCTCGAACAGGAGGCACGTCAGGCCTATACGGGCTCGCTCGGTTACATCAATCTGGATGGATCGATGGATTTCAACATCCTGATCCGGACGCTGACAGTGCGAGGCAGAGACGTCGAACTGCGATGTGGGGCGGGGATCGTCGCCGATTCCGACGCCGATCAGGAGCTGCAGGAGACCCGCGCCAAAGCGCGGGGCGTGCTGCTCGCGCTCGACGGCGTAGTGCCGCGCACGTGAGCGGGATGTTGATCAACGGCTCCCCCGGCGATGCGATCGCTGCCATCGACCGGGGCCTTGCATATGGCGACGGACTGTTCGAGACCATCAGTTGCGTCGCGGGCAGCCCGCGCTGGCTGGCCCTGCACTTCGACCGGCTCAAGCGTGGTATCGAACGCCTGGGCCTGCCGTTCGGCGACTTTGCACTGCTGGAGCGCGAGGTCTGCGCACTGGCAAACGGCCAGGAGCGCTGCTTCATCAAGCTGACGCTCACCCGCGGCCCGGCGACGCGCCGTGGTTATGCGCCCACCGGCGACGAGGTGCCCACGCGCATCGTCTCGTGCCACGAATGGGTGCCCAGCGTCGAACCCGCTTCCGGTTTCCGACTGGGCTTGTCCGATATTGCGCTAGGAACGAACCCGGCCCTCGCCGGGCTCAAGCATCTGAACCGGCTCGAGCAGGTCATGGCACAACGGCATCTGGTCGCGGACGGCTTCAACGAAGTGCTGATGAAGGCCGCGACGGGCGAACCGATCAGTGGCAGCATGTCGAACGTGTTCATCGTTGACCCTCCGTATCTGGTGACCCCCGCGCTGCATGGCTGTGGCGTCGAAGGGGTGATGCGCCGGCTGGTGCTGGAGCACGCCGGTTCCTGCGACCTGAGCGTGCGGGTTCGACCGGTCACGGACCGCGAGGTGGCTTCGGCACGGGAGCTGTTTGTGACCAATGTGCGTCTCGGTGTCCAGCCAGTGAGCTGGTATCAGGGCAGGACGTTCGCCACGTTTGAAGGTGCCGGCCGTTTGCAGAGCGCTATCGATGCGACGTGGCGCTAGTATTCTGACGCTGCTGCTGCTTCTGGGCGCCATGCTCTGGCTCGGGTGGCGCGGGCTGGAGCATGAGATGGATCAGCCTGCCGCCGCGGATGCGGCGATACGCATCGAAGTGCCCGCGGGTGCTTCAGTGCGCTCGGTGCTGGCGCAGCTGGAACGACAGGGAGCAGTCCGCCATGCCAGGCTGGTGACGCTCTATCTTCGGCTGCACCGTATCGTCGTGCGCATGCAGGCGGGTACATACGAGATCGCCGCGCACGCGACGGCGCGTTCCATTCTCGATCAGTTCGAAGCCGGCCGGGTCGTGCTGGAATCACTGACGGTGGTGGAAGGATGGAACGTTCAGATGCTGCGCCGTGCGCTCGACGCCCATCCGGCCATTGCGCACCAATCGCGCGGGCAGAGCGACGCCCAGCTCATGTCCGCGCTGGGTCACGCCGGCGAGCCGGCCGAAGGTCGATTCTTCCCGGACACCTACCGCTTCGCCGCGGGGACGAGCGACTACAAGATCCTGCAGAGCGCGTTCGACCGGATGAGCGCGGAGCTGCATCGTGCATGGGACACGCGAGCGCCTGATCTGCCACTGGCGAATGCCGATCAGGCGTTGATCCTGGCGTCGATCATCGAGAAGGAGACCGGGCGTGAGGATGAGCGCGACCGGGTGGCTGCCGTGTTCGTCAACCGGCTGAAACTGGGCATGCGCCTGCAGACCGATCCAACGGTCATCTACGGGCTGGGTGAGCGCTACGATGGCAACATTCATACGCGCGATCTGGAGACCGACACGCCCTATAACACCTACACCCGTGCAGGCCTGCCGCCGACTCCGATAGCGTTGCCCGGAGCGGCCTCGCTGCAGGCAGCGGTGCATCCGGCTAGGAGCGACGCGTTGTATTTCGTAGCGACCGGCAACGGCGATGGCAGTCATCATTTCTCGGCAACGTTGGCGGAACACGATGTCGCGTTGCGGGCCTATCTGCACAAGCTTGGCGTATCACCGGACTCGCACGTGTCCACGCCCGCGCGGGTCGGCGGCCATCCATGAGTGCCGGCAGGTTCATCACGATCGAAGGCATCGAGGGCGCCGGCAAGTCGACGCTCGCCCAGCGGCTCGCGGCGTCGATGCGACGGCAGGGCATTCCGGTACTGCTGACGCGCGAGCCAGGTGGAACGCCACTCGCGGAGCGCTTGCGGGCGATCGTGCTGGATCGGGGCGAGGAGCGTATCGACTCTCGAGCGGAAACGCTGATCATGTTCGCCGCGCGCGCCATTCATCTGGAGAACCTCATCAAGCCGGCATTGGCTAGCGGCACCTGGGTCATCTGTGACCGGTTCACCGACGCCACCCGGGCTTATCAGGGCGCCGGTCGTGGGGTCAGCCTCGATTTCATCGATCAGGTAGCCGCCCAGGTGCATCCGGACCTGTGGCCGCATCGCACGCTCCTGCTCGATCTGCCGGTCGATGTCGGGCTCGAACGCGTACGGGCGCGACAGGGCGGCGGCGACCGCTTCGAAGATGAAAACGTACGATTTTTCGAGCGCGTGCGGTCGCACTACCTGTTGCTGGCAGCCGCGGAGCCGGCGCGAGTTCGACTGCTGGATGCGAGTGGCGGAGCGGAACAGGTAGCATCGAACGGCTGGTCGGCATTGGCCGATCTGCTGCCGGCCGTCAGCGCGGGGAGAGAGTGATGGAACCTGAACAGGTGATCCTGCCCGACGCCGGCCACGCACCGTGGCTTGCCACCCTATGCGAGCAGCTCCGACAAGCACGCCGCGCGGGTCGTTTTCCAACCGGATTGCTCATACACGATGAGCGCGGCGCCGGTGGTGAGGCGATTGCGCGATTTGCGTCGCAGCTGGCGCTGTGCCGCGAAGTCGACGCCCCCTGCGGACGTTGCCGCGATTGCCGTCAATGGCTGGCCGGCCAGCATCCGGATTTCATCCGCGTTGCGCCTCTGGAAGATTCCAAATACATCCGGGTCGAACAGATCCGTGAGCTGTCGGAAGCGCTCTCGCTCACGGCTCACGGCGGCGGGGCGACCGTCGCGGCGCTGCAGCCTGCCGACAGTCTCAATGTCAACGCAGCCAACGCGTTGCTGAAGACTCTGGAGGAACCGCGCGCCGGGGTGACGCTGCTGCTGCTGTGTTCCGAGCCGTCGAGATTGCCTGCCACCATCGTGAGCCGCTGTCAGCGGATGAGAATCCGGCCGCCGTCTCGCGAGGAGAGTATCGCCTGGCTCGAACGTCTCAAGGGTCGCGGCCCGTGGGCGGCCGTGCTCGACGTGCTGGGAAACGCTCCCTACGAGGCGCTGCAGGTCGACGCCGCCGGTCTCGCGCAACTGAAGGGCGAGACGGATCGGGTGCTGGAGGAGGCGGTCGCAGGCCATCTGGAGGTGGCGCAGACTGCCGAGCGGTGGGGTGCCAAAAGCGCCCCATTCGACTGGCGCCTGGCCTGCATTGAGACATGGATCACATCGCGCATCGACAGGGCGGTACAACGAGGGGGGCATCGGCAGGAAATGCGTAATAGCTCGCACTTGTCAGAATCCCATTCAGACATGAATATCGCATACCTGTTGCGGGTGCTGGACGGCGCCTATGAACTGCGACGATTGCGCCTGACGTCGATCAATCGCTCACTGGCACTCGAGCAACTGCTCTGGCAGCTGACACGTGCCTCCCGTGCGAACAAGGCGGCATGAGTCTGACCGAAAGATGAGGATTGCTGGGGAATGACCAAAGATTCGAATGCGAGGTCGGGCATCAACAAGCCGGGATTGTTGACGCTTACCATCAAGGACAAGAGCGCGCTCTATCTTGCTTACATGCCGTTCGTACAGAACGGCGGACTGTTCATTCCCACCAACAGCAACTATCGCCTGGGCGATGAAGTCTTCATGCTGCTCAATCTCATGGGTGAAGACGAAAAACTACCGGTCGCCGGCCGCGTCATCTGGGTGACACCGAAGGGCGCTCAAGGCAAGCGGACGGCAGGCATCGGTGTGCAGTTCTCGGACCAGGACCGCGGCCAGACGCGCGCCAAGATCGAAAATTATCTTGCCGGCGCGCTGGCGGGTGATAAGGCCACGCACACGATGTGAATTGACTGGCGGCGCCTACCGCGGTTCCCGCCGCCTTTCCTTACGGGCATCCACGAGCCTCTCGATGTCCCCTAGCGTGCGCTGCACGCTGGCTATCAACTGCAGGGTGCAGTCCTGCGCATCGTGGCCCATGCTGATTCCGATCTGAGTGCGGCGCAGCGACTCGAGTTGTTTTTTGAGCTGGCTGCCCATCTCCTGCAGTTCCTCGTCGGTCATAGCCTACTGATGACTCCCGTCGATCTTGCTTGCGGCCAGGGCCCGCGCGGTGGCCTCGAGGCGGTTGATCAGCGCATTACCGATCGCACGACCGATGGGACGGCCTACGAGGCATCCGATGAAGCCGACCAGCAAAGCGCCGGACCAGTTTTCGATGACGTCTGCAATGCTCATGGCTCGGATCTTTGCATGCCGGACGCGTTGTTCTCTGTCATGCGCCCGACACGGTCGCCCGGAGGCGGCCTTTGCGGATCGGTCTCGCTCCGCGGGCAATGCGCCGTACTGACACGTCACCGGGT
>DATBAM010000037.1:0-74188 GCA_036271535.1 Steroidobacteraceae bacterium | reverse complement strand
TACCAATGCCGACCGCGTGACGGCGCTGGAAACCGAGAACCGCCGCCTGCGCAAGCTGCTCCTCGAATCGATGCTGCAGGTCGCGGCCCTGACCGAGCGCGTCAACAAGGTTTGAAACCCGTGCCGACTCTTATTGCAGTCGGACGGGGACGGAAGACATGCCGCGCTGCTCGAGCCCTCCCAGCAGTTCCGGTTTCGGGGCGCTCGGGTCGGTGTGCATGTTGGGGAACCGATCCAGCAGCCCGCTGATGGCGCTGACCATCTCCTGCCTGGCCACGTTCATGCCCAGACACTGGTGCGGACCGATACCGAAGCCAATATGTACCTGGGATGGGCGGAAGATGTCGTAAGCGTCGGGGTTTTCCCATCGTGCCGGATCGCGATTGGCAGACCCGACACACACGTCGACGCGTGAGCCCGCAGCGATCGACACGCCTTCGAGTTCCATGTCCTCGGTGATCAGACGTGGGAACGTCGGATCGGTCGGCATCCAGCGCGCACTCTCTTCCACGGCCTTCTCGATCAGTTCGCGCTTCTCGCGGCAGGCCTCCCAGAACTGATAGTTGGTCATCAGCTGAACCAGCGTGATGCCGAGCTGCCGCCAGGTCGTACCGCCGCCGGCCAGCATGATCAGACGGCAATAGCCGAATATCTCTTCATCGGTCAGCTTGCGAGAGCTGCCATCGGTCTGTTTGAAGTCGTTGGCGATCAGGCCGCTGACCACATCGTCGGCCGGCTGCTGGCGGCGTGCCGTGATCAGTTCGCGCAACATACGCGCGACTTCCATCATCGAACGCTTGCGGGCTTCCATATCGTCCTGGCGGAAGCCGCCGAGCAGGTGCTCGCGGAACGTGATGGCATCCTCGCCGTTCATGCCGATCCCGCGAGTCACGACATGCATCGGCAATCGCGCGCACAGATCCTGATTCAGGTCGGCCGCGGTACGGTCCTTCAGGTTGTCGAGCAGCGTATCGACTGCTTCGTCGATCCAGTTCTGCTTCCACCAGGTATGCGCCCGCGGACGGATGAACATCGGCTGCACCACGCGCCGATAACGCATGTGTTCGTCACCGACCATCTCCAGGATGGTGCGGCCGAGTGACTGCACGCCCGGGCTTTCCTGGTAGACCTCGGAGGAGAACAGCTTGTTCTCACGGAACGCGCGCTCGCACAGCGCGAAGGTCAGGAAGGTGTAGTGCGGCCGCGGGCGCGAAAAGGCATCGTGCATGGCGGGAATGTCGAGCAGCGATCGCAGCGACCCCTGCATGACCGAGGCGCGATTGCGCAGAGCGTTCATCGCCGGCGTCAGATCGCCATAGACCTCGCCGTGCTGCGCGGCCTCTTTCGAGACGTCGAAAATCTCACGATACCGAGGATCGTTCGCGGTCAACGAATCAGCCATGGGCGCCCCTATTCATTATTTCGAATAGTAATTCCTATGGACGAATTGAAGCGCAGATCGGGAGGGTCGTCAATGACCCCGGCGAAGACGCGGAATGTGACTTAATGAAGCCGCAGCTTTTCGAGCGCGCTGCGGTGATGCAATGCCAGGTGCGAGCCGCCGAACCAACGTACCCACACCAGCCCTTCGCGCAGTACCCGGGTCACGATGCCGTAATCGGGCTGTTCCGTTGATCGGTAGACGACCCGATCACCTGGCTTGAAGTTGAGTGCGGCGGACTCACGCATGCTTTGGCCATCTCTGATATCGATGTGTCCATCATCGGCATGGCTGGATTTTTTCTCATCCGTACTAGCCGCAACCGACCTGCAACGAACGTCAGTAGTTAGATATGCGTCACTGGTCTCGCGCGGCCAGCGCGCGACCGCTGTCGATGAAGGACTGCTCACCGGTGAGGAAGTGCGCGTTGCCCGCCTGCATGTCGCGGAAGCAGCGCTGCAGAGCGCTGCCATTGCGCAATCCCGTGGTCGCACTGGACGTGAAAGCGGTCTGCGCGACGCGTGTCCCAACTGCCAGCATGTTCGATGCACATAATCTGCTGTCGAGGTTCAGCTGCGCGGGGATACTGCCTGATTGCGCGCAGCGATACAGTTGCTCGAACGTACTGCGGACATAAGCTTCCGCGGCGCGAACCTGCGCGTGTGCGATCGCAAGGTCCTTCTGGAAGCTCTCCATCTCGCTCACGGTCCCCTTCGGGGGACGCTTCTTCTGTCGCGCGTAACGCGCCCACTCGTCCAGGATTCGGTGAGCGCAGCCGGCCCCGAACGATGCATGGCACAGGGTCGGGATGCCGAAGAATCCCATCCGGTAGAGCGCACCGCCGCGCTGTGCCTGCGGATTGCCGGCATCGAACACGAAGTCCTGGTGCACGACCTGCTCGCGGACTTTGAAGTCATAGCTGCCCGTGCCTCGCAGTCCCAGCACGTTCCAGTTGCCCAGCATCTCGACCTGCTCTCTCGGTGCGAGCGCAATCAGCATCACCGGATTACCGTCGCGCAGTACGAGGCGCCCGCTCTCGTGCAGCAGGTAGCCACCGACGATCCAGGAAGCGTTCGGCGTACCGCTGCCGAAGCTGAATGACCCGGAGATTCGATAGCCGCCGTCCACGCGCTCGGCCTTGCCTGTCGGTGCGGCCTGTCCCGCGCAGGTAGGCGCTCTGCCCGAGCGGAAAATGTCCTTGATGGCCTGCTCACCGAGAAACGCGCCGGCCACCGCTACGCCGGTAGTCGCCGCCTGACAGTACCAGCCGGTCGAACCATCCAGATAGGAGAGCGTCTTGATGACCTCGAACACTTCCAGCGGATGTGCCTCGAACCCGCCGAGCTCGGCTGGCGCCATGAGCTTGAAGACGCCGGCATTCGTGAGCGCCTGCATCACTTCATCGCTGATCTGCGTGGCGTCCTCATCGGCGTCCGCGCAACGTTCGATCAGTCCTCCCATCGCCCGGACGTCGCCGAGCAGACGCTGGATTCCCCGCTCTTCGCTGTTCATGCCCGTCACCGTAGCACTGGCGAGATGCAACGGACGTTACATTTAAAATCGGCGGGCACTGGACGCGGGCCGGCAGGCACTAGACGCGCCGCGCACGCAGAATCATCTCGACCTGTACCGTCAGCAGTGCACGCACCTTCGCGGCCGACCATTCGTCCTCCTGAACCACGACCTGCAGCGAGATTCCCTGCACCAGCGCGCTCAACAGCCGGCTGACCTGCAGCACGTCGACGCCGTCGCCGAACTGCGCCCGCACCACGGCGGCGATACTGGCAAGACCCGCCTCGCTCGAGGCCCGCAGGCGCGACGCGAAGACGGGGTCACGCGCTGCCTGATCCCAGTAGGCCAGGTACGCCCGCCAGCGGCGGATCGTGCCTGGATCATGCGCCGTCATCGTCATCAGACCGCCGACGATGTCCCCCGGGTCCTGCGCTACGACTTGCGCGAAACGCTCGGTGCCGATTCTGGCAAGATTCTGAAACGTCCAATCGAGCAGTTCCTGCTTGTCGGCGAAGTAGTGTGTGATTGCGGTGGTACTGAAGCCGGCATCGACCGCGATTCGTCGTACCGTCGCGGCGCTAAGGCCCTCGGCGGCGATGACGTTGATCGCAACTTCGGCAATATGGTGTCGCCTCTGTTCGTGATCGACCCATCTCATGTAGTAGAAATCCTGGCGGCTGAGTAAAACGGATGTGACACGATGCCCTACATTCCCCTGCAGCACGGAATTTTCCTCGCTCCCTATCATGATATCCGGGAGAGTCCGACGGTGGCGCTGCGCCGTGATCTGGAGCTGGTCGAACATCTCGACCGGCTGGGATTCGACGAGGCCTGGTTCGGCGAGCATCATTCGACCGGCTGGGAGCTGATCGGATCGCCGGAACTGATGATAGCCGCGAGCGCCGAGAACACCCGCCGTATCAGGCTCGGCACCGGCGTCATCTCGCTGCCGTTCCACAACCCGTTGATGGTGGCGAACCGCATCATCCAGCTGGATCACATGACCATGGGCCGCGCCATGTTCGGTGTCGGGCCCGGACTGCTGCCGACCGACGCGCTCATGCTGGGCATCGATATCAAAGCGCAGCGCGAGATGATGGTCGAGGCGCTGGAGGTGATTCTGCCGTTGCTGCGAGGCGAGGAAGTCACCCGCCGCGGATCCTGGTTCACGCTCAATCGCGCCCGCGTGCACTTCCTGCCCTACACCCAGCCGCACCCGGAAATCGCCGTGGCAAGTGCGATCACTCCCTCCGGCGGCATGCTGGCCGGCCGCCTGGGCTTGAGCATGCTGTGCGTGGCCGCGACCGAGACCGCGGGCTTCGACGTGCTCGGCGAGAACTGGAAGGTCGCCAACGCCGTGGCGGCAGAGCATGGGCGGACGATGGACGCACGCCGACTTCGCCTGGTGGCACCGATGCATCTGGCGCCGACGCGCGAACAGGCACGCGCCGAGGTGGCTCACGGACTGGCCCGCTGGTGCGAATACTTCGATCGAGTCGCGCCAAAAGGTATGGGCGGCCTGGTCGACCGGGGCGATCCCGTGGATCTGCTCACAGGTTCGGGACGTGCCGCGATCGGCACGCCCGACGACGCCATCGCGATGATCGAGAAACTGCAGGCCAGACAGGGTGACTTTGGCGTGATGCTGTTACAGGCGCACAACTGGGCCGACTGGGACAGCACCCGTCGCTCGTACGAGCTCTATGCCCGCTTCGTCATGCCGCATTTCTCCGGCGTCAACCGGATACGCGCCCAGTCCTTCGGCAGCCTGCGAGAGGATTTCGCCGCGATCGACGCCGAGCGTCAGCAGGGCGTCGATCGCGCTTTTGCGACCTGGAAGCAACGAGGCGATTCGAATCCATAGCGCTGATCCTCAGGCGCGGGACTCGCCGCACCAGAAAGGCGCAAAGACACTCAGCCGATAACGCCGCGGTCCTTTAGCCCCGATATTTCGTCCCAGGTAAGGCCGAGCTCGAGCAGCGCCGTCTCGGTGTGCTCCCCCTGCTCCGGCGCGCGCGTTGGACGATTCGGCTGCTCGTCGAACTGAGCCGGCGAGGTTACCAGCTTGAGCGACGTACCGTTCGCCATGTCGACCTCGGCCAGGTAACCGTTGGCCGCAACCTGCGGATCGCTGTGCAGATCGACGGGCCGCTGGAATGGCGACCATACTCCCTTGGCCTTTTTCAGGATTTCGCACCACTCGACGTAGTCGCGTGTCGCGAACATCGCGTCGAGGAAGTCGATGCACGCGCGCGCATTCTTGCGGCGGGCCTCCATGTCGACGAATCTCGGGTCGGCGATGATTTCAGGATGGCCCACGACTTCGCAGAAATCGGACCAATAGCGATCCGCGTCCAGCATCACCAGCACGATGAAGCGCCCGTCGCGCGTACGATAGGTGTTCGACAACGGGTTGGCAGCCTCTTTGCGATCGCGCGCAACGGTGTGACCGCCGTCGGGATTGAGTCCGGCGTGGGTGATGTCGGGCTGCAGCTGCCACATGCCTACACCCATGAGTGACACATCGATGATCGATGTCTCACCTGTCGTGGCGCGCCGGTACATCGCGGCCGCGATCGCGCCAGCGATGGCGAGACCGCCGACCACGTCGCCGAATGCGGGGCGCTGCATGATCGGATAGGCCGAACCCGGTGGCGACAACACCTCGCCGAAGCCGACCCGCGACCAGTAGGCTGCGCCGTCGTAACCGCCCCGCTGCCGGTCCGGACCCCTGGCGCCATAACCGGAGCCGCGCACGTAAATCGCGGCAGGGTTGTGCTGGCGGATGTGCTCGCACTCGATCTGCAGGCGCCGCCGTGCATCGGGACGGAAGTTGGTCAGGAAGACGTCGCACTTCGCCGCCAGGCGATAAATCAGATCGCGTCCCTCCGGCTTCTTCAGATCGACCGACACCGACTGCTTGCCGCGGTTGGTGTATTGGAAGCTGGGATCGACACCGTTGTGGAGCTTGTGCAGACCGGACGTCACCAGTCCACGATAAGGGTCGCCGGTGACCGGATGCTCGATCTTGATGACCTCGGCACCCCATTCACTGAGGATACCCCCTGCGATCGGAACGAATACATGTGAAGCGACCTCGAGAATCCGAACCCCTGAAAGTGGCTGCGCCATGCCGTCGTTCTCCTTTTGCACTCAAATCGGGCTGCGCTCGACACGATAGCTGAATTGGTCGAGGCCCATCGACACTGATGGATGTCGCCGGTAATGCGCAGGGTCTTGCGGCAGCGCTCAACCATTCGGCGTTCAACATCGCCAACGCCTTGGGCCCCTGGCTGGGCGGACTTGCCATCGCCGCGGGCTACGGCCTGCCTTCCACCGGTTTCGTGGGCTGCGGGCTCGCGCTGGCGGGACTGGTCGTATGGGCAATCGCCTTCGTTTCCTCCGCCCGCGCCGCTCCCTGATCGAGACATGAGTCGAGCGCCGCGGCCCCGGCGGCAGCGGAGGCGGACTTTCACTTGCATTTACTTGCTTCAGCAACTATCGTTCCGGCAACTACTGTTGGAGCAATCAATGTCGGAAACGTACTACACGATCGATTCCCTTCAGGCGGCCAACAGCGTCGGCTACATGATCAAGCGCTGCGGTGTACTGATGAATCAGATCGCGGAGGAACGCTTCGAATCGCAATCGATCTCGTTCACGCAGTGGGTCGTGCTGGCCCAACTCGCTCAGCATCCGCATCTGACACCGACCGAGCTCAGCACCCATCTGGGACACGACATGGGCGCGCTGACGCGCCTGGTCGATGACCTGCAGCAGAAGAAGCTGGTACGCCGGGAACGCAGTGAAGAAGATCGACGTGCCGTGCGCATCACGGTGACGGCAGAAGGTCGCCGCCTCGCAAAGACCGCCAAAGTGCCCGTACTGGAGCTCGCCAACAGGCTCGTCGAGCCTTATTCCCGAGCGGAAACGGAGCTCTTGATATCGCTGCTGCAACGGTTGCTGGCCCACATGGAGAGTGTTGCCGAGCAGCCCGTGCGCCCTCAAAGCTCCGCCGCGCGCGCCCGTCAGTCAGGCGCGCGCCGCCGTACCAGATAAGTCATGGGAGATACGTCCATGAATCCGAAACGTCTTACCTTCCTCGTTGCGCTGGTGTCCTGCGCGACCGCCTGCACGGTAGGCCCGAATTTCACGCCGCCTCCCGCGCCCGACGAGTCGGTGTACTCGCAGTCGCTGCCGCCGTCGGGCGGTCCGACCGGCGTGATCTACGGGGCCGACATGGCGGATGACTGGTACACGCTGTTCCATTCCAATGCGCTGAACACCCTGGTGCATCAGGCACTCGCGAACAACCCCGACCTGAGCGCCGCCCGTCACGGACTGGTAGCCGCGCAGTACGAACTCAAGGCGGTCAGCGGCGCAGCGCTGCCGCAGATAGATGGATCCGGCAAGGTCGAACGTGCTCACGCCAACGGCAGTTTCCTCTATGGCCCGGTCAACCAGTTGGATGTCACCGCCTATCAATTCTCCGCCGGCCCCTCACTCGCCTACAACCTCGACCTGTTCGGAGGCGTTCGCCGATCGATCGAAGCTCAGCGGGCACAGACGGCTGGCGTCCGGGAGCAGGTCCTGGATACCTATGTAACGCTCGTCGACCAGGTCGTCATCACTGCGTTCGACTACGCCGCCAGCTGTGCGCAGATCGAGGTCACCCGCTCGCTGGTGAAGGAGCTGCGCGATCAGTTCGATCTGACGAGCAAACTCGAGCAGGCCGGCAAAACGACGCGCAGCGACACCCTCGAGGCACAGTCGCAACTCGAGGTCACCGCCGCGACGCTGCCAGCGCTCGAACAGCAGCGCGACACCTACCGCAACGCGCTCGCGCAACTGACCGCATCGAACCCGGATGACTTCCGGATGCCCGATCTGTCGCTGCGCGACTTCGACCTGCCGGACGACGTACCCGTATCGCTGCCTTCGGCGCTCGTGCGTCACCGACCGGATATTCTCGCAGCGGAAGACCAGCTGCATCAGTCGAGCGCCAGCATCGGCGTCGCCGAAGCGGCCCGATTCCCATCGATCACTCTCTCTGCGCAGTACGCGCAGCAAACCAGCTTCGTCAATGAGTTTCTGACACGGCCCGGCGGGATCTGGTCGTTGGGCGCCGATCTCGCCGCGCCGATCTACCACGGCGGCACCCTCGCGGCACGCGAGAAGGAAGCCCGTGAGCAATATCTGCAGGCGCAGGATACCTACCGCAAGACGGTCGTCGGCGCCTTCGTCGAAGTGGCAAATGCGCTGCAGTCGCTCGGCCACGACCGCGACGGTTACCTGGCACACACCCGGGCGCTGGATGCGGCACGCGCGAACAGCGACCTGTCCGAAGCGCAGTATCGCGCCGGCCGGTATACCGAGCTTCAGGTGCTGACCGCGCAGCAGCAGTTTCAACAGGCCGCGCTGTCGCAGGTGCAGTCCGACGCACAGCGGTTTACCGATATCGCATCGCTTTTCCGGGCTCTGGGTGGTGGATGGTGGAACGCTCAAGCTGATCCGGCAGCGTTGCCGGTCGCCGCTGCGCAGCCGACCCCCGCCGCCCCCGAAGCGGCCGCGCCGCATCAAGGAGAACTTCGATGACCGAGCAGACCCCGTCACGTCATGACAAACCACAGGACGACAAGTCATCGCCGCAGGGCAAGCCCGCACGATCCGGACGCGGAGCCACGATCGCCGTGGTCAGCGCACTGGTCGTCATTGCAGCGATCGCCATCTACTATTTTGGCTTCGCCCACGATCAGGTTAAGACCGACGACGCCTACGTCAATGGCAACCTTATACGGCTGACGCCTCAGGTCAGCGGTACGATCGTCGGTATCGATACGGACGAGACGCAGTTCGTGCAGCGCGGACAGGTACTGGCCCGGCTCGATCCACACGACAATGAAGTCGCGCTCGATCAGGCCGAGGCCAATCTCGGGCAGACCGTGCGCGAGGTCGCCCAACTATTCGCCCAGGAAAATCGTGACGCCGCCGCCGTCACGGCGCAGCAGACCCAGCTGACGCAGGCGACTCAGGATCTCGAGCGCGATCGGTCGGTCTTCAGCGTGCACGGTGTCTCGGCCGAGACGATCACGCACGACGAGCACACCGTGAGCCAGGACCGCGCCCTGCTCGCTCAGGCGCAGGCGACGCTCAGCGCCACGCACGCCGCGATCGTCGGTGCCAGTCCCGAGACGCACCCACGGGTGCTCCAGGCCGAGGCGAGTCTGCGCACCGCTTGGCTTGCGGCCGCGCGTACCAAAGTCGTCGCGCCAGTCGCCGGCTATGTCGTGCGGCGGGCAGTTCAGCTTGGACAGCAGGTCTCGCCGGCGACCGAGATGCTCGCCATCGTACCGATCAACTCGGTGTGGATAGACGCCAACTTCAAAGAGAATCAGCTGCGCGATCTACGCATCGGACAGCCGGTGGAAGTCGTCGCCGATATCTATGGTTCGAAGGTGAAGTATCACGGCAAGGTCCTCGGCCTCAACGCCGGCACCGGCAGCGCGTTGGCGGTGCTTCCCGCCCAGAACGCCTCGGGCAACTGGATCAAGATCGTTCAGCGCCTTCCGGTCCGTATCGGTCTCGATCCGCAGGAGCTGTCGGAGCATCCATTGTTCCTGGGTCTTTCGACCACGGTGCACGTCGATACGCACGATCTCGATGGCGCCTCGCTGTCGGAAAAACCCGTGTGGTCCGCGCAGCTCGATACCCCAGCTTACGAGGATCAGCTGACCGGCGTCGAAGCCGCCATCGACGATATCGTCGCAACGAATCTCGGCAGACATTCGACCGTGTCGCAGGTCAAGGCGACGGGCAGCCTGCGATGAACGACGCCCCGGCATCACCAGTCAACCCCTGGATGATCGCGCCGGTGGTTGCACTGGCCGCGTTCATGGAAATCATGGACATCTCCATCGCGAATGTGTCGTTGCCGCACATCGCCGGAGATCTGTCGTCGAGCCAGAACGAGTCGACCTGGGTCCTCACCAGCTATCTGGTCACGAACGCGGTGGTGATGCCGATCTCGGGCTGGCTGTCGAACCGCTTTGGCCGCAAGCGTTTCTTCCTCACCTGCATCATCGGCTTCACACTGGCCTCGCTGTTGTGCGGCCTGGCGCCGAACCTGGCTTCATTGATCGGGCTGCGCGCGCTGCAAGGCGCGGCCGGAGGCGGGCTGCAGCCCTCCGGTCAGGCAATCCTGGCGGACAGTTTCCCACCGGAGAAACGCGGGATGGCCAGTGCGATCTACGGCATCGCGGCCGTCGTGGCTCCTACTGTCGGGCCTACCCTCGGTGGCTGGATCACCGACAACTACGAGTGGCGCTGGATTTTCCTGATCAATGTGCCGGTCGGCATCGCCCTGGTGTTCCTGATCATGGCGCTGATCAAGGAGCCGCGGGCCGCAAACAATCAGGCCAAAAGGTCCTCGGTCGACTGGATCGGCTTCGGGCTGATCGGCCTGAGTCTCGGCTGCCTGCAGATCGTTCTCGACCGCGGTCAGGATGATGACTGGTTCGGCTCGGGCTTCGTTACCGCACTGGCGCTCATTTCTGCCGCTGCCTTCGTGCTGCTGATCTGGTGGGAACTGCGACAGGAATCGCCGATGGTCAATCTGCGCCTGTTCGGCAATCGTGACTTCGCGGTCACGTTCGGCCTGATGCTCATGCTGGGCTTCATGTTGTTGGGCAGCACGTTTCTGCTGCCGGCCTACACCCAGAGCCTCATGGGCTATCGCGCAGTCGATGCCGGCATGTTGCTGACGCCCGGCGGCGTGGTCGCCATCATCATGATGCCGATCGTCGGCAAGCTGATGGCTAAAGTCGACGTGCGGCTGCTGGTGGCCATTGGCCTCGCGATCGGAGGACTGAGCCTGCTGTGGATGGCCAGCTTCTACCTCGACGTGTCGTTCCGCTTCATGATGATGACGCGCATGGTGCAGGCTGTCGCGCTTGGATTCCTGTTCGTGCCTTTGAATGTCATGGCGTTCAAGGGCATCGAACCCGCGCAGACCAACAATGCATCGGCGCTCATCAATCTGGCGCGCAACTTCGGCGGCAGCATCGGCATATCCTTTGCCTCCACCCTGCTGACCCGTCGGGAACAGTTCCACCAGAGCCGCCTGGTCGAGAGCGTTCAGCCGCTGAATGGCTCGTATTCGGACTACGCTGCTCAGTTGGCGCACCAGCTGGGGACGACGCCGGATTCCGCCGTGACGATGGCAAGCCTTTACCAGCAGATCAACATCCAATCGACTTTGCTGTCCTATCTGGAGGACTTCAAAGTGGTGGGACTGATCTTCCTTACCCTGATACCGCTGCTTCTGCTCGTACGACCGGGGAAGGGAGGCGCCGGTGGCATGGCACATTGACCGCGTGGCGCACCGATCGCCTGGGGCACCGATTGGGCTAGAACGGTTCCTTGTTCGGTGGCTTCCTCCCATCGCACAGCTCGATGGCATGCGCAAAGGCCCGGGCCACGCGCTGCGCCATGGCCTGATTGTCGGTGTTGACGTTACCGAATTCGAGCAGAACGAACCGTTGCTCGTAATTGCGATGACCCGGTAGATAATCCGGATCCGCGTCCTCATCCACCTGGATCGGAAATCGCGCATCGTCTCTGAGCGAGAGCGGCACGAGCCAGGTCGGGACACCATCCTGCTCGCGGCGTGCCTGTGGCGTTGCAAGCTCCCACAGGGGCACGACGATGGTTGCCTTGCGCGAACGCAGCTGGCTGCCGACCGTGATCTGACCGTCGAATTCATAGGAGAGCGAACAGCCGCTGAAATCCACCGGCGCGTATTTGAAGCGGCAGGGGCGGTACTGTCGATTGTTGTCGCAGGGCGCTCCGGCGGCCTCGCCGTTGTTCGCATGTTCGGCTACCGCCCATTGCAGCCAGTCCAGCGTATCCTTCAGCGACGGGCCGGGCGATGGATCGATGCTGGCCGGGGTTCCCGCTGCGGCCACCGCACCCAGTCCCATGCACACCATGGTCGTCAGGATCGACTTCATGTCGTTCTCCATTGCTTTCGAACAGAAAGCAGTCGGTGCGAGTCTACGCCGCCGCCGGGGACGCTTCTGTCATCTGGATGACAGACACTAGACTGCGTCCGCGCGGATGAAGTCTGCTGCACGCAGTCCGATCATCATCGCGGGCGCATTGGTATTACCGGAAACCAGCGTCGGCATGACCGACGTGTCCGCGACACGCAGACCGTCGACGCCCCGTACCCGAAGCCTCGGGTCCAGCACCGCTCCCGGATCGCTCCCCATGCGTGCCGTCCCAGCCGTGTGAAAGCACGTGCCACCCATCGACATGGCCGCGGACAGAATTTCCTCGTCGGTTCGCACCGAGTCGCCGGGACCTGCCTCCGCAACCACCCATTCCTTGAGTGCCGGCTGCGCCGCAAGGCGCCGGTTCCAGCGAAACGCCGCCACGAACCGCTGCCGGTCGAGTTCCGCCGCCAGATGGTTCGCACAGATATCCGGCTGCACGTCCGGATCCGCGGAACGGATGCGGATCTCGCCCTGACTTTCAGGACGCGTGAAATAGGTGACGAAGGTAATGCCCGGGAAGGGATCGAGCGCTATTTCTTCCGCCTTGCCGGTACTGCTGGCCGACAGGGACATCAGCCCGAACTGCAGATCCGCGTGATCGAGCGCGTCGTCGGATTTCGCGAAGCCGCCGATTTCGTGGGCCGCGTGGGTAAACGGACCCCGACGCAGGAGGAAGTATCGCAGCAGGGCCCACGGCAGGCGGATGCCGCGCAGATCGGTGTTCTGACTGCACCCCCGCACCTGCAGCCTCAGGTCTACGTGCCGGTGCTCACGCAGATTGCGGCCGACGCCGGGTGCATCGACGAGCGCCGTGATGCCATGCTGCTCGAGCAGTGAACGAGGACCGATACCCGACAACTGCAGCAGCTTGGGCGTCTGGATGGCCCCGCAACACAGCGCGATCTCGCGCGTCGCGCGAACGCTGCGCGTGCCGCCCTTGTCCCGCACCTGCACGGCGACCGCGCGTCGTCCCTCGAAGAGAATGCGCAGCACGTCGGTCTGGGTTGCTATGTGCAGATTGCGGCGGCCCGCGATGGGATGGATGAACGCACGCGCGCTGCTGAAGCGCTCGCCCCGACGTCGCGTCGAGGGCTGATAGCCCATTCCACCGTGGCGTACCGCTTCCACGTCATTGACGTCCGCGACGCGGCGGATGCCCATCTGTTCGCAGCCGGTCAGGATCGCCTCGCACAGCGCATCGCCCGGCGCATGCGTCGTGACATGCTGCGGGCCCGAAGCGCCGCGCAGCTCGGCAGCGCCCTGGTCGTGCCGCTCCAGTTCGACGAATTTTGGAGCGACCTGCGACCAGCCCCAACCCTCGCATCCGAGCGCGGCCCAGCCGTCGTAGTCCTGCGGTGCTCCGCGCATATAGACCATGCCGTTCGTGGAACTCGAGCCGCCGAGCGTACGGCCACGAAACCAGCGTTCGGTCGCCTGCCCGGGCGCCGTCTCGACCTGGTACTCCCAGATGTAGCGACCGCCCGGATTGTTGATGATGCCGATACCTCGCGGCATGCGAATGAAAGTCCCATCGTCCCGCGGTCCGCTCTCGAGCAGCAGTACCGTGCGATCGGCATCCGCCGACAGCCTGTTTGCCAGCGCGCAGCCCGCCGAGCCGGCCCCGATGACGATGTAGTCGTAACTGCCTTCCACTTCCCTGGCCTGCTTTTAGAGTTGTGTGTTTGTAAACGTAATCGCTCGCAAACTATACTGACTGCACGCCAGCATGTGGAAATCGATCATTGCAGTCTCGGTGGGTGGAACCGCCGGTTGTCTCTTCCGATGGTGGCTCGGACTGCAGCTCAATGCCCTTTTTCCTACGATCCCGCCCGGCACACTGGCTGCGAACATCATCGGTGGTTACATCATCGGTATCGCCGTCGGTATTTTTTCCGCATCGGCCGTTCCCCCGGAGTGGCGCCTGTTCGTCATCACCGGCTTCTGTGGGGGACTTACGACCTTTTCCACCTTCTCCGCCGAAGTCGTCTCATTGATGCAGCAGGGACGGCTCGCGTGGGCCTGTGCCGAGATCGCCACGCACGTCGTGAGTTCCCTCGTCATGACTTTCCTCGGTATTGCCACCACGACGCTGTTCGTTCACAGCGATGTGAGGTAGTCGAGCGCTGCTGCCTGTGCTGCGGGCGCCGCCGCGCAGGTGATCTTGTCATCATCGCCCTGCAGTTCGCTGAAGCGCCGGATGACCCTGTCGAGATGAACCGTCGATCGGCCGCAGCGGCAGGGCCCGAAGTCGGCGGTCACGCGGTCGCCGGTAACGACACCGCCCCAGGCACCATCGTGCGTCATGTCGAAGAACGCGGCGCGTCCGATCTGCACCCCGCGGCGTGGCAGTGGCCGGCCCGTCTCCTGATCGAGCACGAACAGCGTCACCCAGGGGAGCAGATGATGTCTGTCATTGTCGCAGGTGACGAAGAAACCGTTCTGCTCGGTCATGCCGTAGCCGGTACGCAGATTGTCGATCCCGAAGAAGCGCCGGATCGTATCGTCGGCATCGTCGGGTAGAACCATACCTTTGCCGCCCCCACCGCCCATGATCACGGAGCCCGCCGCAAACGCTCCCCGATTGCCCGCCTCGATTCCACGCCTGGCGATCTCGTAGAACAGTTGCGTGATGCCGAGCGCAAACACGCGCTCGCCGCGCAGGCGCTGCACGATGTCCTGGATGAACTCAACCTGCCGCGTCCCCACGTCGCGTTGCAGCGCGTCCCACTCGCCACGCCGTGCCAGCAGGCTTTCGGGCACGTCGATACGCGTCGAATCGCCTTTGGCCTGCGCGGCGCGCACCCGGGCACCGAGCCACATCAGATCCGCACTCAATTTATAGGGCAACGCGGTCTCCAGGAACGTCGCGTCGCCCCCGCAGAATATCTCGCGGATATAATGCGGCAGCCGCGCGACGGTGCTGTAGCCGTCGCGATAGAAAGGCGTGAAAGCATGGATCTTGTCGCTGAGGTCGGCGGTGCGCGGTGCGGCTCCAAACGGCTGCGTGAGCTGCACACGCAATCCGGTGACGCTCACTCGATAGTCACGCTTCGATTTGGGAAAGAACGACAGCGTGCCGCCGGTTCCGGAAGACGTTGCGACATCCAGCGGCGTCTGGCTTTGCAGCAGACTCAACCACTCATCGATCGATCGGCAGCCAGATGAATCGAGCGACGACAGATCGAACGGCGTCAGGCGATCGAGCCAGCGTGTCAGTTGATCGAAACGCTGCTTCGAGAGCAGCGAGACCGGATAGGATTTGTAGACGTTGTGAGCAAACAGCAGCGCTGCCGCATCGTCGAGCCCGCGGATCTCACGGATCCCCTGGGTCTCGGCGAGCTTTGCGAGCACCGGAATCTGTTCTCGCCGCTCCTCGAACCGGGCACGCAGTCCGGCAAGTTGCACGGCCTCCTGTTCGTCGCGTGGCACGCTGTGGATGCGCGTATGCGAACCGTCGAACGCCGCGAACGGATCGGCCATCCATGCGAGCGCCTGCCGCTCGGCCACTTCGTCATGCATCGCCATACGGTCGCTCCGCTGACAAACCCCCGCCTGATCTCGAGTTTACCTGTAAAGTCCGCGGATGAATGACGTGCACCGGATGTCATTGATTGCCTGTGGCGGCAGCCCATGAGCACGATCGAGCGTTCCCGCGCCGGAATGACCGCCCTGATCACTGGCGGTGCACGCGGGTTCGGGCGCGCATTTGGTGCCGCGTTGGCCGCCGAAGGTGCGTACATAGTTCTGGTCGATATCGATCGTGCGGCGACCGGGCAGACCGCCGCCGAACTCTCGGCCGGTGGTGGCAACGTCATCGGACTTGTCGGCGATGTCACGGACGAAGCAAGAATGGCCGACATCGCCGCGCAGGCCGCTGAACCCCATGGCGGCATCGATCTGTTGATCAACAACGCAGGCCTGCATTCTCACGCCTACAGCCGGCCGCTGGCCGAGATGGGAAGCTCGAAGATCCGGCGTCTGTTCGAGGTCAACATGATGGGCACGGTCACCTGCACGCTCGCCGTCGAGCGATTCATGGCGGGACGCCACGGCGCCAATATCATCAACATCGCGTCCGCCGCTGCATTTCTTGGCGGCGGGTACGGAACGTCTAAGCTTGGCGTCATTGGTCTGACGCTCACGCTTGCGCGGGAGCTGGGCCCGAAAGGAATTCGCGTCAACGCCATCGCGCCGGGTGTCATTCTCACCGACACGATCCGCACCGAACTGCCTGCGGACACTATCAAGCAGATCAAGTCCATGCAGATGATCGCCGACGATGGCAGCGAGCAGGACATCGTGGAGGCGATGCTGTTTCTGAGTTCGCCCAGGGGGCGATTCATCACCGGCGAGACGCTGCGCGTCACGGGTGGCTTTGCGGCTGGCGTCTAGGAGCCGCCGGACGATCGGCTCATGCCAGGGTCCGCATTGACGTTGATACCATCGATGACGAAGTCGGCGATCGCAGCGCTGATAACGCTATCCGGCGACGAGCCGCGCGGGAACATCCAGTCCTTGAAGATGACGCAGCCGAGAACGGCAGCAAACGAAATCCTCACCAGCACATCGGGGTCGACCACCGCGCGTCTACCCACCCGCCGCCGCATCATCGACGCACCGACTTTGAAATAGGCCTGCAGATTGTCGATACCGTGCCGCCCGACATCGTCGGCACCGAAGGTCTGGGCCGCCACCAATGAGAGCAGCAGCTTGGAATTCTGGTCGATGAATTGCTGCAGTTCATCGATGTAGCGGCGAGCCTGCCCACGAGCTTCCCGATTCTGCTGCAGCTCGGCCAGATGGCCTTCGAGAAAGCTCTTCAGGTGTTCGTTGAGCGGTTCGAATACCGCTTCCCGAAACAATCGCGCCTTCGACTGGAAGGCGCGATAGAGCTGCATTTCCGTGGTCCCGGCGTTGCGGGCAATGGCGGCGGTGGTCGCACCGGCGAATCCATACTGACGAAATTCGGCGCCCGCGGCTTTGATCAACTGCTGCCGGATCTCCTTGGAATTGCGACGCGCAGAGGACTTCTTCGCCTTACGCGGTGAGGATTTGCTGCGTACCCTCTTCTCGCCCGATTGCCCGCTCACGTCACAGCGTCTGCAGGGCACCGCCCTGCGCCGCCGAGGCGCGGATAGCGTCCATCATCCGCATGGTCGCGAGTCCGTCCTGGAATGTCGGCACCGCCACCGGCGATCGCGACGGCTTGCCCTCGATCGCGTCCCGCAGCGACTCGCACAGTCGCGTGAACGGACCCATCTCGAAGTGCGAAAGCCGCCGACTCGAATTGGGATCGGCCGCCGGTGGCGCCGGCGGCAGCGCCAGTTCGGGTGGGACGGGCAACTCGCGCGTACCGGACTGGTCGGCGAGCATGACCTTGCCATTGTCTGTCCAGACGGTTCCCCTGGTGCCGGCACAGCGCCACATCGACGTCATCGGTCCCCAGGCACCGGCGGATTGCTGCATCGAACCTTCGACACCGCTCTTGAGGCGAAAGCGCAGCGAATAGCTGTCGTCGGCGACATCGCGGCGGTCGGATACGACCATCAGATTGGCACTCACGGACTCAAAATCTCCAAGCCAGGCACGAATTTGATCCAGCAGGTGTGAACCGCCGGCGCCGAGCCAGCCGCCACCGGCCGCAGCGTCGAACCACCATTTGGGCAGACGGGTCTGCGGATCGGCACAGAAGGGAATGAACTGATCGAGAACCAGGAAGCGCGGCTCTCCGATCAACCCTTCCGAAATCGCCCGGCCGAAAAGCGCGCGGTCCGGCATCCAGCGGAACTCGTGCGCGACCATGTGGACGATACCGGCTTTCCTGGCGGCCTCCAGCAGCGCCAGCCCCTGTGTCGCATCGAACGCGAATGGCTTCTCACACAGAACATGACAACCGTGCGCGATCGCCTTGAGCGCCAGCGACGCGTGGGTAGCCGGTGTCGTGGCGACGGTAACGAGCTTTGCGCCGGTGCGCGCGATCGCCTCGTCCAGGTCGGTGAAATGCCCGGTCACCTCGTTTTCCTGGGCCTTGCGGGCAAGCCGTTCGGCATTGGTACCGACCAGGCCCACGACGTCGAACCCGGCGGCACGCAAGGCCGGCACATGAACCCGGCAGCCGAAGCCGGTGCCTGCCACCAACACTGGTATTCTGGAGTCGTTCAAAGCGCCCCCTCGATCTTGATGATGATAGTGTACACTATCACCTAAAATCGGAGTGGGGGATAAACGCGATGGATTACCTGCTTCAGCGACCCGCCGGCGCCGTTGCTCCCGATGCCGGTCTGTTGCTCGCGGAGCACTTCCAGATGGCGTATGTCACCAATGACATCGACCAGGCCTGCGAGGTGTTCAAATCGCGTCTCGGCATCCGGCAATTTGCCCGGCTGGAAGGCCAGCTATCGGCTGGAGGTCATATCCGGGCCGAGTTCGCCTGGGTGGGCTCGATCATGTACGAGATCATCTCGGCCTCAGGTCCTGGATCCGCGCTCTACATGGACAGGCTGCCCACGACGGGGGGCTTTACCATGAAGCATCATCATCTGGCCTTCCTCGTTCGCGACCGGCAGCAATGGGATGCGATCTTTACCCGCGCCCGTCAGATAGGGTGGTCGATTCCGTACCACAATGACAATCCGCTGGTGGAGGTCTGCTTCGTCGATGCGACGGAACTGGGCCACTACCTCGAATATTTCCTGCCCAAACAGGCCGGGCTGGACTTCTTCAACAGCGTCCCGAGGCACTGACGATGCCATCCGCCATCGAGCCTCTGCTCTGCTATCTGAAACCGCTCGAAGACGCAGTGCGCGAACTGGCCAACACCTGGCGGCCGAATGATCCGCGCTATCAGGCCGACGTCTATCGTCAGATCCTGATGCAGTTCTCCTATGGTTACTTTGCTTTCTTCCACGCCGATCCCGCCCATCCGGACTGGGCGCCGCTGTGGAATCCGGTCTACACGCTGCAACCCAATCCGGACGACATCTATCTCTACTGCCCGATCAGCAGCGACTATCGCTACCGGATCAGCGGCAAGCGCGGCACCACCAAAATGCTGACGATCGACACGCAGCTCAGCAACGCGGGCTTGCCTTGGGACAACGATACGACCGGCACCTATTATCACGACATCGACGATGGCGACCTGAAGATCGACCCCGATGGCGAGTTCGAGCTGCTGCTGAGCGTCGAACGGCCTGCGGGCCATCACGGCAACTGGCTCAAGATCGAGCCAGGCGCGCGCGTGCTGATGACCCGGTATCGCAGCTATGACTGGGAGCACGAAGTGGACCCGGTGATGTCCATCGAGTGCCTGGATCCGGTGCCGCTGAAGCAGCGCCTGTCACCCGAGGCGATCCTCGAGCGCCTGGATCACATGGCGCAAATGCCGGTGCGCGCCTTGCGCCTGTTCTACGGCATGCAGAATGCGATCAAACAGCGCGTGGGCGTCAACGTGTTCGAGCCCGTGCGGTATGGCGGCGCGCTCTCCCGGCAGGTCTACCTGCCGGCTGTGTTCGAGTTCGACGAAGCCGAAGCGCTGATCCTCGAAACCGATCTGCCGCCAACCCGTCGCTACTGGAACTTCCAGTTGAACGATCCCTACTTCGACGCCGTCGAGTATGTCTATCGTCTATCCAGCACCAATGGTCATTTTGCAAAGGTCAGTTCCGACGGGCGCTTTCGAGCGGTGATTTCGCTGACCGATCCGGGGGTACCGAACTGGCTCGACCCGGCTGGATTTACCGAGGGCACGATCTACGGGCGTTGGTACGACTGCGATACCTGCCCCACACCGACCCTTCGGCGCGTCAAATTCTCACAGATCCGCGAACACCTGCCGGACGATACACCGACGGTCAACGCCGCCGAACGCGCGGCCGAATTGAGTCGGCGGGTACGCGCCTGTCAGAGACGGCGGCGCTGGTGAACGCGGCGCGGCATCCGGAGATGGTGCTGGGGGCCGCGATCTGCTGTAGTCGGGGCCATGTCAGATTTCAACGCAACCTGTGCCCGCATTTACCGCGACTGGCACGAGCGGGCCCGGGCGCGCGACACCGATGGACTGCTCGCGCTCTATGCGATCGATGCCGTCCTGGAGACACCGCTGGTCCAGGCTGTTTATTCCGATCGGCGCGACGGCATCCTGCGCGGCCACGCCGAAATCAGGCCTTTTTTTGACGAGGCCACCCGTCGGCCACTCAATGAACTCGTGCGCTGGTATCGAACAGGCCGCTGGCTGACAGACGGCGAGCGCGTCATGGCCTGGGAATATCCGCGCGAGACGCCGGAGGGCGATCAGGTCGACCTGGTCGAGCTGATGGAAATTGCCGACGGCCTGATCCGATCGCATCGGGTCTATGGTGGTTGGCTCGGAACCGGCCTGCTCACGCGCAGCCGCGATCTCATTTGAAGTGATCTTATCTATTGTCAGGAGGCGACGATGACCTGCAGCGTCAACCATATCGGCATACGCGTCCGAGACATGGACCGGATGCTGAATTTCTACCGCCAGGCTTTCGGATTCGAGACCGCTCGAGTCATCAGCGACGGCAAGTCGGTGCCAAGCGAATATTCGTTCAGCCGCGGCGCCGCCAACCGTCCGGCCGACGCACGTGTTCCTCGCGTCGTGATGCTACGGACCGGCAACTGCTTCATCGAAGTCATGGAAGACCTGAACGGGCAGCCGAATGAGGCTGAGCCACGAGGCTACACGCAGCTTTCAGTAGAAGTGGAGAACCTCGACCGCGAATTCGAGCGGCTGAAGACGCTCGGTGCCACTTTCAATCAGCCGGCGCCGATCGATCTCGGCTACGTCAAAGTAGTTACCGGCTTCGACCCGGAAGGCAATCAGCTGGAGCTGCAGCAGACCCGTAACGATTACGAATGCAGTCTGACGCGCGTATCGGGTTGAGCAAACGGCGCCACGCCGCGCACATGGTGAATGCCCTGCACACGCTTGAGGATCGAATCGGCCATCGCCCGCGGATTGAAGAACTGGCTGTACCAGAGTCGGGCCTGCCAGAACGGTCCGTCGGTCGGTAACTGCATCACGTTAATCGCCGCGCGCTTGTTCGCCCATATCTCACCGTCGTCATAGCCGAGACCCTTGACCATCGAATTGTTGAAGAGCCGCCAGGCCTCGCGCGCACCCTCGTCACTGGCGCCCGGGGGACGGCCGAGCATCGCGCATTGCCACAGGCGCGTGGACCCGTCATCGATCGGCGTCGCCGCAATCAGTTGAACGCCGCGGGCCTCGAGGAAGCGGGCGTTGTTGAGGCCCGGGCCATGGTAACGATTGATCGTTGAGAGCGGGATGCCACGTCCCATGTGCTCGCCCTCGCCGTCCTGCGCACCGACCATGCTCTCGCGCTGCCAGTAGTAGTTTCCGTCGACTTCGTTTTCGTAGCTGCGTATCGCGCCCCCGTGTGTGTAAATCAGGTGGGCGTAGTCCGAATTGTTGTCGAAGATCTCGATCGGATGGCACGGCAGGTCCGCCAGGTGGATCAGTCCTTCCCAGCGGACGTAGCTCGGATCGTCCCACTCCGGCATCTCGGGCAGACCGAAGTCGGGCGCCTGCGCTTCGGGATCGTTCCAGCAAAACACGATCCCGTATCGCTCTTCGGTCGGCCAGCTCTGGACGCGAGCCGCCGCTGGGATGGGCCCATCGAAATACGGAATTTCATTGCAGCGTCCGTCAGGCCCGAACCGCCAGCCGTGGAAGGGACACCGTATGCAGTCCCCTTCCAGCAGCATGCCTGAGGTAACGACGTGCGAATTGCGGCTCTTTCCAAGATGAGTACCCATGTGGGGACAATAGGCACTCAGCATCACGACCTTGCCGCTCTCGCCCCGGAACAGCACGACGTCCTGGCCGAAATAATGCGCGTTATAGGGAGAGCGCGTTACATCCGAGGCGTTGGCTACCGCGAACCATCCACGCGGATAGGCGTATTGGCCCAGTTTGTACTCTGCGCTCGTAGCCATGGTCCTTCAGCCCCCGCCTCAAGCATGTACCGAGGGGCCGAAAATACCACGGTGTCCTCTACTCGATCTGCTCTTCGAATGAGCTGTCCAGTTTCCGATACAGGGCCTTGGCGATTGGCCCGTAGCCATAGAAAGCGGCCGCCGCTTCCTGCCAGGTCACGGGCCGGGAGCGTGCCAGCTCGCGCGCACTGCGCAGCAGCTGCGAGGGCACGGAAGATGGGGATGGATCGAACACCTCGGCCGTGTAGGCGTCATCTTCGCCCTCATAGATGGTTCGATCTATTTTGGAGAACACGTGCTTACCGCCCTGAGTGCGGTAGATCCGATATTCCCACCAATGATCCTCCACCGTGTGCTCAGGCGCCGCCGAAGCCACCAGCACACCATTGAAAGCGAGGTCCGGCTTCCCGTCCCGGGTGACGATCTGATTTTTTTCGACGCCCACGTCGGCGTCATCTTCCAGCGCCGGGAGTCGCTCTCGCATCTCGAGCTTGGCTTGCGCGACCTGTTTGGGCGGCGTTTCAGGGGCTTTCTTTGCTTCCGGACCGGCTTCCTTAGCGGGATTCGGCGCGGCCTGGTACGCGCTCGGCGAGTTGGCCGCCGGCGGCTTGGCCGATAGTGGATTGACCGATGGTGGATTGACCGATGGTGGGTTGACCGACGCGACGGGTGACTGCGCCGCTGGCGGGCGCACGCGGGCAGCCTCTGGCACCTGCGGCAGTTCCTCGGTTCGATCAGCCCGCTCGGTTCGCTCGTCGCTCATGGTCTGGCCCTCGCATCGCACGATAGGGAGCCAGTTTCGGGCTGGAATGCCAGCGGCGACAGCAGCGGTCGGCGCCGAGAATCGTCAGCGTGCGCTCACAGGATCGGGCTGCCTGAACGCCAGGGCGTGACGGGCGGCAATCCAGCCGAAACACATCGAAGGGCCGACACTTGCGCCCGCGCCGGGATACACGCGTCCCATGATGGACGCGGTCGCAACACCGCACGCATACAGTCCTTCGATTGGCTCGCCATCCGCCCGCTTCACCCGGGCGTTTTCGTCGATGAGCACGCCGCCGAACGTACCGACGTCGCCGGGTAGCACTTCGACTGCGTAGAACGGCGCACGATCGATGCGGCCCATGCATTGATTGGGTCCGTCCGTGAAGAACGGGTCACCCAACCAGTTGTCATACGCACGGGCGCCGCGGCCGAAGTCCGTATCCGCGCCGTTGTCGACGAAACCGTTCCATCGATCGATCGTCGCGTGCAATGTCGCAGGTTCGACGCCGATCAACACCGCGAGCCCTTCGATCGTATCCGCCTGTTTGATGTAGCAGGCATCTATCCACGCCTGCGGTATGCGTTTGCCGCCAGGCTTATTGGCCAGCGCATAGCTGGCCATGTAGTTCGCATCGAGGATCGCCAAGCTGGGCACCGCCGGCACCGTGCGATCACGCACCAGCATCGTCTCGCAGTAGAGCTCATAGGAGCCACCTTCGTTCATGTACCGCACGCCGGACCGGTCGACGAGGATCGCATGCGGTTTGCAGGTGACCGACTGAATGGGCGACTTGACGTAGCTTTTTTCCGATCCCGGATCGAGGGTCGTGGGGCAACCGACGAACTGATCCATCTGACCCAGCACGGCGCCAAGGCGCTCGAGTTCGACGTGCATGTCGCCGGTATCGCTCTCGATTCCATTGGACCATTCGACACGAGTGCCAGGCTGATATCTGTCCCGCATGGACTGGTTCTGCGAGAAGCCTCCGGCATTGATCAGAACGCCAAGCCGCGCGCCGATTCGCCAGGGTTTTCCCGCTTTCCGTGTCACGACCCCGCTGGCAACGCCGCTATCGAGCACGATTTCGGCCACCTGCGAATCGACGCGAATGTCGACCTTTGCCTTCAGCGCGGCCTGAAGCATCCGACCCTGCAGGGCGGCACCGGCGGTGACCCATTGCTTGCCGGTAAGTTTCCCCGCCGCCACCGCGAACGCGATCTTCAGGAACGTCCACTTGATCTTCCAGCTGTGCTTCATGAACGGCAGCATCATGCCGTCCTCGAGTCGCACAGGGACCGCCAGGAAACCCTGCCGCAGTCGAGGCGCCCAATCGCCCAGCTCCTTCTTGTTGAACGGCTTCGCCGCGACGGTGCGACTGGTCTTGCAGCCGCCCGGAAGCTCATCGTAGTAGTCGGGCCAGTATTGCGAGCAGCGTTCGAGCGCGATCCCTTGATCGAGCAGGAACCGCACCATCTGCGGTGCCTCGTCGACATAGCGTCGACGATGTTCCCGCGATGTTCCCGGCGCATCGGGATCCTCGCCGACCACGGCGTCCAGATAGGCGATGGCCTTCTCCGGACTGTCTTCACCGCCGCGCATGAAAGGGTTGACTGGAATCCACATCACGCCGCCCGACTTGCATGTCGTGCCCCCCACCCACGGGGCCTTTTCGAGAATAACGACAGACATTCCCGCCGCCCGCATCTGCAATGCCGAACTCATCGAGCCCGCCCCACTGCCGACCACCACCCAATCGAACATCTCGTCAAAGCTTGTCACTCACCGCCCCCTTCCGGTGCCTGAGGCACCTGCTGATAAACGATCTTAAGCACAGACACTTCGTGGGACGGGGCCTGCTGTTCCGCTCAGATCTGGACGGCCTTCCAATGCGGGCAATTTTTGGGCTCCCGCCTGACGCCCGGGTCCAGCCCGCGAAGTTCGAAAATGACTGAAATATCGAAACCTTGTTTGCAATTACAAATTGCTGTCAAGACGCGCGATGCCCCCCGACGACGACGCGCGACGATCCGTGGCATTGACCAGACTTCGGGGTATGACTCGGGACTTATAGCCTTAACCCGTTGATTTTCCGACACGAATTTGGCTCGGGACCGCGCTACGGCGGATGGAACGGGCGCCAATCGGCGCCGCCTGCTCCCGCTTTCAAAAAGTTAGAAAAAACGGCGCAAAACAATATACTAGCGCCCGCCGGCTGCACCTCGTTGCAGACCTCCGCACCAAATGTACCTGGTGACTTCAGGCAACCAAGACCGGTTGGGATAGTCGCTGGTCGGTAAGTAACTTTTTAGACAGATCTCGGGAATCTTTCATGCCACGCACAACTGCGCTTTCTGATATCCGCAACATCGGCATCATCGCCCATGTCGATGCGGGTAAGACCACCACGACCGAGCGAATCCTGTACTACACGGGGCGCAAGCACACGATCATCGACATTCATGACACGAAAGATCTGAAGACGTCGACGACCACCGACTATCTGGAGCAGGAGCAGAAGCGCGGCATCACGATTCAGAGCGCAGCGGTGTCGGCCTTCTGGCGCGAAAAGAAGATCAACCTGATCGACACCCCAGGGCACGTCGACTTCACTATCGAAGTGAATCGCTCGCTGCGGGTTCTGGACGGCGCCGTCGTAGTGTTCGACGGCGTTGCCGGCGTCGAGCCGCAGTCCGAGACCAACTGGCGCCTGGCCAACAACTACGGTGTGCCGCGCATGTGTTACGTCAACAAGATGGACCGCAAAGGCGCCAACTTCGTGCGCTGTGTCGACATGATCAAGAAGCGCCTCGGCGCCCGCCCGCTGCCGGTACAGCTTCCGATCGGTTCGGAAGACAACTTCAAGGGCATGATCGATCTGGTTGAAATGAAGGCCCTGGTCTGGGATTCGGACGACAAGGACGCCGAGTGGCAGACCCTGGATATCACGCCGGATATCGCCGACAAACTGCACATCACAGTACCCAGCGACCGCAAGATCCTCAGCGAAATCGCGAAGTACCGCACCGAGCTGGTGGATACCTGCCTCGAACAGGACGATGAGGCCATGGAGGCCTTTCTGACGGACGGCACCGCTCCCTCCGCCGACGTACTGCGCAAGTGCCTGCGCAAAGGCACGATCAATTCTGCATTCAACGCGGTGCTGTGTGGTTCCTCGTACAAGAACAAGGGCGTGCAGCAGGTGCTGGATGCCGTGGTCGACTACCTGCCGGCGCCCACCGACGTGGCCGCCATCAAGACGGTCGACGCCGACGGCGAACCGATCGGCGAGCGCAAGACCAGTGACGACGAGCCCTTCTCGGCATTGGCGTTCAAGGTCATCAACGATAACTATGGCGCGCTGACTTTTATCCGCGTCTATTCCGGCGTACTGACCAAAGGCGCCTCGGTGCAGAACACCACTCGCGGCAAGCGCGAGAAAATCGGCCGCATGGTCGAAATGTTCGCCAAGGAAGCCAACCCGATCGAAGAAGCGCGCGCCGGCGACATCGTCGCACTGGTATCGCTGGCCGAGACCGAAACGGGTGACACGCTGTGCGACAGCGCGAACCCCGTCGTTCTGGAGCGCATGCGCTTCCCGGATCCTGTCATCAGCGTATCGGTCAAAGCCAAGGTCAAGGGTGAACAGGAGAAGTTCAACGCAGCGCTCGGCAAGATGGTTCGTGCCGATCCATCCCTGCACCTGGAGACCGATCGCGAGACCGGCCAGACCCTGCTGCGCGGCATGGGCGAGTTGCATCTGGAAGTGACGCTCGATCGCATGCGCACGGAGTTCGGCGTCGAAGGCACCATGGGCCAGCCCCAGGTCGCGTTCCGCGAAACCTTCACCCAGACGGTCGAAGAGAAATACACCCACAAGAAGCAGACCGGCGGTTCCGGTCAGTTCGCGGAAGTCTGGATCACGTTCGAGCCGCTCGAGCGCGGCAAGGGCTTCGAGTTCGTCGATGACACGACCGGCGGTTCCGTGCCGAGGGAGTTCGTCCCGTCGGTGGAGAAAGGCCTGCGGGTGCAGATGGAAGACGGTGTCCTGGCGCACTATCCGACCGTGGATTTCCGCGCAACGTTGTTCGATGGCAGCTACCACGACGTCGACTCCAATGCGATGACGTTCGAAATCGCGGCGAAGGCTGCGTTCCGCGAAGGCATTCGCAAGGGCTCGCCGATACTGCTGGAGCCGGTGATGAAGGTCGAGACGGTGACGCCCGAGGATCATCTTGGCGACGTGATCGGCGACATGAATCGCCGCCGCGGCATGATTCAGGAACAGGACGAACGCGCGGGCAACATCGCCGTTACAGCGATGGTTCCGCTATCGGAGATGTTCGGCTATATCGGACAGTTGCGCAGCATGACCAGCGGTCGTGCGTCGTACACGATGGAGTTCTCGCACTACGACCCGGTGCCACGGCAGGTTGCTGAAGAGGTGATCGCCGAGGTGGCCAAGGCGAGAGCGGCAGCAAACGCTTAAGCCGTACGGCCAGCCTGGACATGATGTGATTGACAAGGAAGTCGATCCCCAGGGCGATATCTGGTCGCGATGGCTGCTGCATGACCGGCACGCCGGTGATCCGCAGCTCGAGCAGAAAGTGCGTCGCGGCGTCGATCGGTACATCGAGCGACTGCTCGACGGTGCGCGGCTCGACGCGGGAATGCGGCTGGCAGACATCGGCACCGGTGAAGGAGCGGTCGCATTTCGTGCGATCGAGCGCGTCGGAGACTCGCTGCGGGTCCTCCTGAGCGACATATCACTGCCGTTGCTCCGGCATGCCGAGCAAGAGTCGCTGAGACTTGGTGTCCGCGATCAATGCACCTTCCTCGCCTGCTCCGCCGATCAACTGTCCGGCATCGACGATGCGTCCGTCGATGCGGTCACCATTCGCTCGGTGCTGGCGTATATCGCAGATAAGGCTGCAGCACTGAGCGCATTCCATCGCGTGCTGGTGCCGGGCGGCCGGATTTCGATCGCCGAACCCATCCTGCAGGACGAGGCGCACGCTGCCTGGGCCATGAGGACACTGCTGGAAATGCGTCCACGCGAGTCGATGGATCCAGCGATGCCGCTGCTGCATCGCTGGAAGGCCGCGCAGTATCCCGACACGCAGGAGAAGATCAGGGAAACCCCGATCACGAACTACAATGAGCGCGATCTGGTTCGCCTGGCGCAGGCAGCAGGATTCGTCGATATCCACATGGAGCTTCATATCGACGTGGTGGTGTCTCAGAACACGAACTGGGATGTGTTCCTGCGCAGTTCTCCCCACCCGCTCGCCGCACCGCTCGGCGACATCCTCGCGGAACAGTTCACGCCGGAGGAACGACTCCAGTTCGAGCGGGCCGTCCGCCCCATGGTGGAAGATCCCAAAACCCTGACGACCGATCGGATGGCGTACTTGAGCGCCAGTAAACCTGGCGCCACCTGAAGCCTCGCCCAGCCTGTCCGTTCTCAGCCTGTCCGCGCCTGTCTGCCCGAGTGCCGTCTACTCGTGCGCCATGCTCGGGGTGACGACCAGCCGCTCCAGGACTTCTGCCATGCGCTTCACCGACGGTGGCTCGCGCTGTTTCAGCCACCACGCAAGAATCTCGACGGTTGCCACTGCCGGAAAGACCACGCTGAGATCACCCGGCAGCCACGGCTGCCGCCTGGCCGGTTGAACGGTGGCCTGCTGCGCCTGCCTGACGAACACTTCCTTGAGCGTGGAGGCCGCACCGCCGGTCAGCAACGTCGACCAGAGTTTGCTGTGTTCCCATACGTACGCGCAAAGCGCCTGAGTCGACGACCGGCGATCGACCGTGATGAGGATCGGTAGGGTCATCGCAAGTAGATCGCTCATCTCACGTTCCGCCAGTCTCGCCAGCAGCGACTCGATGTCCGGAAAGTGACGAAAGAAAGTCGCGTAGCCAATGCCCGCCCGCGCAGCCAGCTCCCGGATCGTTATCTGCTCCACGGGCTTCTCTTCTATCAACGATAGCAACGCGCCGAGCAAAGCAGGTTCCGTGCGCGTATTCCTGGTCGCGCGGGCATGTGCCGCCTGCGCGCTCATGTTAAGTCACTCTGTATCAACTCGACGGATTTCCTTGCTTCAGAACCAGCTTGACATGAACCCTTATTGATTCACAATGTATCATCTAGAAAAACACTGGTCCAGCCTATGAACACGTCGGCGCACCCCGTCTCCTACGAGGCGATCGATCTCTTCACCGACCACGCGCTCAACGCAAATCCCTATCCGTATTTCGAATACCTTCGGACCCTCGGCGGCGCAGTCCGATTGCCTGGCCGTGCGGTGGTAGCAATCGTTGGCTTCGACGAAGCCCTTTCGGTCATGCGGGATGACGAGAGCTTCTCGGCCGTCAACGCAGCGAGCGGCTTCTCGATGGCGCTGCCCTTCACACCGCAGGGCGATGACATCACCGGCCAGATCGCACAGAACCGCGGCAAGATTCCCAATGCGGGCCTGATCGTCACCGAGGATCCGCCAGTGCACACCAAGCTGCGGTCGCTCCTGCGAGGTCTGATCACACCCAGGCGACTCAAGGCCAATGAGGACTACATGTCCCATACCGCCGACCGGTTGATCAAAGGGTTCGTCGGTCAGGGAACCATCAATGTGGCTCGCGACTATGGTCGAGTGTTCCCTACTCTGGTTATCGCCGACCTGCTGGGCGTGCCGGAGACCGACCGGCAGAAGTTCGCGGAGCTGCTGCGCGCGGCACCCGGACTGCCTGGCGATTTATCGGGCAATCAGGCATTCGTTCACAATCCGCTGGAAAGGATCGGCAAGATCATCTTTGGTTACATCATCAAGCGCAGGCTCGCAAACATCTGGCCGG
Source organism: Steroidobacteraceae bacterium (assembly GCA_036271535.1). Lineage (GTDB taxonomy): Bacteria > Pseudomonadota > Gammaproteobacteria > Steroidobacterales > Steroidobacteraceae > FEN-1191. The sequence continues at coordinate 44,586 of DATBAM010000037.1, read as the reverse complement.
CGCGCATGGGCAGAAATGTGCTGGCCTCGCTCGGCAGCGGCGCGCGCTCGGAACAGGAAGACATCCTCACCGATCTGGCGCTGACGAAATATCCGGACGGCAGCACGCCGCGCATCATCGACGTCGTCGGTGTGGCGACGTTCCTCTTTGCCGCCGGGCAGGACACGACGGCTCATCTCATCACCAGCTCGCTGCGGTATCTGGCAGAGGATGCGCAGTTGCAGCGCCGCCTGCGCGCGGAGCGCAAGCTCATCCCCGCCTTCGTCGAGGAAATGCTGCGCCTTCAGGGAACGGTGAAGACGATGTTCCGGCTGGTCAGAAAGCGCGTGAACATCGGCGGCCTCGACATCGCCCCCGGCACCACCGTCATGACGCTGCTGGCCGCGGTCAACCGCGACCCGAAGCGGTTCGATCGACCGGCTGAAATCGTTCTCGAACGTGCGAACCTGCGCGACAACGTTGCATTCAGCCGCGGCATTCACGCCTGCCCGGGCTCGCCGCTGGCGAGGGCCGAGACCCGGATCACGCTCGAGCGGCTGTTCGATCACACGACCGACATCCGGATCAACGACGCCCATCACGGTCCGCAGGAAGCGCGACGTTACGACTATCTGCCAACCTACATGTTTCGCGGCATCCAGGATCTGTACCTGGACATCAGCTAGCTTTAGTCGAGCTGGCTTTCCTCGAAGCGGCCGGTGGTACTGGCTTTCGCCCGCAGGAAATCAGGCGGCTCGAACGGCTTCAGACGGCCTATCTGTCCGCTGCGCACGATTCGCGCCCAGTCAGGCTCGGCGATGATCGCCCGGCCGATGCCGACCAGATCGAATTCGCCGCGATCGAAGCGACGCATCAGCTCCTCCAGACTCTCCGGATTACATGCGGCCGTCTGCCCCAGGAAACTCGTCGGCATATCGCAATCGAGGCCCACCGAGCCGACCGTCATGGTCGGGACGCCAGTCAACTTCTTGACCCAGCCGGCGAGATTGAGATCGCTGTCTTCGAAGGCCGGCTCCCAGAAACGTCGCTGCGAGCAGTCGAACAAATCGACCCCGGCCTCGACACTGGGCGCGAGCAGATCTTGTAACTCCCGCGGCGTATCGGCTATCCGAGCGTTGTAATCGAGAAGTTTCCATTGTGAGATGCGCAACACGATAGGGACGCCCGGTCCGATGCGTCGGCGGCACTCGGCAATGATGTCCGCGGCAAACTGGCCTCGCCGCCGCGCGCTGCCGCCGTAATGATCCGTTCGCTTGTTCAACACCGACCAGAAGAACTGATCGATCAGATAGCCGTGGGCACCATGTATTTCCAGGCCATCGAACCCCAGCCTCATCGCCTCGCTTGCACCGCGAGCGAACGCGTCGATGACCTGGTCGATCTGCGTCTGCGTCATCCCGTCGCACACCTGGGTGCCCGGCGCGATGAAGCCGGACGGGCTTACCTGCGCCAGCTCGGGACGAAAGACCTGCACGCCCCCTGTCATGGTATCGGCCGTCTTGTAGATCAGGCCCACGTGCCAGAGTTCGGGCATGCAGATGCCGCCGGCCGCGTGCACTTTGGCGGCCACGTTCTTCCAACCGGCGAGCGCCTGTTCGCCGTGAAAGCGTCCGAGCGTCGGATTGTCCCCTGAAGAATGGTGATCGATATAGACGCCTTCGGTCAGGATCGTGCCCGCACCGCCCTGCGCGCGTCGAGCATAGTAGTCGGCGTGATCATCTCCCGGGACCCCTTCCTTGCAAACACCGATTCCCATCGCGGGCATGACGATGCGGTTGGCCAAGGTTGCGTTGCCAAGCTTAAGCGGCGTGAAGAGAGCAGAAAAATCGATCGCGCTCATGATGTCCGCGACGACGAAGGCGCCGCTCAAATGATTTAATTCATATTAATTAAATTGACCAAGGGCGTCAACGCGGCGCGAAATAGCCTGCTAGGGCGTCTGGATCGCAGTGGTCGCCATGCGCATGGCAGCCTCGAACAGCTTCCTGGATCGAACGGGATCGTCTGGGTACACGTCATCGCAGCACTGCAGCGCTGTGGTGATCATTGCGAAGACGATATTTGAACGATGCGCGAACAGCGTCTCGCCCCGTATCGGCAGGCGAGCGAACAGCAGGTTTCGCAGCTCGCGTTCGACGGGAAAGTAACGCTCGACGCTCTTATCGATCCAAGCGTTGTGAGTCTTGGAAATGCTGGCCAGGAAAGCAGCGTAAGTATGCTGCCCTTCGAGATTGGTCAGCTCGAAGTACGGATACCAGATAGCGTGCAACAGCACGCCCACATCGCCGCCGAGCCCATTTCCACGGGCGGCGGCCAACAGTTCGGCGCGTCGAAGCTCCAGTAGCGGATGACGATCCTTCACGATGGCTTCGATCAGCCCATCCTTACTGCCGAAATGGTATGACACCACGTTCGTATTGGCGGAGCCGACCGCGACCCGGATCTGGCGCAGCGAGACGCCTTCGACCCCATCCCGCGCGATCATTTTCTCGGCGGCATCGATGATCAGGGCTCGTGTCGCGTCGCTACGCGGTCCGGTCCTGACCTCGCGTGCGCGTCGTTGGGTGGGGCGTTTGGCTAGGGGCATTCGAATCTCAACAGCCTGAATGAACCATTCCGTGGAATCTCGGCACTTAGATGCAAGCACCTCGCAATGCCATGAGTCAACGCCAGCACATTCTGCTCATCAATCCGCGGATTGCAAAGGAGCGTCACGCCCGCTTTCCCCTCGCGGTATTGAATCTGTCGGCATCGCTCGACGAGCAGTACGATTCCAGTATCGTCGACGGCAACATCGACAGGGATTATATCGCCAGCACGCTGCGCGCGATCGACGAGCGCCGCGTGGATGCTGTCGGCGTGAGCGTCATGGGTGGACCACAGCTGTGCAGCGCCATTGCCGTCTGCACGGCCATCAAAGAGCGCTATCCCGCGCTACCGATCATCTGGGGAGGACATTTCCCGACCATCTGCGCCGGGCCGGCGTTGAATTCGCCCTACTGCGACTACGCGATACGCGGCCAGGGAGAGCAGACGATCTGCGAACTGCTTGGCTTGATCTTCTCTGCGCGCCTCGATCAACTGTCAGGCATCGCCGGCCTGTCATGGCGCACCGGCGGTGGCGTCATCCACAATCCCAACCGGCATTTCTCCGCGGATGGGGCGGCGAGACCGCTCCCCTACGAGCGCGTGGGCGATCCGCGACCGTACCTGTCGCGTACCTATCTCGGCCGCCGTACCACCGGTTACCAGGCGGCTCTCGGCTGTCGCTTCCGCTGCACGTTCTGTGGTGTCGCCTCGATGTTTCGGGGCAAGACCGCGATGCCCGCACCGGAGCGCCTCGAATACCATCTGAAGTATCTGATCGAACAGTTCGGTGTCGACTCGATCATCTTCTACGACCACAACTTCTTCGACCGCGAGGAGGACACCATTCCGATCCTCGAGGTGCTGGCCAGATTCCAACTTCCCTGGTGGTGCTTCGGTCGTGCGGATGCGCTGCTCAAGATGTCGGCGCGATCGTGGCAACTGGCGCGCAAGAGCCGCCTGCGAATGACTTACATCGGCGCCGAGTCACCCAGCGACTGGCTGCTTCACGACGTACGCAAGGGTACGAGCACCGATCAAACCATCGAGGCAATCAAGATCTGTCGCGGCAACGGCGTCACGCCGGAACTGTCCTTCATGCTTGCGCCGCCTCATGATCCGGAAGGCGAGACCGAGCGCACCTTCGAGTTCATTCGGCACATCAAACGCACCGAGCCAACCTCGGAGATCATGCTCTACATCTACGCGCCGTTGCCCCCGGCACCCGGCGCCCGAAATCCGCATGTCGAGCGCTCGATCGCCAATCTGAAGGATGCGCACGGCAACCCGCTCGTATTTCCGTCCACGGCGGACGGCTGGGCACAGCCGGAATGGGTGACCTACTGGTGCCACACCGACGTGCCCTGGCTGACCGATTCTCTCAGGAGCCGCATCCGGGATTTCACGACGGTACTGGGATGCAGATTTCCGACAGTCACCGATATTCGCTCACCTGGCTGGGCCAAAGCCTCTCTGCGGACGCTGGCGGCCTGGCGCTACCGGTTGCAACGCTACGAGCGGCCCTGGGAGCTCGATTTGTCGAAACGGTTCATCCGCCTATGGGATCCGAAGGTCTCCGGCCTGTAAACGCTTCCGGCTTCTGAGAGTTTCATGACCGCATGCCGCACCGAGGCAGTTCCGCCTTGCGCGGCTCGCTCGAGCCAGACGCGGGCTTCGTCTTCGCGCCCACATCGCAGAAGAATGCTTGCCCAGTTGTATTGCCCGCGGAAGTAACCGGCTTCTGCAGAGCGGCGGTACCAGACTGCCGCGGCGACAGGATCGCGCGGCGTCCCCCAACCTTCTTCGCAGCAACGCCCTACCAGATTCATCGCGCGCTCATGCCTCTGTTCCGCTGCGCTCAGGTAGTACCGATAGGCCTGGCACGGATCGCGTTGCACACCATTTCCATCGAGATAAAGATGCCCAAGGTTGTACTGCGCCCATGCATGACCCGCTCCGGCAGCGCGGTGGTAGTAGCTGGCGGCCTCAGCGAAATCGACCGGCGTTCCCCAACCATTCTCGTGACATCGGCCCATCATGTTCAGCGCGTCGAAGTCTCCCTGTGCGGCGGCCCTGACGAACCAGGCAAACGCTTCCTTTTTGTCCTCATGCGTTCCGGTGCCCTCCAGCAACATCCGGCCATAACACAGCTGTGCCTGCGCAATGCCCTCGAGCGCCAGGACGCGCGCTGCGGCCGCGGCGTGCTGCGGACTGTGTGCGAAGAGCGCCTGCAGGTGCTCCGGCGTCCACTGGGACAGCAGGACCGAGACAGGGATCTGCACGGGCCTAGAAATCCACCGCCGCTGTCAGCAATGCGCTGCGACCAGCGCCGGGCACCACATGATTTTCCAGCGGCGAGCTGAAATAGGAGTTGGTGTAATAGTGACGGTTTGCCAGATTGTAGCCGTTGACCTGCAGCGACAGATGAGGATTGAAGCGATACGAGATCATCGCATCGAACACCACGTACCCCGGCACGTGCGCGGTATTGGCGATATCGCCGGGGCGTCGATCGAGCCAGTTGAGTCCCCCTCCCACCTTGAAGATTTCTTCCAGCTCATAGACCATCCATAGGTTCGCCTGATTGGGTGCTGTGTTGATCAGCGGTGCGCCGACCGACGCAGCATTGGTCGAGTTCAGCGTCACGGACGCCAGGTGCGTGTAACCCGCCGTGATTTCGAGCTCATTCGTGAGATACCCATTTGCATCGACCTCAAACCCTCTGACACGCTCTTTGCCTGCCAGCAGCTGGGGTGCCGTCGGATTGGTAGGATCGCCGACGCGTGCGTTGATCATCTGCGTTTGAAAGGCGTCCGCCTGCAGCGTCAACTGCCCGTTGAGCAATGTCGACTTCGCGCCCGTCTCGTAGGTACGGTCCTTCTCCGGCCCCAGCGAGGCCGTGGTCGCGGTCAGCGAGAGATTTTCCGCCGACGGATCGTAGGATGTCCCGTAAGAGGCGTAGAAGCTCACCGTATCGACAGGCTTGTATACCAGCGAAACCCGGGGGCTCGCGATGGTGTCCGTGTGGGAGTAATGCTGGTTCCTGATCGGTTCCGAGAACTCCGCCCGAAAGCGATCGACCCGGACCGCCGCGGTGGCTTCCCAATGCTGCCCGAAATCGACGATATCCTCGATGAGTCCGCTGATCGTGTCGGTAACCGTATCGGGAAGTTGCGTCACCTGCGACTGGTGACCGGGAAATGGCTCGAATGGGTCCGGATTGAGTATCGGCGTGCCGGGAATCTGGTTGAGCTGGTTGTTGAAACGGGTGAGGCTCGCCTCTTCCCGATCGGCCTCGAGACCGACGACAAAGTGATGTCGGACGGGACCTGTTGCGATTCGCATATGCAGATCCGCATCGTTCATGATCGTTCGCACCGTACCTTGCGCGCTGGGTCGATCACGGAACGTCAGCACGGTATCCAACGGCATTCCAGGCGCGGGTGCCGTAGCGCCGTAGTGCGCTGCAGTCTCCCGACTATCGAAGAAGTAATTCCCATAGCGCGCCGTCTCGGTTACCCACAAATTCTCGTTCAGGCTATCTTTGAACTTGGCAGTGACGACATCGTCGTTCGCGCGTGTGCGGTCATCAGAAGGCAGTCCATAGTAAGTCTCGCGCGGGACGGGCACAGGCGCACCGAACGCAAACGGAATGCCGTAATCGGGTGTGTCGTCCTGCTGCTGGTGAAGATACTGCAGCGTAAAGGTCATATCATCGTCAAACCAGAGCGCTAGCGACGGCGCCGCACCCCAGCGGCGATTGCGGACAAAGTCGCGATCCTCCACACCTACGTTCTGCGCCATGACGTTGAAACGAACTGCGGCCATCGAGTTGAGCGCATAGTTGATGTCAGCCGTTCCGCGTACCTCGCTATTGGTGCCGCCGGCCAGCGATGCGCGGGCGAAATTGTCGGGCTGCGGTGTCTTGCTGACCTGGTTGACGACGCCGCCCGTCGAACCGCGGCCAAAGAGTGTCGATGCGGGTCCTTTGTATACTTCGATGCCTTCGAGATCGAAACTGTCGCGCGTGTAGAAGCCGGTGTCACGCAGACCGTCGAGGAAAAAATCATCGCTCGCGGCGAAACCGCGCAGATTGATGTTGTCGCCATGCGTGCCGCCTTCCCCCGCATTCAGTGTGATGCCGGGGACGTTCCTGAGCGCGGTCACCAGGTTGTCGGCCCCCTGCTGTGTCAGCACCTCTTTGGTCACGACGGTTACGTTCTGCGGCGTGTCCTGCAGGGAAGCGCCATAGCTGTCGACGCTTGGACGTCCCGTCACCAACACCTCGGACAGCGTGCTGGAGGGCCCGACGTCACTCGATGGCGCGTTCACCCCGAACGAAGAAGTAAGGCATACAGCCGATCCCACACCGATAGTTGTTCCGCGACCCACGACAACACTCCTTGCCTGCATTTTCGAGGACGCGAACGCTAACACGAATGTTTCGCATTTAGATTTATTTTGCTGGGGTGGGTTTTTTCTAAAACCCCGTAACGCTCACGGGGCACCCACCCCTCGTATGGGCGGCGGCAGTGGCATGACCTGGCATGAGCGACTTTTCGATCCGCTCGCCCGCCGAGCAGGCGGTCACCGATGACAAGCGAAGCGCCAAAGCACTCGAGAAGGCCCAGAAGTCATACGCGACGTCGCTCGAGGACTTTCAGAAGGCGGTGGATAAGGATCCGGGCACGTTCCAGGCGTGGAACTACATCGGCTTCTGCCAGCGACACTCGGGCGCTACGACGAGGCTCTGGATGCATACGGCTAGCGAGCCCAATTTCCACCGTCATCCGTCTCACGAAAATCGATCGTGGTCGGCTTCATTTCGAGCAACCTACCGATGTCGGGCGCCGACCGTAGAAAGTCCGTATGCCACTCAAAGCCCTCCCACAGGTGCGTGTCCGCCTTGAAATGCCCCAGGTACATTCGGTAGGCGGTCTGCCCGTGCAGTCCACCGCCGTAGGTGTATTCGATACACCCCTGCATGATGAAGAGCGGCAGGGCTCCTTCAGCCGCAATCTCGATGCTCGCGATACCACTTCCGGCCTTGTGTTCTCCAGGGAACAAGCCGATGCCGATCTTGTTCGCTTCGTTTGAGGCCCGTTCCGCCCGGGCACACAACTCTTCCTGAGCATCATTCAGCTGCGTTGAGTCGTGGGAAGCAACAATCGGTACGAGCATGGAGTAAATGATGATATTGGTCGCCGGGGAAGCGCCGTGATTCTGCAGTTCCACGGTGACCGGGACCTCCAGGTCCGGCATTCGCTCTGGGGTCGAATCTCGCATCAGCGGTAGTTCAAGCCGCGGCGCAGCCGATATCCAGGGCCGCTCCTGCGCGATCATCGTGTCGAGTTGGCCCTGCATCAGCTTCTGCTGCGATAGGAGTGACCTCATCTGACGGTCGCTGACCCGTCGTGCATCCAGAATGGTGATCGCTGTGGCGACGAGCGTCGCCCAGATGCCTAGCGCCGTGAATACCTCAACCCACAGAAGGCGGCGCTCAAGTTTTGCCTTGGCGGCATCGTTGCGTTCATGTACATCCTCACGTCGACGTCGCAGGAACGGAGGCTCATGTTCTGACACTGGTGATCCCCTTTCTAAAGCGCGGACGCCGCTTTAGCGAATCGTCAGCACTTGCGCGCCCACAATCTCTCCCTGCCCTCGATGCTGGACCAGGATCGCAACTTGCGTCGCGTCATTCGGTAGTGAGGCAAGTGGGACGGCAAACCGCGCAGCGCTTCCCTGCCAGGTGCCCAGGGGCACGAGAGCCAGGACTACGTTGAAGTCAGTCAGGGTTCTGCCGGCATTCTCACCTCGCTCGACGTGCGAATCTGCCCGCGGCAGGTAGGCAGCAGCACTGACGTCGAATGGCTCCTGGGGTCCCGCGCCCAATTCGACGACGAGATTTCCCTCAACCATCCGCGCTCGCACATCGATCCCGTCTGATTTCTGTAGCAGGGCAGCGGTGATCGACCGGCGATCAGAGCCGACAAAGCTGCGATGCCCGTCTATTACCAATTGCGGCGTAAAAGCGCTGCTCAATCCTAGCGTCTGAACGTATCGTTGCTGACGCTGTGCAGCCAGGGGCAGTTCGAACCGGTCACGCCAACCGAGGTTGTCCCAGTAGTCGACATGGAATGCCAGTGCAATCACGTCGCTTCGTCGGGCAAGCTCGCCGACCAACACATCGGCCGGTGGGCATGAGCTGCATCCCTGCGAGGTAAACAGTTCGACGACCGCAGGCCTCGGCACCGCTGACGCCGCACCGCCCAGGCATAGCAACGGGAGTACAAACAGGGCTCGAACTCTAGGGAACATAAGTCGCCAATGATTCAGGCGCGATCATCCGCTTCCTGACTCATTCGTGAAGTGCGCGTGGAAAGTTACACGCCCGACGGCGGGGAGATGGGGTGGACGACGGGACTCGAACCCGCGACAGCCGGAATCACAATCCGGGACTCTACCAGCTGAGCTACGTCCACCACTGGAAACCTTGGCGCGCCCGGCAGGACTCGAACCTGCGACCACCGGCTTAGAAGGCCGGTGCTCTATCCAACTGAGCTACGGGCGCACAGTTGAGGACGCCAAACCACCGCTAGCCTCAAAACGCGGCGGGCTAAGTTAGCCCCAAGCCCCCGCAGCGTCAACCAATGCCCGGGCTGAAAATGGTCGGGGCGACAGGATTCGAACCTGCGACCCCCTGCTCCCAAAGCAGGTGCTCTACCAGGCTGAGCTACACCCCGGCCGCTTACCGCCAGGGGCGCTGGCGGGCCGCGCATCCTAGCAGCTTCCGCATCGTCTGCAACGTCACGGGCCGTCGCACACCGCCGGTGCCGACTTGCCTGCCGAGCGGCCCCTTGGCGCCATCCCGGTGCATGAGCGGATCTGGCCGGGAGCCGGCGTTGCCTAACTCCTTGATCCGGCGAACCTGGGCGCACGACCGGGCCGCGGCACCGGGCACGCCGCTTGCTTCCTTCAGTTTCTGCAGGGGGAAACGCGACATGTCCAAGCGAAAGCTCGTCGTCGTCGGCAACGGTATGACCGGCGTCCGTGTCGTCGAGGAAATCCTCGCGCTCGACGGTGGGGATCAGTTCGACATCTGCGTCTTTGGCGACGAGCCCTGCCCCCAATACGATCGCCGCATGCTGCCGGAACTGCTTGCCGGCACTCGCCAGGAACGCGAGCTCACCATGCATCCGTTCTCCTGGTACACCGATTGGGAGATCAGCCTGCACTGCGGCTCGCGGGTGACCGAAATCGATCGCGCCTCGCACATCGTCTATGCCCGCAACGGACGGCGCGCCCGCTACGACATGCTGGTGCTGGCGACCGGCGCCCGCTCGCAGCTGCCGCCGCTGGCCGGCATTTATGGCGAAATGGGAAAACCACGCGCCGGTATATTCAGCTTTCGTACGCTCGAGGATTGCAGGCATATCTCGTACGCCGCATCGTCTGCTCGCACGGTCGCCGTGCTCGGCGGCGGTCCGTACGCCCTGGAGACAGCCTGCGCTCTGCGACGACGTGGATGCGCCGTCCACGTCGTACATCGCGAGTCGCAACTGATGCATCCGATGCTCGACGCGGCGCGAGGCGGCTTCCTTCATGCCCGCTTAAGCGAACTGGGCGTGCAGGTTCATCTCGGCCGGACAGTGACCGAGGTGCTGGGCGATCAGCACGTCAGCGGGCTGGCGTTCAGCGATGGCGAACCGCTCGACTGCGATCTCATCGTCATTCAGGAGCACTTCCACCCCGACATCGAGATCGGTATTCGCGCGGGGCTGACGATCGAAAACGCCATCGTGGTCGACAATCACATGCGATCGGTCGACGACCACGACGTCTACGCCGTCGGCCAGTGCGCGCAGCATCGCGGCAAGGTCTATGAATACGTCGTGCAGCTCTGGGAACAGGCTGCCGTGTGCGCCCAGCACATCACAGGCCGGGGCCGCCAGCTCGGCTTTTGCGGTTCGCACTCCCGTACCACACTGAACATCGCCGGAACTGCCTACAGCCTGGCTTGAGTGCGCTGCCAGCGCTGCCCGTGCGACACTACACGCATGAGCAACAGCACTCCCACCACCGCCCGTCTCATCGATGGGAAATTCATTGCGTTCAATGTTTTGCAGCAGGTTCGTCAGGAAGTCACCGAACTGCGTGCGCTCGGCCACCGCCCGCCTGGCCTCGCCGTCGTGCTGGTCGGCACCGACCCTGCGTCCCAGATTTACGTGCGCAACAAGCGCCGCGCCTGTGAGGAAGCAGGCGTGCATTCCGTTGCCCATGATCTGCCTGCCGAGACGAGCGAGTCCGACCTGCTGGCACTGATCCGGCAATTGAACGACGATCCCGCGATCGATGGGATCCTGGTGCAGTCCCCGGTCCCGTCGCAGATTCGCATGCGGGCGGTCATCGAGACCATCGACCCGGCGAAGGATGTCGACGGCTTTCATCCTTACAACGTCGGTCGTCTGCTACAGCGCGAACCCCTGCTGCGACCATGCACTCCGTACGGCATCATTCGCATGCTGCAGCACATCGAAGTCGCTCCCTCAGGCATGGAAGCCGTCGTCGTCGGTGCCTCCAACATCGTCGGTCGCCCGATGGCCCTCGAACTGATGCTGGCCGGCGCCACCACGACCGTATGCCACACACGCACGCGCAATCTGCAGACCCAGGTGGAACGCGCCGAACTACTGGTGGTGGCGACAGGTAAACCGCAGATGATCCCGGGGGCATGGATCAAGCCCGGCGCGATCGTGATCGACGTCGGTATGAACCGTCTGCCCAGCGGCAAGCTCGTCGGTGACGTGGAATTCGCCGCGGCCGCTCAGCGCGCCTCGTGGATTACGCCGGTACCCGGCGGCGTGGGTCCCATGACGATCGCGATGCTGCTGCAGAATACGGTCGAATCCAGCCGCCGTTTGCAGGCGCTCAAAACCGCCGACTGATAGACAGGGTCGGCGCGAACAGGTTGTACCACTCGACCGGATCGCCATTCTGCGGATCGCTCGGCAGCACCTTGTCGCGCTGCAGGTGATCGAAATAGCGCGCCTCGAGCGACAGATCCCACTTCGGCAACAGATCGCGCCACTGCAGTCCGGCACCTGCGTAGTAACCCTGCGCCGGCGTCGGTGCCGCGTAGCGGGCAAAACCGATGAACGCACCGAACGCCAGGTGGCGATAGATTCGATAGCGGTAATCGATGATCCGAAGACCCAGCATCGCATCCGAGTTGTAGTCATCGAAGTCGAGACGCACACCGAGATCCTGATTGTTCGAGACCCGCTTGCGCACGCCGACGCCCAGATGGGGTGATACCACGGTCTTGTCGACCGGAGCGCCGGCCGTCGGCGACGTGAAACCGCCGAAGCTCAGATCCAGGCGGCCGGCCGACACGCCCACATCGACGAAGCGCTCCACGCCATGGGTCCGCTGCTGTACGTCTTCCTCCGTCTCGCTGTCTTCGTCGTCGGCATAGCCCCGGTCGGATACCTGACTGCCGCCATCGAAGCGCGCAAATACACCCAGTCGCCCATAGCCCTTGCCATAGACATCCCGCCCGGCATCGAGTGACAGTCCGCGCGTGTAGCCATTGCGCGGCTGCGCGTACTCGAGCGTGATCATCGTGGCGCGACTGTAATCGGGCGTCGCGACGGTGCCGAACTGATAGCCCTGGTTCTGCAGGGTCCGCAGTCGGATGCTGGCCTCATCGCCGGACGGCAAGGTGTAGGCCCCCTGCGCCATGACGGATTGCGCACCGACGCTGTTACCGGCTGTGCGCCAGTCGCCACCCCAGTTGCCGATCACGTAACCGTACTCAGTCAGGCCTTCCAGCCAGACGTAATCGACGTACCAGAAGTTCTGCCACTCTGACGCTTCGATCGTCAGATCGAGATGCTTGTACAGTTCGGGAAAATGCACGCCAGCGGACAGGGACGTCTCGTGGAAGCGAAACGGATTGCCGTGCAGCGTATCGCGCGCTGCATATTCCACATAAGTCTCGAACGGATGCCGTGTCGGGACGGTATAAACGCTGGTGATCGAGAGCGTGCGATTGGAAAAACGCCCATCGGTGTTGGCACCCATCGGGGTAATCGGAACCACTGTCTTGCTGAAGATGCCACTGAAGAAGTCGCTGAACGACGCCGGCCGGCCGCCGCCACCAAATTGCCACATGCCATTTCCCGACACGGCCCAGCCCGATGCCGGCGAAAACCCGATGTGCGCGCCGACCAGCGTGGGCGAGCCCTCGTGCAGTTCATTCTTATAGACGATCTGCTGTGTACTGCTCATGCGCGCATAGAAAATCTGGTAGTCGAATCCCACCGGACCGATGGGCGTCTGATTGGAGATCGTCAACGACGGCATCGGCGGTGCCTCGGTGCTGATCAGCATGCTGCTGTCGGTCAGCGGCGAGAACCAGTGATCGCGCCAGCCCGCATCGAGCTGAAAATACTCGTCGCCGAGGCTCGCCATGGTCCCATCCGGCGTCACCCGGCCATCGGTGCCCGCATAGCCATCGAACCCACCCGTGAGCAGCACGTGATCGAACGGCCGGTAGAACACGGTCGCCGAGCCATCCACGGGCGAGTCGGCCCGCTCACCGCGCTGATTCGGCAGCGTCATCGTCGAATGCGTGGGCGCCGCGACTTCGATGCTGGCGTGCCCGACGCCGGACTTACCGAAATAGTGATCGAGGAAATTGTCGACCTGCGCGCACAGCTGCGGATCCAGTCGCCGCGCTTTGGGAAGCGCTTTGAGCACTTTCGCGATAGGAACCGGTCGCGTCAGAGCCGGCTCACCGGCTAGTATGAGCACGCGCTCGACCTTGCGCTCGATCTCGGGGCTGAGGTTCAGCGGCAGATAGGGACTCGCGCCACTGCCATGGGCGCTGGTCGTCACCAGCATCAGACACACCAGCATCAGGCACACGAGCGTTGTCGTGGCAGCTCCGCCGCGCAGGTGGCTCACGTGATGGTCTTCAGGCGACGGGTGTTGCTCATCAGGCACGCAGTATACCGGCAAGCGGCTGTCAGGCCCGCTTCCAGCTGGTAGCGCCGCCGGGCTGATCCTCGAGCACGACGCCCGCGTCCGCGAGCTGCTTCCGGATCTTGTCCCCCAGGGCGAAATCTCGCAACCGGCGCGCCGTCTCGCGCGCGCGGATGAGTTGCTCGATCTGGCTTTCCGATAAGGCCGATGCGGCGTCCGCCCCCTCCCGGCCGTCGAGCGGCTGTGCTGCCGCGAGCCGGAACCACTGCTCGGGAGCCAGCTGCAGGACACCGAGCACATCGGCCAGTGCGTGCAGCTCGCGGGCCAGCGCCTGCACGCGGTAGCCGTCCGCCGCCGCGCGCGCACTGTTGAGCTCGCGGGCGAGACCCTGCAGCACCGCGAAGGCCTCGGGCGTATTGATGTCGTCGTCCAGTGACGACTCGAACTGCGCCCTCGCATCGCCGGCACAACCGGCAGTCGCGGCCGCAGCCGGAGCCGGAGCCGGGACCGCGGTCGTATCGATCCCTCGCAGTGCCGTATAGAGCCGTGTGAGCCCGGCATCGGCCTGCTGCAGCTGTACCTGGCTGAAATTGATCGGCCCGCGGTAGTGACTGGAAAGCAGGAAGTAACGCAGCACTTCGGGATGGCGCACATGCCGCAGGACGTCGCGGATCGTGAAGAAGTTGCCGAGCGATTTCGACATCTTCTCGTCATCGACATTCACGAAACCATTGTGGACCCAGAGATTCACGAATTCACCGCACAACGGGACGGACTGCGCGATCTCGTTCTCGTGGTGAGGAAATTTCAGATCCATGCCACCGCCGTGCAGATCGAAATGCGCGCCGAGCAGGGCGCAGCTCATCGCCGAACATTCGATGTGCCAGCCCGGCCTGCCCTCTCCCCACGGTGACGCCCACGAGGGCTCGCCCGGCTTCGCCGCCTTCCATAGAACGAAGTCGAGCGGATCGCGCTTGGTGAGATTGACCTCCACGCGCGCGCCGGCGCGCAGGTCCTCCAGCCGCTTGCCCGACAGCTGTCCGTACTCGGGAAATCTGGCGACGGCGTAGAGCACGTCGTGATCCGGGCTGACGTAGGCAAAGCCTTTATCTATCAGGCGCTCGATCATCGAGATGATGCCCGCGACGTGCTCGGTCGCGCGCGGCTCGTGATCCGGCGGCTGAATCGCCAGCGCGGCAAAGTCCTCGTGCATGGCGCCGATGAAGCGCTCGCTGAGCGCCTGGATGGTTTCGTTGTTTTGCGCGGCGCGATGAATGATGCGATCGTCGATGTCGGTGATGTTGCGCACGTAGGTTACGTCATAGCCGCGATACCGCAGCCAGCGACGGATGACGTCGAACACGATATAGCAGCGTGCATGTCCCACGTGACACAGGTCGTACACCGTGACGCCGCAGACATACATGCCTACATGCGGCGGTTGGATGGGGCGGAACTCTTCTTTGCGCCCGTGCAGTGAATTGTGAATTCGAAGCATGAGTAAACGTTCCCGAATGAATTAGGCGCAGACCCTCAGCCGGCGCGCGCAAAGTGCAGCAGCCGGGCCCGCACCCGCTCGCCCGGCATCACCGCCAGCAGCGGCGCCAGTTCCGGCCCGTGCAGCCGGCCGGTCAGAGCCGCGCGCAATGGCATGAAGAATGCGGCCCCTTTCGCCCCGGTCGCGCTGCGCAGGGCCGACAGATCCGCGTGCTCGCGTACCGCACCGGCTGCCGCCGAAAAAAACGCCGGGCCGGCCGCACGGGCGGCCGCCAGCGCGGCATCCTCGAAGGCCAGCGCCTCGCCGAAGATGATCTGCTGCCAAAGCCGGGCGTCTTCGGCCAGTACGACGTTGGGTAATACCGCCGCGATGAACGCATCCAGCTGTTCGGGCGCGAGCCCGGCCGGAAGCATCGGCGCGAGCCACGCACGCGCCTCATCGCGCGACAGCGCTCGCACCCATTCGCTCTGCCAATGACGCAGCTGTGCGGGATCGAAGTGCGCGGGTGAGCGCTGCAGGTGTGTGAGATCGAATTCGCGTGCCATGTCGTCGAGTGTCAGGAACGCGTTGTTGGGGGTTGAATGCCCAAGCCGAAACAGATGATTGCAAAGCGCCGCACTCGCGTACCCAGCCTCCCGCAATTCGCGCACGCTGACCGCGCCATGACGTTTGGACAACGGCGTGCCGTCCGCACCCAGCAGCAGCGACATGTGCCCATATTCCGGCGGTGACAGCCCCAGTGCGCCGAGCAGCAGTCGCTGCCGCGGCGTATTGGTCAGGTGATCTTCTCCGCGCATGACGTGCGTAATCGACATCGTCGCATCGTCGATCGCATTGCTGTAGAAGAAAGCAGCCGTTCCATCCTCGCGCCGGATGATGAAATCGCCGATGTCATCGGACAGGAAACTCTGATGGCCGTGCACCAGATCCTCGAACTCGATGCGCTGGGCGCTCGGCACCCGAAATCGCAGCGTCGGTCGCACACCCCTGTCCACCTTGGCCTGTCGTGCCGCAGGCGACAGATCCCGGCATGTCCCGGCATAACGCGGTGGACGGCCGGCGGCCAGCTGCGAGCGCCGTGAGATCTCCAGTTCCAGGCTCGTGCAATAGCAGGGATAGGCGAGCCGCCGGGACTCGAGCTGCTCGAAATAGCGCTGGTAGATCGAGCCGCGCTGGGACTGACGGTATGGCGCGTGCGGGCCGCCGACGTCGGGCCCTTCGGCCCATCGCAGGCCAAGCCATGATAGATCCGCGATCAACGCCGAGACGAACACCTCCTGCGTCCGCGCGGCATCGGTGTCCTCGATCCGCAGCACCATGCGGCCGCCGCGGCGGCGCGCCAGCAGTTCGTTGAACAATGCCGTACGCGCGTTGCCGAGGTGCACTTCACCGCTCGGACTGGGCGCAAAACGGGTGACAACGGTGTCGATGGACATCCGTACAATGTAGCCTAACTACGAGCGCCGAGCGATTCTGCCTTGAGCACGCTTTTCATCTCCGATCTGCATCTGGATGCGGCCGATCCCGTGCCTGGCGGGCAGTTCCTGGACTTCCTGAACCGGCAGGCGAGGACGGCGGACGCCCTTTACATACTGGGGGATCTGTTCGAGACCTGGGTCGGCGATGACGACGACGATGCCTACCGCGGCACCATCTGCGACGCACTGGCGGCGCTGACCCGCGGCGGCGTTCCGTGCTACGTCATGCATGGCAACCGTGATTTTCTCTACCAGCATGCCTTCGAGCTGCGGACCGGGGTTCGGGTGGTGGCCGATCCGCTGACGCTCGAGCTCGCGGGGCAACCGGTATTGATCACGCACGGTGACGCGTTGTGTGTCGCCGATCATTCCTATCAGCGTCTGCGAAGCATCGTACGCGATGCCGGCTGGCAACGACGGTTCCTGGCGTTGCCACTACCGCTTCGCCGGCAGCTCGCGCTGCGCGCGCGCGCGGGCAGCCAGAAGCATACCCAGCAGGCGTCCTATCAGATCATGGACGTCGATCAGCAGGTCGTCAGCGACGTCATGCGTGCCTGCGGTGTGCGCACGCTCATTCACGGACACACGCACCGGCCAGGCGTGCACGAGTTCGATCTGGATGGCGCGCCGGCCCAGCGGATCGTACTGGGCGCGTGGCACGATGGCGGCAACTGCCTGGCGTGGTCGCCGGCCGGGTTTCAGCTGCAGACGCTGCCGCGTGGCGGCCCGGAGTGAAACCGAAGCTGTTCGTCCGGCTCGGTTGCAAGCGCCGCCTCGACCTGCGCGAGTTCGCCCAGGCGACGACGCACGGCGCCCTGCTCCACGCCGGGCGAGCGCAGCGCGAGCTGTACGTACAGCCCGTAGTGCCGCTGCTCGGCCACGTGCAGTGATCGATAGAATTCGTTCAAAGGCGCCGGCAGCCGCGCTGCCAGCAGTGTGAATCGCTCAGCCGAACGCGCTTCGATGAGCGCGTAGGCACACAGAAGATCGACGCGCCGGACCGGTTCGTGTTGGCGCAGCGCTGCGCGCAGCCCGGCTGCGTAACGTCCCGGGCGCTGCCGCTCGAACGGCACCTGCAGGCGCTGCATCATCTGTAATACCTGCTCGAAGTGCCGCAGCTCCTCGCGCGCCAGACGCGACAACGCACGACTCATCGGCACGTCTTCCGGATACGCAAAGATCAGCGCCACCGCGCTGGATGCGGCCTTCTTCTCGCAATTGGCGTGATCGACCAGCAGTTCGCGCCAGCCCACGACCGCGGCGTCCACCCACACCGTCGGGGTGGCGGCTGCCAGGATGCTGAGCGACTCACCGGCCCGCGCGCCTCCCGCGAGGCTCACACCAACGCTCCCTTCGTCAGCCATGCGGTGCGGGTGGATTCGATCTGGTGCGCCGTCTCGAGCGCGTCGATGAAACGATCCGCGGGCATCTTCGCCAGCATCCGATCGAGCAGCGGCTGTAGTTCCGCCAGCGTCTCCGGCAGCCGGGGTAGCGGAGCATTGCGGTGCATATAGATGATCGCCATCGGGTTGGTGGCGTTATAGGGCTTCTGGCCGGCGAGCATCTCGAACAGCATGACACCGAGGCTGTAGAGGTCGCTGCGCACGTCCATGTCCTGACCATGGCCCTGCTCCGGGCTCATGTAGTGCGGCGTACCGAAGATCAGTCCGGTGTCGGTAATCTCCAGTTCCAACGCTTCGTGTTTTGCCAGGCCAAAATCAATCAGCGCGATCTGATCATCGACGCGCAGCATCACGTTACCGGGCTTCAGATCGCGATGCAGGATGCCCGCGGTGTGCAGAGCGGCCAGCGCACGTGCGACCTGCGAGGCAAACGCCAGCGCTTCGGACGGCGACACCCCGGCACGCATCCGCCGCCGCAGATCGCCGTGCTGGAAGTATTCCATCGCCAGATAGGCATGATCATCGGCCACGCCCAGCTCGTACAGCCGCACGATGTTGGGATGATGCACGCGCTGTGCGATCTCGTATTCCTGCAGGAAGCGAGCGAATGCCTGGTCGACACCGGAATCGTCACGGCGGGAGGGTGTGACCTTGAGTACCACCAGATTGCCGGCCTTTTCGCTCTCGGCCACATACAACTGCGACACCGATCCGCGCGCCAGCAGACGCGCACGTCGATATCCCGGTATGCGCGCTTCGCCAAATCGCCTGGACTCGTCTGCCTGAGGCGAAATGCGCCAGTCGGCCATCGCGCGCCGGTGCTGGCGGGATGCGCCTTCCAGCATGCGGATGAAGCCGTCATGATCCATGCGGTGTTTGCTGACCACGCCGAAAGCGCCGGCTTGCATCGCCTCGATGCGCTGCTGCTCGTCATCCTGCTCCAGAAGATAGATCACGGGCGCGAACCCGTCGCGGGCAGCGAAGTCGCGCAGCCACTGTATTGCCTGTCCCTCACCGGCATTCGATGACAGCAGCACCGCCTCATGACCCTGCGCGAGAAACTCGGCCGGGATTGGGCCGCGTTGCTGAGGAGCATGGGCACTGATCTCGACCTCCGCCCACGCACAGCTCATGTGGTGGCGAACGAGTGCTCGCACCTTGGGATCTTCTTCGATCAGCAGGAAGCGCATGGCACTGCGACCGCCTGCGGAAAGAGGGACTCTGTTAGTTGCCAATGGCCTTGAGCCCCAGCCGCCCCATCCGGCGTCGGGTGCGTGCCTCGTCCGAGCGCGCGCGCTGCAGCCGATCGAGATAATCGGGCGTCACATCGCCCGTGACATATTCGCCCGAGAAGCAGGAAGTATCGAATTCTTCGGTCTTGGCGTTGTCGTGCCGGCAGGCCTGCACCAGGTCGTCGAGTTCCTGGTAGACCAGCCAGTCCGCGCCGATGACGCGCGCCACTTCTTCCTTGCTGCGTCCCGCGGCCACCAGTTCATCGGTGGCCGGCATGTCGATGCCGTAGACGTTCGGAAACCGCACCGGAGGAGCCGCTGACGCGAAGTAGACCTTCTTGGCACCGGCTGCGCGCGCCTGATCGATGATCTGCGCCGAGGTCGTGCCGCGCACGATCGAGTCGTCGACCAGCAGCACGTTCTTGGCCCGGAATTCGAGATCGATCGCATTGAGCTTGCGTCGTACCTGACGCTCGCGCTGTTCCTGGCCGGGCATGATGAAAGTGCGGCCGATGTATCGGTTTTTGTTGAAACCCTCGCGGTATTTGATACCGAGCAGCTGTGCCATCTGCAATGCCGCCGTGCGGCTCGTGTCGGGTATCGGGATCACGACGTCGATGTCGTGATCGGGATGTTCGCGCAGGATCTGCGCGGCGAGTCGTTCGCCCATTCGCATCCGGGCGCGATACACCGAGATGTTGTCGATGATCGAATCGGGTCGCGCGAAATAGACGTACTCGAAGATGCACGGTGTATGGCGCACTGTCGCGACGCACTGCTGCGAATGCAGACGTCCCTGCTCGTCGATGAAGACCGCCTCACCTGGCGCGACGTCGCGCACCAGTTCGAAATCAGCCATCGTTATGGCGACGCTCTCCGATGCCAGCATGTACTCGGTACCGCGAGGCGTCTTGCGCTGCCCGAGCACCAGCGGCCGGATGCCGTTGGGATCGCGGAAGCCGAGCACGCCGTGTCCGATCACCATGGCCACCGCGGCATATCCACCGCGACAACGACGGTAGACCGCGCTGGCAGCGGCGAAGATATCGGCCGGCGTCACGCGCGGCGTGCCAACCCGCTGCAATTCGGAGGCAAACACGTTCAGCAGCACTTCCGAGTCGGACTCGGTGTTCAGATGCCGACGGTCCTCGCGGATCATGACCTCGGCGAGTTCGGCCGCATTGGTGAGATTGCCGTTGTGCGCCAGGCAGATGCCATAAGGCGCATTCACATAAAACGGTTGCGCCTCCGACAGCGAGTCGCAGCCCGCGGTCGGATAGCGGACGTGTCCGATACCGACATTGCCCAACAGCTCGAGCATGTTCTGTTGCTCGAACACGTCACGCACCAGTCCGGGGCCCTTGTGCGAGCAGAGCCGCCCCTCGAACGCGGTGCAGATACCGGCAGCGTCCTGTCCGCGATGTTGCAAGACGGTCAGCGCGTCATAGATGCGCTGGTTCACTGGGCCGGTGCCGACGACTCCGACAATTCCACACATGGTTTGGGCAACTTCCCTCGGGCGCTAGCCCGTCACGCCGCCTGGATGCTCGGATGTGATTTTACGCTCACCGACCAGCGAACGCAGGATATTCGCTATCCGTTCCGCGTGCGGCGCAAGCGTTGACTGCTGCCACCAGGGCTCGGTCTGCAGACGCAGCCCGTGACACAAGATGACAAACGCGCCGACCACCACCAGGCCGCGCACGAGGCCGAAGAACCCGCCCCAGAACCGGTCCATGCCGCTGAACATCGACAGTCGCACGAAATGCGCCACCAGCGTGCCGATCATCGAGCCGACCAGCACGACGATCAGAAAGACGATCAGCCGCGCGACCCATGGCCGCAACACATCGCTCGTCAGCAGGCCACCGAGATAGGGTTCTAACGCGGGCCCGAAGTGAAATGCGCTCCAGACACCAATCACCCATGCGACCAGGCCGATGGACTCGCGCAGCAGACCGCGCGTCAGACCCGCGATGATAGAGAAGACGACCAGTGCAATCAGTAGATAGTCGAGCCAGTTCATACCCCTCACCGATCCTTGTACTTGATTCTGTCCAGGCCTATTTGCCTGGCGCGACGATGGCGGCCGCAAAGCCCGCGGACTTCAGTCGCTGGGCCAGCGATTCCGCCCCGGTACGGTCCGCGGGGCCGGAAGCGCGCACGCGATACTGCCCCTTGGCGTCGCTGGAGATGCCGGTCTGGAAACCCTTGTTGTGCGCATCGCTCGACAGTCGCTCCGCGTTTTCGCGTTTCGCGAACAGCCCCAGCTGCACACTCCATCCAGCGCCTGTGACTTTGGGCGGTGAAGGCGAGGCCGGGGCTGAAGCCGGCGACGGTGTCGACGCCCGGGTCGATGCGCTTTCGGAGCGCGGCATATGCGCCGACGCAGACGGCCGCGCCGGCGGCGTACGGGGTTCGCTCGCGGGGCGGGGTTCGGGTGAGGACGGCCGCGCCCCTGGCGCATGCGCTTCCGGCGAGTGCGCTTCCGGTACCCGCGTCTCGGGGGTCGACGCTCTGGGCTCTGGCGATGCGACAGACGGTACGGGCGCCGGTGCAGCGGGAGACGGCGCGGGTAGCGCAGCAGGCTGGGCTTTGGCGTTGGCGTTGGCGTCCGCCGCGTTCTCGCCGGTGGACTGCAGCGGCTCTCTGCCTTTATTCGACAGATCGATCGTATACGAACGCAACGGCGCGCCTTCGGAGCCGGCAGCATTGGAGGCCGGGTGCGAGTCGTCCCGCTGACCTCGGAAAATTTCTGGTACCAGCAGCACGATCAGCGCAACCAGTATCGCGGCACCTGTCAGGCGCTCTTTCAAACGACTTTCCATGGTTGTAATGAGGGCTGCCTGAGTGATCAGTATAGCCCAAGCCACATGAGTGCCGGACCAACCACATGAAATGATCCGAGCACGACGATGCGATCGCCAGGTTGCGCCAGCGCCAGCGCGCGAGCACACCCGGACGGGACGTCGTCGGCGAGTTCGACCGATCCGGGCGATGCCCCCATGCGCTCGTGCAGTGCCCTTGCGGTGAGCCCGCGCGCATCATCACTGATACCGACCAGCACCCACTGGTCGATCAGCGGCGCCAGCCGACGCGCGATCGCGCCGACGTCCTTATCGATGAGCATGCCGGCGACCGCGAGCGTACGTCCCGACGCAGGCACCGCCTGCAGTGCCGCCGCCAGCACCGCAGCGGCCGGCTCGTTGTGCGCGACATCCAGGATCCACCCGATGTCGCCGGGCACCACCTGGAACCTTCCGGAAAGACGTACCTGCTTCAGCCCCCGCGCCACCGTATCGGCATTGCAGTCCGCTGGAAGCGCAAGCAGCCGCAGCGCCGTCAGCGCCGTGGCGGCGTTGCGGTACTGTATCTCGCCGGAAAGTGACGGTGCGGGCAGCGACTCGAGCTGACCCAGGCGACTTCGATATCCCCACGGCCCGCCGCCAGAGCGATGCTCCCAATGAAAGTCGCGCTCCGCCAGCCAAACCTCGCATCCCAGGGTTTGCGCCCGCATGGTGACGCTCGCCGGCATGTCGCGGGAACCGAGCACGACGCGCTGGCCGGGGCGGAAGATGCCGGCCTTCTCTGCGCCGATGAGTTCGAGCGTTTCACCCAGATATTCGCGATGGTCCAGACCGATCGAACACACGATCGCGACATCCGCATCCAGTATGTTGGTCGCATCGAGCCGCCCGCCCAGACCCACTTCCAGCACCATTGTGTCGACCGACGCGCGCCGAAACAGATGCAGCGCGGCCAATGTGCTGTATTCGAAGAAAGTCAGGGTGATATCGCCGCGGGCCTGTTCCACCTGTTCGAACGCGCTCTGCAGCTGGGCGTCGCTGACCGGCGCGCCGTCGATCTGTATGCGTTCGTTGTAGCGCACCAGGTGCGGTGAAGTGAAGAGTCCGACGTTCTGGCCGCAAGCGCGCAGCAGAGAGGCGAGCGTGGTGGCGGTGGAGCCCTTGCCGTTGGTGCCACCGATGGTCGCGATCCTGGCCGTCCCGCTGATCACCTGGAGGCGCCGTGCAACCTCGGTCACACGCTCGAGGCTCATATCTACCGCGCGCGCATGTACGCGCTGCTGGTAGCTCAGCCAGTCATCCAGGGATCTCAAGCGGCTTGCAGCGGTGGGCGTTTCTGCAGCAGTCTCAGGAGTTGCGCCAGCTTATCGCGCATGTCGCGACGATCGACGATCAGATCGAGAGCGCCGTGTTCCAGCAGGAATTCACTGCGCTGAAAGCCCTCCGGCAAGGTCTCGCGCACGGTTTGCTGAATCACTCGCGGACCGGCGAAGCCGATGAGAGCGCGCGGCTCGGCGATGTTCAGATCGCCCAGCATCGCCAGGCTCGCGGAAACACCGCCGGTGGTTGGATCGGTCATGACCGAGATGAATGGCAGTCTCTCGCGAGCCAGACGGGCCAGCGCCGCGCTGGTCTTCGCCATCTGCATCAGGGCGATCAACGACTCCTGCATGCGCGCGCCGCCAGTGGCCGAGAAGCACACCAGTGGGCACCGATCGGCGATCGCGCGATCGACCGACCGTTTGAAGCGCTCGCCCACCACCGAGCCCATCGAACCGCCGAGGCACTGGAACTCGAAAGCACACGCCACGATAGGCTCGCCATGCAGTCGCCCGGCCAACGCGATCAGCGCATCGTTCTCGCGCGTTGCCTTATGGGCCTGCGCGAGCCGGTCGCGATAGCGCTTGCTGTCTTTAAATTTGAGCGGGTCTTCCGGCATGATCCCCAGACCGATCTCGGCGGTCGGCTCCGGATCGAGCAGTGACTTCAGCCGCTCGCGCGCGCCGATGCGCATGTGGTGACTGCACTTGGGGCACACGCTGAGATTGCGTTCCAGCTCGGCCCGGTAGAGCACCGCATCGCAGGCCGGACACTTGATCCACAAGCCCTCCGGGACCGAACGGGAACGCCGTTCGGTTTTGATGCGCGACGGAACGATTTTTTCGAACCACGACATGATGGCTTCACCTGCGATCAGGCATCTTCCCCGGGAACACCGATGATAGCCGAATCTGCCGGCAGGCCGAACTGTGGGGGGTATTGGACCTGCCATAGATACAGCCCATGGGCAGCTGCGGTGGCCGCCCCGGTGCTGCGCCTGCGCGATTCGAGCTGCTCGCGGGCACGCTCGGGCGGCGCGCGCCCCTGCCCGATGGTGACCAGCAGGCCCACGATATTGCGCACCATGTGGTGCAGGAACGCGTTGGCGCTGACTTCGATCGTCACCCAATCGCCCCGGCGGTTGACCTCCAGCCCGTCCAGCCGTCGCACCGACGACCTCGACTGGCAATGCGATGAACGGAAAGCGTCGAAATCGTGCTCACCGATCAACCACTGCGCCCCTGCGCGCATGGCTTCGACCTGCAGCGGGTGATGGAACACGAGCGCCCGGCCGCCGGTAAGCGCCGAGCGCGCGGAACGGTTCAGTATCACGTATCGATAGGTACGCAGCAGCGCGCTGTAGCGCGCGTGGAAATGATCGGGGACGGGACAGGACCAGCTTACACTGATGTCCGGCGGGAGCTCTTTATTGCTTCCGAGCAGCCAGGCACTCGACGGCCGAACGGCCTGCGTATCGAAATGCACCACCTGCCGGCAGGCGTGCACGCCTGCATCGGTACGTCCTGCACAGATGAGTTCGACGCGCTCGTCGGCAATACTGCCGAGGGCGCGCTCGAGTGTCGCCTGGATGCTGCTGGCGCTCGACTGCTGCTGCCAGCCGCTGTACCGCCCGCCGTCATAGCTGACGCCGAGCGCGATGCGGCGGCCCATGTCGAAGCGAGAGCTGCCCTAAGCCTGTTCGCGCGACAGGCCCTAGCCGGGCAGCGTATCCATCAGCCGGCGCGCTTCCTGCTTCTGTGAGACCGAACCTTCGGACAGCACCTCCGCCAGGATGCTGCGCGCCCCCTCCGGATCGCCCATATCCATGTAGGCGCGGGCCAGATCGAGCTTGGTGCCGACCTCGCTCATCGTCGCCGGTTCCAGTTCAGGCAGCGGCACATCGCTCTGCGCGATGCGCTGCGTCTGCACGTAGGTTCCATCCTCGGTGTGAGCTGGTGTGCCGACGTCGAGGTCGACTCCACCACCGGTCACTGGCTTGTGGTCGTCGGTCAGGTTGCCGAAATCGAGATCCAGGTCATCGGCGTTGAGTGCTTGCATCCGTCCCGTGGCACTCGAATCTTCATGAGGTATCGCCAGGTGCGGGATGATCTCCGTCGCGTTGGACATGTCCTCGTCATCCTGCTGGTGGGCGCGCTTGTCGTCGGCCACCAATTCGGTGATATCGGAGTCGGTGAACAGCCATGTTCCGCTTTCGTTGCTCGTATTCGGCTGCACCGGTGTCACCTGGGTGCGCTCGCGGTCGTCATCCATGTGGGCCGGAATACGCCGCGTAGCCTCATCCATGCCCGCGATCATGGTGGGCGAATCCATGCCCTCCAGAATTGTCGCGTCGCTCTCCGAACCGTGATCATGGTCGTGGTCGTGCGTACTCTCGAGCGCGCCGATATCGAGTCCCAGATCATCGAGCGCCAGCTCGGCGGTCTGGTCGGGCGCAATGCCGCCACGCGCCGCGGCACCGATCTTTTCGCGGATCGTAGCGTTCTCGCCGCCGGGCAGCTGCGCCTGCTCAATGGTCGGTGCGTCCGACGGCGCATTGCCAGAGTTGATCACCTGCATCGTCGCGGTCGCACCGGATGGCCTTGGCGGCGCCTCGGCCATCTCGCGAGTCGAGCCGGTGGCGTCGTTGCCGCGCTCGGGATCGTCGAGTACGAAATCGACGCCGCTGTCGGCAAGCTTGTCCGACTCGTGACGCGCTGACTGGGTGGTGTCACCCAGCGCTGCGCCGAGATCCAGATCGAGGCCGTCGCTGACCGCCTCGTGGCTGGCCGTCGGCTCCCCGAGCAGATCGAAATCGACGCGGTTCTGACCGCCCTCCAGATTGAGATCGACGCCGCCGCTGGCGGCACCGGAAAGCGGCGCACTACTGGTGAACAGCGGATCATCAGGCGCAATCTGGCGGCCCATGATGACCACCTTCTCCCACTCGCCCGGCAACGCCTGGTCACGCGTGCTGGACAGCTCTCGCGCAGTCTGCAGGAACCGGTCCTTGTTGCCCCAGACGAAGAACACTTCAAGCAGCTTCAGCTTCAGATCGCGGCGATTCGGCTCGCGCGACATCGCAATCTGCACCAGGTCCGCAGCCTGGTCGTACAACCCATAAGCCATGTGGAAATCGGCTTCGGCCAGCGGATCGCCCTGATCCAGGGCCACCGGATGCTCGCCGGTGACCGTGTCTTCGATGACGACGTGCTCACCGGTCGCGGTCGTGCGTCCCTCGATCGTGCGATCGTGCAGTACTGCGGTGGGCTGCTCATGTGCCCCGGACTCTTCGACGCGATAGGAAGCCTGTTCACCCGCCGGCATCGCCCGGACCGGCAGCGTATCGGCGCCGCGCAGCGCCGAGTGTGTCAGCGTCGAGTGTGTCTCGGTGTTGTCGCCAAAGGCGGGATGCAGCCGCCCTAGCGAGCGATCCAGATCCTCTTCCTGGCGCGTGCGGATGATGCGCATTGCCACGACGACGATCACGAGCAAAATCAGAATCGCTGGCACATACCAGTATTCCGCTACCAGATCGGCCCAGGTGGGCGTCGGCGCAGCAGGCGGCGGCAGCGGCTTGGGAGCAACCGATGTCGGCGCCGTCTCGGCGGGCGCAGTGGTCGCCTGCGGAGCAGGGGTGACCGATGGTGTGGGTGCCGGAGTTGGTGTTGGTGCTGGTGCTGGCGTCGCCGGCATCGCGCTGCTCGGCGCGGGTGTGGGCGCCGTCGATGCCGGCGGTGTCGCGGGTACCGGCGGGGTTACCGGTGCCCTGGCCTGCCCCCCGCGTGACTGCATCTGCTGCAGTTGATCGTTACTGACCTGGAGCAGCCGCCGTTCTTCGGCCAGCTGGCCCTCGAGCTGCTGCACGCGCTGGTTGAGCACAGTATTGTCGGCAGTGGCCCCCGATCGGCCGGCAGCTGCACCGGCAGCGCCTGCTGCGGCTGCATTAGCTGCGGCCGCATTGTTCGACGGCGCTCCGCTCGGTGAGGCCGACTCCTGCGGTGGCACCAGATGCAGCTGGCCGCTGCCGCCTGCATGACCGCCGCCCCACGCCTGATACTGCTTATGAATCTCGCCGCTTGCTTCGCCCGGGCTGATCGCCTGCAACTCGGCATCGCCGGGGAGCTGCAGCCGGCTGCCGCTGCGCAGCAGATTCATATTGCCTTCGAAGGCAGACGGATTCGCCCGGTAAATGCCAACGAGCTGGCGCTCGCGAGCGGTGTGACTGCTGTCGGAATAATTCTGTGCGGCGATCGACGAGAGCGTATCGCCCCTGCGAACGGTGTAGCTGCCACCGGCGTTGCTGCCACCTGCTCCGCCACTGCCCGATGCCGAGCCGGCCGGTGCCGATCTGGCTGCCGAGGCTCCGGCGCCCGCCGCACCCGCGGCATCTGCACCTGCGTGCTGGGCCGGACGCTCGACGTTGCCGCTGCGAGCCGCGCTGCCGGTCGAAGGCGCCGCGACCGCGGCGCTCCCAGGGCTCTGCGTGCTGCTGAACACCGGCGGATCGATCAGTACTGTGTACTCGCGCAGAACGTGGCCGCGCGGCCAGTCGGCTTCGACCAGTAACGTCGCGAACGGCTCGGTGACCGACTCGACCGAGCGCACGTGCAGGACGTTGCGGCCGTCGGCAGTCTTCTCCGGGGTCAGCTTCAACGAGGCGAAATAGGATGGGTAGTCCAGGCCCGCCCGCTCGAACTGGTCGCGTGGCGCCAGCGTCGCTTTCAAAGCGGAGAGATCCTCGGGACTCGCGCCGACGACGTCGATCTCCGCATCCAGGGGAGAGTTGAGGGCTGATTTCAGGTGAATCTCGCCCAGCCCCAGTGCATAAGTCGCAGCCGGTGAGAGCAATGCCAGCACCAGAAGTTGGCACATTTTACGCTTCAACATCTTGTCTCCCAGCGATCTGGACTGCCAAGTAATCCTTAGAAAACATGTAATTAAGACGCAATCTTGGATTATGCGCTTATTTTGACCGCAATATAACTTATATCCAGTCCCGCGCCAAAATCTCCGCGATCTGAATACTGTTGGTGGCCGCACCCTTGCGGATGTTGTCGGCAACGATCCAGAGATTGAGCCCGCGCTCGTGCGACAGATCCTCGCGGATCCGCCCGACATAGACAGTGTCCTGGTTGGCAGCCTCGGTAACCGCCGTCGGATAGCCGCCGGGCTTGCGCTCATCCATGACCGTCACCCCAGGGGCCTTTGCCAGCAGGGCACGCGCCTCGGATGCCGTGATCTTGCGCGCGGTCTCGATATGTACCGCTTCGGAATGACCATAGAAAACCGGCACGCGTACCGCGGTGGCGTTCACCCGAATGCCCGGATCCTCCATGATCTTCTGGGTCTCCCACACCATTTTCATCTCTTCCCTGGTGTAGCCGTTGTCCTCGAACCGGTCGATCTGCGGCACGCAGTTGAAAGCGATCTGGCGCGCGATCGCCCGCGGCTTGCCGATCGGCGTGCCGCCGAGCAGCGCCGCGGTCTGCGCTGCGAGTTCTTCTATGGCTTCCTTGCCGGCGCCGGAAACCGACTGATAGGTCGCGACGTTGATGCGCTCGATGCCGACCGCATCGTGGATCGGTTTGAGCGCCACCAGCATCTGGATGGTGGAACAGTTCGGATTCGCGATGATGCCGTGCTTGCGATACTGGCCGATGGCGTGAGGATTGATCTCCGGCACGACCAGCGGGATGTCGTCCTGATAGCGAAACTGAGAGGTATTGTCGATGACGATGCAGCCGGCCGCGGCGGCCTTGGGCGCATGTTCGGCCGATACCTCGGCGCCCGCGGAAAACAGGCCGATGTCGGCTTTCTTCCAGTCGAATCCGTCGAGTTCCTCTACCGGAATGGATTTGCCGTTGAACTGCACACGCTTCCCGACGGAGCGGTTGCTGGCCAGTGGATGCAGCGCCGCTACCGGAAATTTCCGTTCTTCCAGGACGCTGATCATGGTGTCGCCCACCAGGCCGGTGGCGCCGACGACGGCGACACGGAACGTCTTGCTCATGCCGGGTCGTTCTCTGCGGCCGCGTCCGGTTGGTCGACTCCCGCCTGGCTGGGACGCCCCCGAGCGGCGATGTCCGGCACACGGCGGATTGCATCTGCATTCTGACCGCGCTGCCGCAGACAATGATCCAGCAGCACGATGGCGAGCATGGCCTCGGCGATCGGCGTTGCCCTGAGGCCCACGCAGGGATCGTGGCGGCCGGTAGTCACGACATCCACCGCATTGCCGGAAAGGTCGACGGTCCGGCCGGGCACCTGAATGCTCGAAGTCGGCTTCAGGCTCAGGTGCACGATGATGGGCTGGCCCGAGGAGATACCGCCCAGGGTGCCGCCGGCATGGTTGGATGCGAAACCCTCCGGCGTCAGCTCGTCGCGATGCTGGCTGCCGCGCTGGCTGACGACCGCGACACCGTCACCGATCTCGACCGCCTTGACGGCGTTGATGCTCATCATCGCGTGCGCAATGTCGGCATCCAGCTTGTCGAACACGGGCTCGCCCCAGCCTGGCGGGACACCGTCCGCGCAGACGGTGACCCGGGCGCCGACCGAATCACCTGCGGTGCGGATCGACCACATCAGCTGTTCCAGTTCGGGCACGCGTTCGGGTTCCGGGCAGAAAAAAGGATTGTCGTAGGCTGCTTCGGGATTGCGCGGTTCGAGCCGCAGGTCTCCGATCTGGCTCAGGTAGCCATAGATACGCACCTGCAGACGCTCGGCAAGATACTTCCGCGCAATAGCGCCGGCCGCGACCCGCATCACGGTCTCGCGTGCGGACGAGCGTCCGCCGCCTCGATAGTCGCGCAGCCCGTACTTCTGCAGATAGGTATAGTCGGCGTGCCCCGGCCGAAAACGGTCTTTGATCTTGTCGTAGTCACGCGAACGCGCATCGGTATTCTCGACCAGCAGACCGATCGGTGTGCCGGTCGTGACACCTTCGAATACCCCCGACAGGATCCGAACCGCATCGGGTTCGCGCCGCTGACTGACGAACTTCGACGTCCCGGTCCTGCGACGTTCGACGTCGGTCTGCAGATCCGCTTCGCTCAGCGCCAGCCCCGGCGGGCAGCCGTCGACGATGCAGCCCAGTGCCGGCCCGTGGCTCTCGCCAAAGGTGGTCACGCTGAACAACCTGCCTATCGTATTGCCCGACATTCTCTAACTTCAGCTTCCCGACGTCTTCGCGAGCTGCTCGCGCTCCAGCAGAAACACTCCGCCCCCACCACGCTCGAATGCCAGCCAGACAAACGGCAGTCTCGGAAATGCTTTGCGGACCGCCCCTTCCGTGTTGCCAACCTCGACGATCAGTACGCCGCCCGGTCGCAGGTGCGCCCTCGCCGCGCGCAGGATGATCTTGACCGAGTCCAGACCATCCGCACCCGCCTCGAGTGCGCCGGCGGGCTCGTGCCGGTACTCCGCCGGCAGCGAGTCGAATTCGCGTCTGCCGACATAGGGCGGATTGCTGACGATGATATCGTAGCTTCGCCCTTCGAGAGCGGCGAAATGATCCGATTGCACGGCTTCTACGCGGCGCATGAGGCGATGACGCCCGATGTTCACGCGTGCCACATCCAGTGCATCGGAGCTGATGTCGGTTGCATCGACGCGGGCTCTGGGAAAAGCACGCGCGCACGCGATCGCTATACAGCCCGAGCCGGTTCCGAGATCGAGGATCGCGCGCACCTTTGATGCGGCCACCCACGGCGCAAAGCGACGCTCGATGAGTTCGGCGATCGGGGAGCGGGGAATCAATACCCGCTGATCGACATACATCGGCAGGCCTGCGAACCAGCAGCGCTGCGTGAGATAAACCGCCGGAACGCGCTCACGGATGCGGCGCCCGAGCAGCGCATCGTATTGCGCCTGCACGCGCGGGGGCACCACGCGCCGCAGCGCGGCCGCGCCCGCGTCCGGCGGCAGATCCATGACATGCCACAGCAGCGCCGCGGCGTCATCGCGCGCATTGTCGGTGCCGTGGCCAAAGTGCAGGTGTGCGCGTTGCAGTCGGCGGCGACCGCGTTCCATGAGCGTGC
Source organism: Steroidobacteraceae bacterium (assembly GCA_036271535.1). Taxonomy (GTDB): domain Bacteria; phylum Pseudomonadota; class Gammaproteobacteria; order Steroidobacterales; family Steroidobacteraceae; genus FEN-1191. The sequence continues at coordinate 13,237 of DATBAM010000037.1, read as the reverse complement.
CGACAGTCGGACGCGGCGTCGGTGCGGCCTTGTGAGATAATTTGGACATGAATCGTCGTCTGGTCCTCGCGTTGGCATTGCTCGGCGTGGCTGCAACGCTAACAGGGGTCATCGTCGCCCGCATGATCGGCGGCAGCGATATGGCATTGAAGGGAGGCACATGGCTTCCCAACCGTCGCCCGGTCGCCGAGTTCCACCTGCAGGACCTTGCCGGGCACGAGTTCGGCTTGCCGCAGCTGCAGGGACATCCCACGCTGCTGTTCTTCGGCTTCACCAGCTGCCCCGACGTCTGCCCGACTACGCTGGCAACGCTTGCGCAGGCCGAGCGTGCCAACCCGCTGCCAGGCACACAGGTCCTTTTCGTCAGCATCGATCCACAGCGCGATACGCCGGCGACGCTCGGTGCCTACCTCCGGGCGTTCAGCAGCGACTTCATCGGGATCCGGGGAGACGATGCGGCGCTGGCGCCGCTGCTCAAGAGCCTGAGCGCCATCGCCGTCAAACAACCGCTTCCGGATGGCGGCTACACGATGGATCATTCCGCCACACTGTACCTGCTCGACACGCACGGCCGGCTGGCTGCGGTATTCTCCCCGCCCTTCGACGTCAGCGGCCTCGAGGACGATCTGCGCCACATCGCTACCACCGGCGCACTTTAAGAAGCACGCATGGGCCGTCTGTTCGTCATCCTGCAGTATCTGCTGCCGCACCACTTGCTTGGGCGGATCATCTATTTCTTCATGCGCATCCGCGTGCGCTGGATCAAGAACCTGACGATCGGCGGCTTCGCCCGCGTGTACCGGCCTGCGATGAGTGACGCCATCGAACCCGATCCACTCGCCTACCCGACCTTCAACGCGTTCTTCACCCGCGCGCTGAAGGCCGATGCCCGCCCGCTGGATCCGGACCCGCAACGGATCGTGTCTCCCTGCGATGGCACACTCAGTGTGGCGGGAGTGCTGGCGGAGGGCCGCCTGGTGCAGGCGAAAAATCACGACTACACGATCGAGGCACTGCTGGCAGGCAACGCCCGGTATACGCAGCTGCTGTCGGGCGGCCAGTACGCCACCATCTATCTGGCGCCGTACAACTATCATCGGCTGCACATGCCCGCGGCCGGGCGTCTGCTCGGGGCATGGTACGTACCGGGACGGGTGTTCTCGGTCAACACGGCCACGGTTGCACGAGTGCCCGGCCTGTTCGCGCGCAACGAGCGCGTCGTCTGCGTTCTCGAAGGGTCTGCGGGCCCTTTCGTCCTGGTGCTGGTGGGTGCCCTGTTCGTCGGCAGCATGGCCACTGTCTGGCATGACGAGATCACGCCGTGGCGGCGGACCGGCCGTCGGCGATCGTCGCAGCCAATCGAATTGCGGGCATCCCATCGTGCACATGACACGCTCGCGCGCGGCGAGGAGTTTGCACGTTTCAACATGGGCTCGACGATCGTGATGTTATTCCCGCCGGCCACCGTCGAATGGGACCTGGCCCTGCAACCCGAACTGCGTGTTTCCGTCGGCCAGGGATTAGGCTCGTGCATGGCAGCGCCAGCGAGTCGATGAGGAGCTGGCAGCCGACGGCCCCGATCGCCATGCTGCAGCAACGGGCCGTGCTGCTGCGCCTGACGCGGGAGTTCTTCGCCGAACGCGAGGTGATGGAGGTCGACACACCGGCGCTCGTCCGCCATCCCGTGAGCGATGTCCATATCCACAGCGCCCGCGTGCAGTTGCCCGGCCATCCCGCGACGCTGTATCTGCATACCTCTCCGGAGTATGCGATGAAGCGCCTGCTCGCCGCCGGCAGTGGCGACATTTATCAGATCGCTCATGTATTTCGGGCCGACGAGCGCAGCCGCCTCCATAATGCCGAGTTCACGCTGATCGAGTGGTATCGCTGCGGTTTTTCGATGTCGCGGTTGATGCAGGAAGTCGCGGAACTGACCCACCGGATGCTCAGGCGTCCGGCGAACGCGCCCTACGACTCCCTCACCTACGGGCAGGCATTCGAGCAGGCACTGGGGGTCGATCCGCTACAGGCCACCGAGCCCAGGCTGCGTGATCTCGCCACTCGCCACGGATTGGACGTAGCGCTGACGCTGCGCTGCACGCGCGATGAGTTGCTGGACTGGTTGATGGCTGTGGCCGTCGGCCCGGGGTTGGCCAGCGAGCGGCTCTGCTTCGTGCATCGCTATCCGGCCAGTCAGGCGGCACTGGCACGGCTCGACAGCGCCGACCCGCGCGTCGCACTGCGCTTCGAGCTCTACTACCGCGGCGTGGAACTGGCGAATGGATTCGAGGAACTGGCGGATGCCGACGAGCAGCGCCGCCGCTTCGAGCTGGACAATGCGCAGCGCGTGCGCCGCGGACTACCGACAGCGGATCTCGATGAAGCCCTGCTCGCAGCACTGGCCGCGGGCATGCCGGCCGTTTCCGGCGTGGCGCTGGGCTTCGATCGCGCCCTGATGCTGAGCGTGGGTGCGGACACGATCGGCGAGGTACTGTCCTTCGATCTCGACCGAGCATGAACCCGGGGAGTTACCCCTCCGGTGTCGGCCGCAGGTGTCAGCTCTTGGCGCGCGAGATATAAGCCCCGGTGCGGGTGTCGATCCTGAGAGTCTCGCCCTCGTTGATGAACAGCGGTACACGCACCGTGGCGCCGGTCTCGAGCTTCGCAACCTTCTGACCGCCGGTCGCGGTATCGCCCTTGAGACCAGGATCGGTCTCGACCACCTTGAGTTCGACGTGCGGCGGCGGCGTCACGACGATCGGCACGCCGTTCCACAGCGTCACGATGCAGACCGTGCCGTCCTTGAGCCACTGGGCATTGTCGCCGACCACGTCCTTGTTGGCCGCGAGCTGCTCGAAGTTCTCGGGGATCATGAAGTGGAAGAAATCGCCGTCGCTGTAGAGGTACTGCATATCGACGTCGTTGACGTCGGCAGCCTCGACACTGTCGCCCGATTTGAACGTGCGCTCGATCGTGCGTCCGGTCTTGAGGTTGCGGATGCGCACACGATTGAAAGCCTGGCCCTTGCCAGGCTTCACCATCTCATTCTCGACGATGGAAAACGGATCGCCATCGATGATGATCCGCAATCCTGACTTGAACTCGCTGGTGTTATAGCTGGCCATGTTCTTTTCCGTGGCGATCGGCCGCACAATGCCGACCGTCAAAAAGGGCGCGTATGATATCGACACCACCTCTGACCCGCCAGCGATCCGCGATTTCGTGGCAGCGCGAGCTGGCGCAAGCCGTCAGCGACCCGGCGGAGCTGTGCCGGCTGCTGGAGCTGGATCCGCAGCTACTGGCTGGCAGCGAGGCCGCCCGGGCCCAGTTCCACCTGCGCGTACCGCGCGGGTTCGTGCGGCGCATGCGGCGCGGCGATGCAGCCGATCCCCTGCTGCGACAGGTACTACCCCTGGCAGCCGAGTGCGCCGAAATAGAAGGCTTCGTCGGGGATCCGCTGGACGAACAGGCGGCAATGCGCGCGCCAGGCCTGCTGCAGAAATACCATGGGCGGGCGCTGCTGATTGCCACGGAGGCCTGCGCGGTGCACTGCCGCTACTGCTTCCGACGCGAATTCCCCTATTCAGACACGCACTCGGGCGGTCCGCGCTGGGCCGCGGCGCTCGAGGCACTGGCTTCCGACCCCTCGATCACGGAATTGATCCTCTCCGGGGGCGATCCGCTGTCATTGAGCAATGTCCGGCTGGCCCAGCTGACCGACGAGCTTCGGCAGATCCCGCACCTACGACGCCTGCGGTTGCATACGCGTACGCCGATCGTGCTGCCCGAACGTATCGATGACGCTCTGCTCGACTGGCTGGCGTCGCTCCCCTGGCCCACCGCGATGGTGGTCCACTGCAATCATGCCAATGAGATCGATGCACCCGTGCGCGAGGCCATGGCGCTGGTGCGAGCGCGCGGGGTGACCCTGCTGAACCAGTCCGTACTGCTGGCCGGGGTCAACGATTCGACACCGGCGCTGACCACATTGTCCGAGGAACTCTGGGCGGCCGGCATCCTGCCCTACTACCTGCATCTGCTCGATCCGGTCCGGGGTACCGCGCATTTTTCCGTCACGGAGTCTCATGCCGTGAGACTGATGCGGGAGCTCATGTCTCATCTGCCCGGCTATCTGGTACCTCGACTGGTCCGCGAATCTCCCGGCGCGCCGTCCAAGACCCCGGTATTGGTCTCTGGCTGGGATACGCTTCACAGCTTAAGTCAACGCCGGTGCTAGACTTTCCGTCATTCGGAGGCAAGCTTGAGCGATAGCACGGCGGTTCCGCTGATCGTATACAGCGCCACGCGGGATACCGTGGAGACGCTCAATGGGATGTTGCGTCGGGTCGGCGTGGCCGCCCACTGCACGTGGATACCGGCTGCGCACGATATCCCTGACGCGATGGAACAGATCAACCCTGAGCTGTTGATCTGCTACCTGGGCGCGGGCGATGAGTTGCAGCCCGTCACCAGCAACCGCGACCAGATTTCCAGCCTGGTGCCGCTGATCGTGGTGCGCGAGCAGGTCGATGAGCGCCTGATCGCCGAGGACATGGCGCAGGGGGCGCGCGACACCGTGTCGCTGCAGCAGCCCGGACGCCTGCAGGCGGTGATCACCCGCGAGCTGCACGCCTTTCGCATCGAACGCACACTCAATTCCACGCTGCGCGCCGCGCAGGATTATCGCAGCCAGCTGGAAGTGGTACTTCAGCGCTCGAACGATGCGATAGCCCAGGTCCAGGAAGGCATCCTGGTCAACGCGAACGGCGCCTGGCTCGAGCTTTTCGGTTTCGTCGAAGCAACCGGACTGGTCGGCCAGCCGGTGATGGACCTGTTCGAGGAATCGACGCACGCCCCGCTCAAGGGCGCGCTGACCGCCTGCCTGCAGGGTCGATGGGAGAACCACACCCTCAAAGCGGGCGCGATCCTCGGCGACGGTTCGGTCGTGCCACTGGAGCTGTTGCTGGCCGTGGGCGAATACGAGGGCGAACCCTGCGTGCGCCTCATCGTACCGGCTCGCAAGCGCGACGATCGCCAGCTCGCCCAGGAACTGGAAATCGCGGTACAGAGCGATCCCGGCACCGGCCTGCTCCACCGCCGCCACCTGATCGCATCACTCAGGGAACGCATCGAGATTCCGATCGTCGGCGGCACACGTTATCTGGTCTGCGTGCGCCCGGATAATTTCCTCGAGATCGAACGCGAATACGGCATCGTCGCCAGCGAAGAACTGCTCATCGGTCTAGCCAACATCGTGCGATCGTTGCTTGGTCCCCATGACATCGCCGGGCATCTGGGCGGCACGATCCTGCTGCTGCTGCTCGAACGCGCGAACGTGCGCGACGTCGAAGCGTGGAGCGAAAACCTCGTCACGCGTGTATCCAAACATTCCTTCCAGGTCGACGGACATGCGCTGCACGCGACCTGCACCGCGGGATTGGCGATCATTCCGAGCGTCACGGCGGATCTGGACGACTGCGCGCTCGCGGCGCTCGAATGCCTGCGGCGCGGCCGCAAACGCGGTGGCAATCAGATCGTCTCCGCCGATCACACCGATAACGACACCCGCATCCAGGCCTACGACCAGATCTGGGTCAAGCACATCAAGGCCGCGCTGATGGAGAACCGGTTCCGCCTGGTTCAACAGCCGATTGCGGCATTGGGCGGCGATGAAAAGATCATCTACGACGTAGCACTGCGCATGGTGGACAGTCAGGGCAAGGAAGTGCTCCCGTCCGAGTTCATGCCGGCGGCTGGTCGCAACGATCTGCTCAAGAACATCGACCACTGGGTCATCGGCGCTTCGCTGTCTTTCATCTCCAAGCGCAAACCCGATCTGTCGTTCGTCCGCGTGTCGCGCGACAGCGCGCTGGATCCCTCGTTGCCGCAGTGGCTCGAGATGCAACTCAAATCGACGCTCGCGGATCCCGGCCGATTGTGCCTGCAGGTGACCGAGGAAGTCGCGACCCGGCACCCGGAGCAGATCCAGGCGCTCGCCACCAGCCTGCGCGCTCGCGGCCTGAAATTTGCGCTGGAACATTTCGGTTCGGGCTCGGAGGCACTCGCTTTGATCGAGTCGCTGCCGTTGGATTTCATCAAGATCGACGGCTCGCTGATGCAGGGACTCAACGGCAATCTGGAACTGCAGCGCAAGGTGCGGGCACTCGCCGAGGCCGCCTCGAAGAAAGGCGTTCAGACGGTTGCCGAGCATATCGAGGACGCCAACACGATGGCGGTCGTCTTCCAGCTCGGCGTGCAGTACATCCAGGGCTACTTCGTCCACGCGCCCGAAGAGGTCGTACTCAAGTCGTGAGGCCGATCGGGCGTCGCGCGCTGACCATCGGCGCGACCTGCCTGCTTGCGGCATGCGGCGCCGGCAATCGCGATCCCGCACGCCAATCCATGACATCCGGGCTCCCGATCGAGGTGGGCCCGGGACTCGCTTCGCCGCAGCTGTTGTTCCGCAGTCTCGACGACGAGCCGCGTTCACTCGACCCGCTGCTTACCAATGACCTTCCCGGCCAGCGCATCGCCGATGACCTGTTCGAGGGCCTCACGACCATCGACATGTCGGGCAAGGCCGTGCCAGGCGTGGCCACGAGGTGGGAGACCAGTGGCGACGGATTGACATGGCTATTTCATCTGCGGCCCGATGCGCGCTGGTCCAACGGCGCCCCGGTGACCGCCGCCGACTTCGTGTTTTCCTGGCGGCGCGAGGTCGATCCCAGGACCGCCTCGGCTTCCGCACAGGGTCTGGAACCTATCGCGCACGCCCTGGAGATCGCCAGCGGCAAGGCGCCGATCGAGACTCTCGGCGTCGAGGCCGTCGACGAACACACCCTCAAGGTCCAGCTCATCGAGCCGACGCCCTATCTGCTGGACCTGCTCGCCCAGCAATATCTGTTTCCGGTCTACGAACCCGTGATTCGACAGTACGGTGACGCCTGGACGCGTCCGGAACACCTGATAGGCAACGGCGCATTCGTGCTGCACGAGCGGATCATCAACGACCGCATCGTGCTCGATAAGAGTCCCACCTATTGGGGCGCTGCGGGGGTGCGGCTGCAGCGCGTGACCTATTACGTGCTGCCCGACCAGGGGGAGCAGGCCCAGCGCTTCCTGTCCGGTGCAATCGACTGGGCGGACTCGTTCGGCACCAATCAACGCATATGGTTACGGCAGAAGCTGGGAGACCAGGTGGTCAACGCGCCCTATTTCGCGGCTTATTTCCTCGGCTTCGGGTTCAATCTGCCGCCGTTTCGCGGCAACCTGCCTTTGCGCCGCGCGCTGGTGATGGCGCTCGACCGCGAGCCCATGGTGCGCTCGATGAAACAGGGAATGTACGAGCCGGCCTATACGCTGATGCCGCCCTTGCCGGGCTATCGGCTACCGAGACCGGCTTGGGCCGACCTGCCGGATGAGCGTCGGCATGCGCTGGCGCGCGAGCTCTATCATCAGGCCGGCTACTCTGACAGTCATCCCCTGCGAGTGCGCCTGGAAGTGCCTTCGAAAGGACCGGATTCGCGGCATTTCTTCGAAGCCATCGTAGCCACCTGGCACAGCGTGCTGGGGGCCGACGTGCAGCTGTACGAGAGCGAGTTCAAAGTGCTGTCACAGGAGCGCGTTCTGCACAAGCTGCCGCTGTTCGTCGATTCGTGGATCGGTGACTATCCCGATCCAAAGACATTCATGCAGCTGCGCGTAACCGGCGACGGCAACAACAACGACGACTATTCCAATCCGGCCTATGATCGGCTGATCGAGGCGGCGGACCGGGAGGGCGATCAGGAACGTCGTTACGCACTGTTCGAGCAGGCCGAACAGATACTGGATGACGATGCCGCGTACATACCGCTTTACTATTACGCCACCCGTCATCTGATAAAACCCTATCTGCGCGGATGGCAATCGAATGTGATGGACCGGAATCCCTCGCGCTATATGTATCTGCTCGAGCATCGGGAGCCTTGAGAGAGTGCTGCGCTACGCGCTGCAGCGGTTTCTGACGGCGATACCGACCCTGCTGCTGGTCGCGACGCTCGCCTTCGTGCTGCTGCATGCGGCGCCCGGAGGGCCGTTCGACGACGACAGGAACATGTTGCCGTCGATCCGCCATAGTATCGAGGCGCAGTACCATCTCGACGAGCCGCTGTGGCGTCAATACCTGCGCTTTCTGTCGGACCTGGCTCACGGCGATCTCGGACCGTCGTTCCAGTATCGCGGCGTGTCCGTCAACGAGATGCTGGCGCAGGGCCTGCCGGTCGATCTGACGGTAGGCCTGAGCGCATTGGCACTTGCGCTCGTCATCGGCGGCACCCTCGGCGTCACGGCCGCACTTCGCCACCGCACGCTGCAGGACCGCGCCCTCGTGGCGCTGGCACTCACCGGGATCTCGACGCCGGTATTCGTGATCGCTCCGCTCCTGGTGCTGGTGTTCTCGGTGCAGCTGCATTGGCTGCCGGCGGGAGACTGGGTCGCGGGCTCGCCCGGCCATCTGCTGCTGCCCGCCTTATCGCTTGCGTTGCCTTATATCGCCTACCTCACGCGCATCATGCGCGCGAGCACGCTGGAGGTACTCGGCAGCGCCTTCATCCGCACGGCGCACGCCAAAGGACTGGGCGGGACCGCGGTATTGTGGCGACATGTACTGCGCGCGACGCTGACGCCGCTGGTTTCGTTCCTGGGCCCCGCGATCGCGGGGCTGATCACCGGATCGATCGTGGTGGAGAGTGTGTTCGGCCTGCCGGGGATCGGTCGATACTTCCTGATCGGGGCGCTCAATCGCGACTACACGCTGGTGATCGGCGTGACCATCGTCTACGGCGCGGCGATCATTCTCTGCAATCTGCTCGCCGACCTGTGCTACGCCTGGATCGATCCCAGGGTGCGGCTGCGATGAAGCACGGCAGTTTCTGGCAGGTAGGTCTGGCGCGTCTGCGCCGCCAGCGGGCAACCATGGCAGCTGCCGCGATCCTGGTGAGCGTAGGCATCGCCTGTCTGCTGATACCGTGGATTTCGAGTTCCGACTACTACACACCGCATTTCGATCTGCTGTCGGTCGCGCCCACGCTGGCCGGCGGTCACTGGCTGGGAACCGATCCCCTCGGTCGCGATCTGCTGGTGAGGATCATGTGGGGATGTCGCATTTCGCTGGCTGTCGGCATCACCGCCAGCCTCATCAGTGTGCTGATCGGTGTGTTCTGGGGGACGGTCGCAGGCTATGCCGGCGGCATCACGGATGCATCGATGATGCGGGCGGTCGACATACTGTATTCCGTGCCGTTCGTTCCCTTCGTGATGGTGCTGACGGTGCTGTTCGGCCGTCAGCTGTGGTTGCTGTTCGTCGCCATCGGCGCGGTGTCATGGCTCGACATCGCCCGCATCGTGCGCGGTCAGACACTGTCGCTCAAGCAACGCGAATTCGTCGAGGCCGCACGTGTGGGCGGCGCCGGTGGAATGCGCATCATCGCGCGCCACGTCGTGCCGAATCTCATCGGCCTCGTGATGGTCTACGCCACCTTGACCATACCGACGGTGATGCTGTTCGAGGCGCTGCTGAGCTTTCTAGGCCTCGGCGTGCAGTCGCCGCTGGCATCGCTCGGTTCCCTGGTGGCGGACGGCGCTTCCGAGATGCAGGCGCACCCGCACCTGCTGATCGCGCCGGCCATCTTCCTCGGACTCATCATCTACTGCTTCAACTATCTCGGCGACGGTCTTCGCGATGCGTTCGACCCCCGATAAATTCGACGGCGACGGCGACCCGCTGCTCGCGGTGAGCGATCTTTCGATCGGCTATCCCACCGAACACGGTGAAGTCGCGGCCCTGCGAGGAGTCTCGCTCGACGTGGTTCGCGGCGAGTGCCTTGGCGTCGTTGGCGAATCCGGGTCCGGTAAGACACAGCTGCTGCTGGCCACGCTCGGCCTGTTGAGCGGTGGCGCGCAGGCACGCGGCAGCATCCGCTTCCGCGGCCAGGAATTACTGCATCGGCCGGCTCGCGAGCTCGACCGCGTGCGCGGCCGGCACGTCGCGATGGTGTTCCAGGACCCGCTGACGGCACTCAATCCGTACGTTCGAGTCGGAATCCAGATCACCGAAGGTCTGCAGGCACATCAACGCATTTCCCGCGCCGACGCTAAGCGGCGTGCTGTCGCGTTGCTCGAATCGTTACGTATGACCGACGCCGCAGGTCGTATGCGGCAGTACCCTCACGAGCTCTCGGGCGGTATGCGCCAGCGGATCGTCATCGCCATGGCGCTGATCAACGAGCCCGACCTGCTGCTGGCGGATGAGCCGACGACCGCGCTGGATGTCACCGTGCAGGCACAGATCCTGAGCGTCTTCGCACAGCTGCGAGCGCGCACCGGGACCGCCATCCTGCTGGTCACGCACGATCTGGGCGTGATCGCGCGACTGGCCGACCGGGTGGTGGTGATGTACGCGGGACGCGTCGTCGAGCAGGCCGATGTGCAGGTACTTTTCGAGCGGCCGATGCATCCCTACACCGAGGGGCTGATACTCGCGACGCCGCGTCTCGACGAGGCACTGCCCGCGCGTCTGGCGACCATCTCCGGCACGCCGCCCTCTGCCTCGGCTCCGGTGACGGGATGTGCCTTCGCCGCGCGCTGCCGCTATCGCATGCCCGTCTGCGAGTCGAGCACACCCGAGTTGCTCGAGCGCGATGCCGGACATTGGGTCGCGTGTCACCGGAACTCATGATGGCTCTGCTCGACGTCGAAAATCTCGAAGTCTGTTATCGCATCCTGCACGACGGGCATCGTCGACCGGTGACGGCCGTCCATCAGGTCAGCTTTGCGATAGAGCGGGGCGAGACGCTTGGCATCATCGGCGAATCGGGCAGCGGCAAGACGACGATCGCACGGGCGCTGCTGCGACTGATAGACAGCCGCTCTGGCAACATACGGTTCCAGGGCACTGACCTGCTACGGCTTCGCGGATCACGATTGCGCGCGATGCGGCGCCACCTGCAGATGATCTTCCAGGATCCGATGGCATCGCTCGATCCTCGTATGCAGATAGCGGACATCGTGGCCGAGCCACTGCGCGTTTTCGAGCCGGCGCTGTCGCCGGACCAGCGTTCGTCGCGCGTGCTTCAGGCACTGCAGTCGGTCGGTCTGGACGCGGAGCATCTGCATCGTTTCCCGCACGCGTTCTCAGGCGGGCAGGCACAGCGGATCGCCATCGCGCGGGCGCTGATCGCCGGGCCCGAACTGATCGTCTGTGACGAGCCGCTGTCGGCGCTCGACGTTTCGATCAAATCGCAGATCAGCAACCTTCTTAAGGATTTGCAGCAGCGCATGGCGCTGTCATTGCTGTTCATCAGCCACGATCTGGCTGCGGTCCGATTCCTTTGCGACCGTGTGCTGGTGCTCTACCTTGGCCGCGTCCTGGAAGTATCCGACACCGCGTCGCTGTTCCGGTCGCCTCGCCACCCGTACACGCGAGCACTGCTCGATGCGGCACTCGTTCCCGATCCCGCCACCGCGCGCGCTGCTCACGACGAGGTCGTCGGTGGCGAAATTCCGTCGTTATTGGATGCGCCATCCGGGTGTGTATTCCGCACGCGCTGCCCGCTGGCGATCGAGCGATGCGCCCGGGAGATCCCGCCTCTGCGGCCCGTGGCAGGTGCCCTGGTCGCCTGCCATCGCGCCGAGGAGGCCGTCATCGGCTGACGACGTCGTTCAATACCGGCCAGCTGTGTTACCTTGTAGTTCTTACTATTACTAATAGCCTTCGGACGACGGGCATCTTGTAATCATGGCAGCGACACACCGAGCGGTTTATCAGGGTCTCGAACACGGTCATATCTTCAGCGATCCGCTGGCGGTAGCGATGCTGGGCGTAGACCGGGAGCACGCAGAGCGCCAGTCGCTCGAAACGCCATCGAGCCGGCGCATGCGCCTGTTCATCGCGCTCCGCAACCGCTTTGCGGAAGGCACCCTGACCGACGCCTGGCAGCGCGGTGTGCGTCAGATGCTGGTGCTGGGCGCAGGCCTCGACACTTATTCTTATCGTCGCGACAAGGCCGACGCGCTGCGCGTCTTCGAAGTGGATCGACGCGAGGCGACGCGTCCGGAAGCGTCCGGCGCACGCGATCCGCTGGCGATCACCTATGTGCCGGTCGACTTCGAGGAACCCGATTGCGGGCAGGTGCTGGCAGCGGCGGGATTCAATCCTGATGACCGCACGCTCGTTATCTGGCTGGGCGTGGTGCCTTATTTGACAGAAGATGCGTTCTGGTCTGCGCTGAAGTTCTTCGCGGCGCTCCCGGGTGGGGCAGAACTCGTGTTCGACTACAGCAATCCTCCGCAAAGGCTCGCACCGGAACGTCATCGCGATGAGGATCAGACTGTCGTTGCCGGCAACCCCGAGCATCATGGTCTGTGTCATTTCGATACGGCCGAGCTTCACGACCGGCTGCGCACGGCCGGCTTCATCCAGGTAGACGACCTGGGACCGGTAGACATCGCTCAGCGCTACCTGCCGGAAGTGACTGCGCCTGTCGCCGGCACCGGCAGCCACATCGTACACATCGCGACCGCGTGATCTGATCGGCTCGGGACCGGCACTCCCGTGTGCCGACCCGTGCACGGCACATCCAAGTGCCTTTACTACCCGTCAACCGGCAACGATGGCGTCGACCGTCCGCCAGCCACGCGGCAGCAGTGCCCCTCGCTGCGAGCGCTCGCCGACATAGTCCTTCAGGTTCGCCGGCGTCAGTGTCATCTGCCGGCCGCCCGAGGTGACGAGCAATGATCCCGCGGCCCGCAGCACCGCGACGGCAACCACGGTTTCCTCGCGCGTGGACGCCTTCTTGGTGGGAATTCCGAACAGCTTGTTGCCTTTGCCACGCGGCAGCTCCGGTACGTCGTTCGCCGGGAACAGCAGCAGCCGGCCTTCCGAATTGACCAGCGCGATACGCGCGTCCGCTGCCGGCGGCACGCCTGGCGGCGCTGCTTCCTCGCCCTCCTCGCTCGCGACCTTGGCGGCCACCGGTGCCGCGCCTTCCGCCAGCGGCACCTGGGAGGGAGGCAGCACCAGCGCTCCTGGCGTGAGCTTGAGTACTGCCTTACCGGCGCGATTGCGCGAAAAAAGTTCCTTCAGCCGGACTGTAAATCCATAGCCGGCGTCGGTCGCCAGCAGCCACAGATCGTCGGGCTCTCCGATCAGCGCGCCGGCAAAACGCGCGCCGTCCGGTGGATCGAGCCGGCCCGAGAG
>DATBAM010000036.1:0-8798 GCA_036271535.1 Steroidobacteraceae bacterium | reverse complement strand
CATGAGCAACCCTGCAGGCGGCGAAAGCGCGACGCTGCTGTTCGAACAGGAAGGCGCCGTCGCCCGGCTGACGCTGAATCGGCCAGCCGCTGCCAATGCCATCGACATGGCACTCGCACGCGAGCTGATGTTGGCCGCGATCCGCTGCGATGAGGATGATTCCATCCGTTGCGTGCTGATCACCGCGACCGGCCGCTTCTTCTGTGCCGGCGGTGATATCCGCGGCTTCGTGGCCGCGGGAGCTTCGATCGCCTCGCTGCTGAAGGAGATGACTGCCTACTATCACATGGCGGTCGCACGCTTCATGCGGATGAACAAGCCGCTGGTTGTCGCGGTGAATGGCACCGCGGCGGGCGCCGGGTTCAGTCTGTCGCTGACCGGGGACCTGGTGATCGCTGGCAAGGCGGCCCAGTTTACCTCCGCCTACACGGCACTCGGCGTGTCCAGCGACGGCGGTCTGAGCTGGCTTCTGCCGCGACTCGTGGGAATGCGGCAGGCACAGGAACTGATCTTCACCAATCGCATGCTGTCCGCCGAGGACGCTTTGGCGATGAAGCTGATCACGCGCATCAGTGATGACGCCTCTTTAGGTACGGATGCGATGCGGGCGGCGCAGGAGCTGGCGTCAGGTCCTACTCGCGCGTACGGGACCTTCCGGCGGCTGCTGCTGCGCAGTGGCGAGTCCGCGCTGGAGTCACATCTCGAAGAAGAATCCCGTGCGCTGGCGGAGAACGCCAGCAGTCCGCACGGCCGTGAAGGCATCAGTGCTTTCATTGCCAAGCGTAAGCCGGATTTCGGGCGCTGAATCACGTCCGCGCGAAGAATCAAGTTCAAGGAGACAAGATGTTCGAAGGCAAGTCCATCCGGGTCGTTCCCGGCGCCAATGGGATCGTGGAACTGTGTTTCGATGCCAAAGGGCAGTCGATCAACAAGCTCGATTCGGCCACGGTGGAGGAACTGGGCGCTGCGACGGCCGCCATCGAAGGCGCTGGCACGGCGCGCGGCGTATTGGTGACCAGCGCTAAGGAAGCGTTCATCGTCGGCGCGGACATCTTCGAATTCACGACTCTGTTTTCGAAGAGCGAATCACAGATCGAAGCGCACATGCGGCATTCGAACGCGATCTTCAAACGCTTCGAAGATCTGAAGATGCCGACGGTGGTTGCGCTCAACGGTCTCGCCCTGGGCGGCGGACTCGAGATGGCGCTGACCTGCGATGCGCGCGTCATGTCCGACGCGACGCAGATCGGCCTGCCGGAAGTGTCGCTCGGATTGTTTCCGGGCTTCGGTGGCACGGTGCGCCTGCCGCGAGTGGCCGGGGCTGCTGCAGCAATAGAGTACATCTCGATCGGCAAGCCGCAGAGTGCCCGCAGCGCCCTGGCCACCGGTCTCGTAGACGAGGCGGTGCCGCCTGCCGAGGTGCGGCAGGCCGCCACCGCGCTGCTGGAATCATTGATTGCCAGCGGCGAGTGGCGATCGCGCCGCGACAAGCGTCAGGGGCCGTTCCAGACCGACGCGGCGGCCTTTGCCGACGCGCGCAAGAAGCTCGCGAAGACCGCCGTGCATCAGCCGGCCGCCCTGGCTGCCGTGGATCTGATGGAACAATCGGCTGGCGATTCGCGCGACGCGGCGCTCGAGCGCGAGCACGTGGTGTTTGCGCGGATCGCGCGTACTCAGGCCGCGTCATCGCTGATCCAGCTCTTCATCAGCGATCAGGCGATCAAGAAGAAAGCGCGCGAGCTGACCAAGATCGCGCACAAGACCAAGCGCGCAGCCGTACTCGGTGCGGGCATCATGGGTGGCGGAATCGCTTATACGTCGGCGGTTCGCGGCACCCCGGTTCTGATGAAGGACATCCAGCAGAGCGCGCTCGACCTCGGTATAGGCGAAGCACGCAAACAGCTGAACAAACAGGTCGAAGGTGGCCGCCTGACGGCCGATAAGGCAGCCGCCGTGCTGGCCGAGATCCATCCGCAGCTCGACTACCAGGATATCGCCTCGGTAGATATCGTCGTCGAGGCCGTGGTCGAGAAGATGTCCATCAAGCAGGCGGTACTCGGGGAACTCGAGCCGCTGCTCGGCCCCAACACCATCATTGCATCGAACACGTCGTCGCTGTCGATTTCCGAGATGGCGAGCAAGCTCAAGCGTCCGGAGAATTTTGTCGGCATGCACTTCTTCAATCCGGTGCCGGTGATGCCACTGGTGGAAGTCATCCGCGGGTCCCGTACCAGCGATGAGGCTGCAGCCACCGTGGTCGGATACGCCAGCGCGCTGGGCAAGACGCCGATCGTCGTAAAGGAGTGCCCCGGTTTTCTCGTCAATCGCATCCTGACCCCGTATCTGCTGGGATGTCTGCACGCGTTGCACGGGGGCGCCGACTATCTGCAGATCGACCGCGTCATGGAGGCGTTCGGCTGGCCGATGGGGCCCACCTATCTGGCCGATGTCGTGGGCCTGGATACGCTGCTGCACGTGCTGGACGTCATCTCGGAAGGCTTCGCCGACCGGATGAAATTCCCCGGTAAGCATGCGGTTCAGACGATGGTGGAACACAAGCGTTTCGGTCAGAAGAATGGCGCCGGTTTCTACCGGTATGAGACCGATCCCAAGGGCAAGCCGCGCAAGGCGGTCGACCCGCAGACCGCGACGCTCATCGCCAGCACCCGCCCGGGGCCAGAGAAGGCCTTCAGCGACGAGGAGCTGACCGATCGTCTGATGCTGCCGATGATGATCGAGGCGGCCCGGTGCCTGGAGGAGGGTATCGCGGCAACGGCGGCCGAGGTCGACATGAGTCTGATCCTGGGTCTGGGCTTTCCACGCCACGTCGGCGGTCCGCTCAAGCTGGCCGACTGGATAGGCATGCAGCAGGTCGTTGCCCGCTGTGCGAAGCTCGAGGGGTCAGGGCCGCTCTATCGGCCGACCGACGCGATGAAGGCTGCGGCCCGGGACAAACGCTCGTACTACTAGGGCTTCTTCCGCTGGGAAAACGCGGCAATGCGTTCCTGCATGTCCGGGCCGGTGCCACGCGTGCGAAATATCTCGTGCGCCAGCCCGGCCGCCAGCGGCAAGCCATCGGTCTCGATCAGCAGGCGCTTGTTCTCCCGCAGACTGAACCAGGAGTTCGTCAGGATCGCGCGGGCATAGGCTTCGACCTCGTCATCGAAGCGGTCGTCGGCAAAGCACGCGTTGGCCAGTCCCATCTGCTCGGCTTCGCCGCCGGTATACGTCCGACAGGTGAACATCATCTCGCGTGCCTTGGCGACGCCTACTCGTCGCGGCAGCCGCTGACTCATGCCCCAGACGGGCGTCAGCGCCCATTTGGCATGGGTGTCGGCGAAGCGTGCGTTCTGTGATGCGAGGATAATGTCGCCGGCCAGTGCCAGCTCCAGCGCGCCGGTGTAGCAGTGACCATGCACTGCGGTGATCACCGGTTGGGGCAGGTTGGCCAGCTTCTCGATCACGCCCATCTGGAAGGCGTGCTCCCAGGGATTTTCGACGGCGCCGATGGCGCCGAGATCATGGCCGGCCGAGAACGCGCGACCGTTGCCCCGCAGAACGACGCAGCCTATCGTTTCCGTGGCGCCCTGCAGCCGCTCGACGCAGGTCGCGAGCTGCTGGAAAACCTCGGTGTCGAGACTGTTGAGTTTCTCGGGTTTGTTGAGCCGCAATGTCGCGAGACCTGCATGCTCGGTGTAGAGGACTTTGTCGTTGCTCACTGGAACAGCTTTTTGATCTCGCGTCGCAGGAGCTTGCCCATCTCGTTGTACGGCAGTGCCTGCAGAACCGCGATCCGCTCCGGCACACGCGACGAGCGCAGCCGGCTTTTCACGAGCGTACGCAGCTCCTCATCGCCAGGCGCTGTGCAATCCGGCTTGCAGACGATGGCGATGCCCACGGCTTCGCCCCATTCGGTCGATGGAACCGCAACGGCCGCAGCATCCGCAATCGATGGATGCCCCATCAGGACGTCCTCGATTTCACCCGGCGAGATGTTCTCACCGCCGCGGACGATCACGTCATCCGCCCGGCCGGTCAGAAACAGATAGCCGTCGGTGTCGATCCAGCCGGCGTCACGGGTCGGGAACCAGCCCTGGGCATCCAGCGCCTTGCGCTCGCGGTATTCGCCGGAGACCTGGTCGCCCCGTACATAGACCTCGCCACGGCCACCGGACGCGACCGCCTTGCCGTCCTCGTCGCGGATTTCGACTTCGACCGTCGGCAGTGGGCGCCCTACCGACCCCAGTCTGGCGCGAATTTTCGGGTCGTCGGACGCCCGCGCCGCGCGGTGATCGTCCGGTGTCAGCAACGCAACGGTCGAACTGGTTTCGGTCAGTCCGTAGGCATTGGTGAAATCGGCATTCGGGAACAGTTCCAGCGCACGCTCGATCAGCTCGGTCGGCATCCGTCCGCCGCCATAGGCGATGGCTTTCAGCGACGAGAGATCTGCCCTGGTGCCCTCGTCGAGCCGGGCAATGATGCGGCTGAGCATCGTGGGCACGACAAAGGCGTTGGTGGCGTGTTCGCCGGCCGCCAGTGCCAGCCAGCTGTCCGGATCGAAAGCGGGCAGCATCAGGATGCGCCGCATGACGTAGGTGGAGCTGAGAAGTGCCGCAATGCCGGCGATGTGATACGGAGGCACGCTGACGAGGGCCGCTTCCCCTTCAGACGCGGATCCGAATTCGTTGGTCCCAAGAATGTAGGACAGCAGATTCGCGTGGCGAAGCAACGCTGCCTTGGGAGCTGCCGTCGTGCCGCTGGTAAACAGCTGCACCGCAATACCGTCGGGGTCCTCGAACGAAGGCGCTTCGCCTTGAAGCGGTTCGCCGACCGAGGCTACAAATTGGGACCGCGAGAACACCTGATGGCCCCCATCCGGGTTAAGTCGCCGGACACGCGCCACGTCACCGACGATATAAGCCGGCGCGATGCGCGCGAGCAGCCCGGCGAGGTCGGGATCGGCAAGACGATAGTTGAGCGGCACGTAGGCGATGCCCGCAAGCGCTGCGCCGAACAGCGCGATGGGGGCAGCTTCGCTGCTCTCGTCCAGCAACGCGACGTGCTTGCAGCCGCCGTCGAGAATGCGGCGTGCGGCAACCTGAGCCGCGCGGAACAACTCGCCGTAGGACCAGCGTTTGCCATCGCAAACCAGACCGACACGATCGGGCTCGGCCTCCGCCGCCATCTGCAAAACCAGCGATATATTCATGAAGTCGGCTCAGTCGGAGGACGGCAGCGGCTTTGCATCCTTGATCTGAAGCGCCGTCCCTGCGACCGACAGCGAACCCTGGCCGGCCTTGACGCACAGCAGCTCGATCGTTCCGGCCGCATCTACGTAGCGCTTGCCGATCTTGGTGCCCTGAGCGAAGGCGGGATTGATCGGCTGGCGGGTGGCTGGCGCCTGGTCGCCCATCGGTGCACCGCCACAGTCGACGACGGCATTGGACCCGCGGATGACCATCACCTCGGTATCACAGACTGCGCTCTTCAATTTACTTCCGGGCTTCATGATTCCTCTATGCTCTGACGTGATCGCTAAACCAACTAAACCAATGATATCCGGGCGGGGCCGCTGACGTAATGGCGCGACATGCTAACCTGGCTTAGTAATTCACGCTTGAGCTGCCCTTTGTCTGCCGGCGCAGGGCCTGCTGCGCGACAGGGCGCGAGTTTACAGCCCGGAACCGGTTGTCTGCAGTTCGTGTTATGTCGCCGCCAGCCCCGCCATTGCTGATCCGCAACGCCGAACTGGACGGCCGTCGAACCGACGTGGCAGTCGCCGGAGGCCGGATCGTGGATATCCGCCCCGGATCCCAGGGACCTTCGGATCTCACGCGGGGCGGCGTGATCGATGCCGCGGGGGGCGTTCTGCTGCCTGGCCTGCACGACCATCATCTGCACCTGTTCGGACTGGCGGCCGCGCGCCATTCGATTGGCTGCGGGCCACCCGACGTTCCGACCGCACGGGCGCTGCGCGAGACCCTGGAGCGGGCCGCCGGAGGGCCTGCTGTTTCATGGCTTCGTGGGGTCGGCTATCACGAGTCGGTCGCCGGCGATATCGACCGCGACTGGCTCGACGATGTCGTCCCCCATCGGCCAATCCGTATTCAGCACCGTAGCGGCCGTCTGTGGATACTGAACTCGCGGGCGCTGGCGCTGCTGCCTGCATCGCAGGCAGGGCCGCTGGAGCGCCGGGAGGGGAGACTCACCGGACGGCTCTACGACGCGGACCCGTGGTTGCGGCAGCAGTTGAGAAGTGACTTTCCTCCACTCGCGGACGTCTGCCGGGAGCTGGCGAGCTACGGCATCACCGGATTGACGGATGCGTCGGTCAGCAACGGATGCACAAGCTTTGCCCATCTGGCTGGACTGGCAAGCGACGGCGTCATTCCTCAGACCCTGAGCATCATGGGTGATGCGACGCTGTCCGGCATCGAGGGGAGCGAACGGGTCGCAGTGGGCGCGTTCAAGCTCCACCTGCACGAGCATGCACTGCCCGAGCTCTCGTCCACGGCGCGGGACGTGGCAGCGGCGCACGATGCGGGACGCGTCGCCGCTTTCCACTGTGTCACGCAGGCCGAGCTGGTCTACGCGCTTGCCGTTCTGGATGAGGCGGGACCGGTTGCCGGCGATCGCCTCGAGCACGCGGCCATGGTGTCACCGGATCTGATGCACGAAGTCGCGCGACGAGGGCTCACGGTCGTGACGCAACCACACTTCATATTGGAACGGGGCGATCAATATCACCGCGATATTCCAGTTTCCGAACACGGCTGGCTGTACCGCTGCGCCTCCTGGCATCGGATGGGCGTGCCGCTCGCAGCAGGGAGCGATGCGCCGTACGGAAGCACGAACCCGTGGATCGCGATGCAGGCGGCCGTCGAACGCCGCACCCGCGAGGGACGTCCGCTGGGTGATAGTGAGGCATTGCAGCCAGAGCAGGCCCTGGCGCTCTATCTGACGCCGCTACAGAACCCGGCGCGCGAGCCGCGTCGTCTGCAGCCCGGTGCTGCGGCGGACCTGTGCCTGCTGGATCGGCCCTGGCGCGTGGCTCGTAACGACCTGAGCGCCGTGCGGGTCAGCGCTACCGTCTGCCAGGGCCGGATCGTCGCCGCTGGTAAGAACGTCCGACGCGCGCAAGAATGAGCACTGCAACCAGGAGGGAAGCGCTGTTGCCGAAACCCGCAGGACTCGCCGGTTACATACATGTCGCGTTGCTGCGGGAGGTGGGTATCGCGGGCAGACTGCTGCAATCGAAGCAGCCCCGCGATGCGGTGACTCACGAACTGCGCAAGGCGCTCAAACGCGCGAGGGCCTATCTGCGGTTGCTGCGAGAATTCATCGACCAGCACGACTATCGCGCCACCAACACCGCATTGCGCGATGTCGGTGGCGAGTTCCGCGGACGTCGCGATGCCGAGGCGCTGCTGTCCACGCTGCAGGCCATCAGCAAGCGAGACCCACGCGGCCGCCCGGCGTCGCGGCGATTGCAACGTACGCTGCAGGGAGCGATTGCGAGACAGGCCGTGCCAGCGGCCGATGCCGCCGGAAATGCGCAGCGCCTCGCCGATCTCGTGCTGCAGGTTGCCACCTGGGAGATGCCCCAAGGCGGCCGGCGCGCGATCCGCCATGCGCTTCTGCATACCTTCGAGCGCGCGCGAAAAGCATATCGGCACGCGAAGGACAGCGGCAGGGCCGCGGACTGGCACGAGTGCCGGAAGCAAACCAAGTACTGGCGTCAGCAGTTGTATCTGCTCGGCGCGGCGTTGCCTGCCCGATTGCGCTCATTGGCTGAGGACTCCGACGAACTCGCCGACCAATTGGGCGAGGAGCGGGATCTGCTGCTGCTGCGGACAGAGGCTGCGAAACAGCAGCCGCTCGGACGGCATGATGGCCGCAACGACAGCACGCATGACAGCCAAAGCGCGCTGCTCGCATACATCGACCAGCGTCGCCGGAAGTTGCGCCGACATATCGATCCCCGTGCAAAGTCGATCTATCGTCACAAGCCCACGCCGATCAGCCTACGCTGAAGGCCGACTCGCGAACTATGGCAGCTTCAGCCCCAGCTCATCGATCGAGGCGAGCATATCTGCCGGATCCCGATAGATCCTCATCGCTCCTGCGCTGGATAATTCCTGTTCGCCGGACCCCCCGCTCAACAGTCCCACAGCGAGCATGCGCGCGCGGCGTGCGGCGTGGACGTCCCACACAGCATCGCCGATGATCAATGCCTCGGACGCTTCGACGCCGAGCCGGCTACGACATTCAACGAACAGGTCGGGCTCCGGCTTGGCATTGCCGGCCATGCTGCCGTCGACCACAAGCGTCGAGTCGTCAATCTCCAGAGCGGCAAGCGCTGTTTCGATCTCGGACCGTTTGCCGGTCGTCGCGATGCCGTGCGCCACTTGGGACTGCCGCAGGAAACGCAGCAGTTCGATGGCGCCCGGCAGTGGCAACTGTAATGCCGCCATCTCGCGGAACAGCGCGTCGTGGCGCTTTTCCAGCGCGTCGATCTCGGTCTGATCGAAGGAGCGACTGCGGCGCCGACCCAGCGCCTTGACCAGCAGCTTGCCGCTGAGGCCGATACGGCGATGGATCTCGCAGGCCGGGACGACCATCTCTACCTCGTTGAGCGCCTGCTGCCACGCAAGCGTGTGAGGATAGACCGAGTCGATCAGCGTGCCATCCAGATCGAATATGAGTGCCTTCATTTGTGGGCACGAGCATCCGTCAACTCGTTCCAGGAGTTTGTCGGCAACTTCCGAAAATTGAGTGAGCAGACACGGGCGCGCATC
>DATBAM010000035.1:0-5187 GCA_036271535.1 Steroidobacteraceae bacterium | reverse complement strand
ACATAAATCCGCCTTGGATCGCGCGGATCGAAGGCGACACTGCGTGGAGCGCGAGCGCCCATACCGTTCGAGGAAAGATCTACCCACCGTTCTCCGCCGTCTCTGCTCATGAGCAGACCGCCATCGTTAGTGGTAAAAAAGATGTGATCTGCATCGCCTGGATCAATTGCGATCGCATGCCCCTCCTGGCAATTGCAGTCGCGGATCTTGTCCCAGGCGATCGGGTGTGGGTGCAACGGGCGGTGGTGGTTTGTTTGGGCAGGTACGACAAAAGCGCCCTCAAAGTTCGTACCTGCGTACACGTTGCCGGCAGAGTCAGTGCTCAAGGACAGGCCGATGCCCTCCGCCATGCCGGTGTTCGTCCACGTCGACCCCCTGTCCGAGCTTACCCAGAATCCGCCGCCACCAGTCCCCGCAAACAGGTCGGAGCCGCTTTCAGTAAGCGAATACACGATTCCGTTGCCTGGTGAGCCCGCCTTCGTGAACGTGTTGCCACCGTTGGTGCTCTTGAAGACACCGTGATTCGAACCCGCGTACACGGTGCCGTCCACCGGATCAATCGTCCACGACCAAACCGTATCGTCTATGGCAAGAGAAACCCAGTTGGCACCTCCGTCGGTGGAGTGATACCCCCCGCCCCCGGTGGTTCCGACGAAGAGCTCCAGCGGGTTTTTCGGATTGAGGATCATGCCGAGCGCCACGCCGAAGACCGAACCGGTAATGTCCGTGAACGTAACGCCGCCGTCGTACGACACCTGAATGGCGCTCGATGCCGTATAAACAGTGTTGGCATTGTTCGGATCGACGGCGATCGCGAACGCCGACAGGAAGTTTGGTGTTACTGCCCAGGTCGTGCCTGAGTCGTGCGACACGTAGAGCGCGTCGACCGCGCCCGCATAAAGAATGGTCGGATCGTTCACGCCGATCGCAAGCTGCTGAATCTGCCTTGTGCCAAGTCCGGCATTCGACTCGAAAAAACGAAATCCACCATCTGTGCTCTTGAGGACACCACCGCCGTTGGTCGCAACATAAATCGCCCGCGTGGTCGGGCTTACGACTATCTGCGCCTCGACGCTGCCGGGCCCCGGCCCGATCTGCGTCCAGGTGTCAGTCGTCCGTGGGGGAGACGCATCGCTCATTCGAGCGGCTGACGCCGCCAGAATACCGAATGAGAACGCTAGTCCGATGATGGTGGGCTTCATTGTGTTTCCCCGCTTGTTCAGGCGATCCCCGTTATCGCCTGGGAGATACGGTGATAGCCTGAAGATCAGGCGAAAAAATCGACCCTATCAAGGGAAGATTCAACGAAATTCAGACGGACATTGATGACGGGCAGCACCGGCCAAGCTCCAGTCCTTGCAGCTGACGTCGCGGTGTCCGCAAACTGTCCGCGGACAGTGTCCGGTCAATCGCTCGAGTCGACAGACCCTGATAAAACGGCCACTTAGAGTGGCGAGACCCTGGCACGGCACTTGAAATGTACACACCATGCGTCCTTCACGCGTCCTCGTCATCACGGTACTCCTGTGTGCCCGATCGGCAACAGGCAACGATCTGGTGCGGCTCTACCGCCATGCGGTCGAGCACGACACCGTGCTCACGGCGGCAATGTATCAGCGCGATGCCGCGATCGAGGCCAGGCCTCAGGCCCTGGCGCAATGGCTTCCGCAGATTGGCGCGCAGGCGGACGCCGTGCGTGAGCGGGCCGGCTTCGAGACCGGGGCTCTGCTCAGCAGCGTTGCCGCGGATTGTGTGCTCTCCTCGCATGGCGACAGCGAGCGTTGCTACGGCAACGCGCACGCTTACGGCTTGACCCTGACCCAGACGATCTGGAGCTGGCAGCAATTCAATCAGCTCAAAGAGGCGAACCTCCAGGCCGCCGGGGCACAGGCGATGTATCTGGCCGCCCAGCAGAGTCTGATGTTGCGTCTTGCCAAGGCGTACTTCGCCATTCTTGCGGCGCAGGATCAGCTCGCGACCAATCGCAGTGCCCGTGCGGCCTTCGGCACCCTGCTGCAACAGGCCCAGACCCGCGAGCAGACCGGCGTCGGCCCGCGCAGCGACGTCGATCAGGCGCAGTCGTTCTTCGACGCCACCGATCAGGGGGTGATCGACGCCCAGAATGCCCTGGACGATGCGCAGCTGGCGCTGACCGAGTTGACGGGGCCGCGCACCGCTGACGTGGCACCACTGCAGGAAAGCATGCCGCTATCGTCGCCGGAACCGGCGTCGGTGGATGCCTGGGTGCTCGCAGCCCTGCAGGACAACCCCTCGGTTCGTGCATCGCTCCTGCAGGTCGAAGCCGACGAGCGCGACATCGGTGTACAGCGAGGCAAGGGCCTTCCGACAGTGACCCTCAACGGTAGCGTATCGCGGCTCTATCAGGATCAGGCGCTCGGTGGCGATGAGCCGCTGGACACGGTCGGCGTGTCGTTCACCTGGCCGTTGTTTCAGGGCGGCGCTGTAGCGTCCGCCGTGCGGCAGTCACGGGCGCAGTCTCGCCAGGCACGCGCCGAGTATGAAACCCTGCAGCGGGATACTGAACGGCTTACCCGCGCTGCCTACCGCAACGTCGTCACCGGCGTGCAGCGGATCTCCGTCGCGCGTCAGGCGACCGATTCAGGCGATCGCGCCGTCAATGCGAGCCGCAGGAATCTCGAATTCGGCACCGGCAGCGAGTTCGATCTGCTCAACTCGCAAAACAACTACTACGCCGCACAGCGCGCCTACAGCCAGACGCGTTACGACTACCTCATCAACATGCTCACCTTGAAACAACAGGCGGGGCGAATCAGCGAAGGCGATCTGGCACTGGTCGATCGCCTGCTGGTCGATCGGGAACAAGGTCATGAATGAGCCGACCCTGTTGCGCGACACCGCCTCGCAGGATCGACCGCTCGATGAGCGGCATGGTCGCCGACGTCGCGCACGCTGGATCGTGGCAGGCCTGTGCGTCGCGTTGGCTATCGCCCTCGTCATCACCTCGCTGTTACATTTCAGCGGTGTCAGATCATCGGTCAGCCGATCCTCTCTGACGATCGCGACCGTGGAGCGCGGGCTGTTCATGCGCGATGTCGTCGCCGACGGCCAGGTGGTCGCCGCAGTGAGTCCGACGTTGTACGCGCCTTCGAGCGGTAGTGTGACCCTGCAGGTACATGCCGGGGATACGGTTCGGAAAGAGCAGATCGTCGCCGTGGTCACCAGCCCCGACGTGACGGCCCGGTTATCGCAGGAGCAGTCCTCTCTCGATGGCGCGCGACTGGACTGGGAGCGGGCGCAACTGGATGCTGAAAACAGACTGGCGCGGTCGCATCAGCTGCTGGCGCAATCGGAGGTCGATCTGAAGACGATGCAGCGCGAGCTGGAACGCAGCCGCAAGGCGTATGAACTTGGGTCGTACTCGGAGTTGCAGATGCTGCGTGCGCAGGACGCACTGGAGAAGGCACAATTTGCCGAACAACAGGCCAGGGCACAGGATGACACCGCGCCGGCGCAGGCCCGTTTTGATGTCGACAGCAAGCGCGTAGCGCTCGATCGGCAGAGATTTCTGGTCGAGGACCTGCGCCGACAGGTCGACGCCCTGCAGATTCGCTCACCGGTGGACGGCAGTATCGGTCAGGTCCAGATTGCCGATCGCGCCACGGTGGCGCGGGACGCGCCGCTGCTGACCGTCGTCGATCTGACCGCCCTGGAAGTGGAGATCAAAGTGCCCGAAAGCCTCGCGCGTGATCTCGCGCCGGGAATGGGCACGGATGTGCAGGGCAATGGCCGGCACTATCAGGGTCACGTCAGCGGTATATCGCCGCAGGTCGTGAACGGCGAAGTCACCGCGCGGATCCGGTTCGACGACCAGAAATCGGGCGATCTGCGGCAAAATCAGCGTCTGTCAGTGCGTATCCTGATCGATCAGCGCGACAACACGCTGATGGTGGAGCGCGGCGACTTCCTGGACAGGCAGGGCGGCGCCGCAGTTTATGTCGTCCGCGACAACATTGCGCAACGGCGCAGCGTCCAACTCGGCGCGGCGAGTGCGCAGAAGGTTGAGATCCTGGGCGGATTGGCGGTCGGCGACAAGGTCGTGGTGTCGGGCGCCGACGCGTTCAACGGCGCCGATCGCGTCGCGCTTGCACACTGAGAGGTCAGCATGCTGAAGATGTCGCAACTATCCAAGATCTATCGCACGGAGGTCGTGGAAACGCATGCTCTGCGAGAATTCTCGATGGAAGTGCGCGAGGGCGAGTTCGTTGCAGTGACAGGACCCTCCGGCTCGGGCAAAACCACCTTCTTGACAATCGCCGGCCTGCTGGAGGAGTTCAGCAGCGGAGAGTATCTGCTGGATGGCATCGATGTCGCAGGCATGAACGATAGCCAGCGCTCCCGCCTGCGCAACGTCAAGATCGGATTCATCTTTCAGGCTTTCAACCTGATCCCGGACCTGACAGTATCCGAGAATCTCGAAGTTCCATTGCGTTATCGCAGGATGAAATCCGCTGAGCGTCGACAGCGCATCCGCGAGTCGCTCGGGCGCGTCGGCCTGTCCGCACGCGCCCGCCACTATCCGTCCGAACTCTCCGGTGGTCAGCAGCAGCGCGTCGCCATCGCACGGGCATTGGCGGGTTCGCCGCGCCTGCTGCTGGCCGATGAACCTACCGGCAATCTCGACACCCAGATGGCTCGCGGTGTCATGGAACTGCTCGAGGAACTGCATCGTGACGGCGCAACGATCGTCATGGTGACACACGACCCGGAGCTGGCGATTCGCGCGCAGCGTGAGGTGCATATCGTCGACGGGCAGGTGGTGAATCCGGTAGCCCAGCCGCATCTGGTGGCCGGCGCGTTCGCGCAGCCAGGACGGTAGAAGGCGCCCATGTTCTACTACTATGTAAATCTGGCGTCACGCAAACTGCGGCGCAATCTCGTGCTGACGCTGCTGATGATCGCGGCCATCGGCGTCGGCATCGGCGCCTCGATGACCGTCCTGACGGTGCTGCGGTCGCTTTCGGCGGACCCGATTCCATCGAAGTCTTCGCAACTGTTCGAGGTCCTGATCGACAATTGGGGCAGTAACCGCATAGGAAATTTCAGTTTCGACCAGCGCTCGATGGTTACCTACCGCGACGCGCAGAACTGGCTGCAGGACCGGCGTGGGCAGCTGCAGACCGCCACTTATCCGGTACGCTTCGCGGT
>DATBAM010000034.1:0-26718 GCA_036271535.1 Steroidobacteraceae bacterium | reverse complement strand
TGCCACGACCAGTTCACCGCCGACATCTCCGACGATGCCGCGTGAGAGGACGTTCACCTTGCTAGCAGGATCGAAGTTGTCGATGGCATAGATCCACTCATCGACCCGGAAAATCGCAATCTGGCGGCCGGAAAGATCGATGCAGACTCCGCTTTCGCGATAGATCTCCTCCAGGCTGCAGGCTCGGAACCACTTCGGCGCGGGCTTGATAGGGGCGGCCTTCATGCGGGCTCTCCGGCAGGCGAGCGCCGACGGCGTCGCAGGCGTTCGTCTTCGTTCGCCGGGCGTAGCTGCCCGCGTTCCTCGACAAAAAGCACATTTTCGTCCGTACGGTCGCTGTTTACGAAGTGGCGGAAGCGCCTTAGCGTGACAGGGTCATCGACGGCCTTCTTCCATTCGCACTCATAAGTGCGCACGACGTGGGCCATTTCCGCTTCCAGTTCGGCGCCAATGCCGAGCTTGTCCTGGCAGACCACCTCGCGCAGGTATTCGATGCCACCCTCGAGGTTGTCCAGCCACGAGGCAGTGCGCTGCAGGCGATCCGCGGTGCGGATGTAGAACATCAGGAAGCGGTCGATGTAGCGGATCAACGTTTCCTGATCAAGGTCTGTCGCCAGGATGTCGGCGTGGCGCGGCTTCATGCCGCCGTTGCCACAGACGTAGAGCATCCAGCCATTCTGGGTCGCGATGACACCGACGTCCTTGCCCTGGGCTTCGGCGCACTCGCGCGTACAGCCGGACACCGCCAGTTTGATCTTGTGAGGCGCTCGCAGGCCCTTGTACCGGTTCTCGAGCTGGATCGCGAGGCCGACACTGTCCTGCACACCGTAGCGACACCAGGTCGAACCCACGCAGGATTTCACCGTGCGCAGTGCTTTCCCGTAAGCGTGTCCCGATTCGAAGCCGGCTGCGATCAGTTCCTGCCATATCGCAGGGAGCTGATGCAGCTGCGCACCGAGCAGGTCGATTCGCTGACCGCCGGTAATCTTGGTGTAGAGCCCATACTTGCGTGCGACCTCGCCGATCACGATCAGCTTCTCAGGCGTAATCTCCCCGCCAGCGATGCGCGGAATGACAGAGTAAGTTCCGTCCTTCTGAATGTTGGCCAACACGTAGTCGTTGGAATCCTGCAGCGGCGCGTACCCCCGCTGCAACACGAACTCGTTCCAGCATGAAGCGAGGATCGAGGCGACCGCGGGTTTGCAGATGTCGCAGCCTTTGCCTCGACCGTGCTTTGCGAGCACATCGTCGAAGCTCTTGAGCGTGCCGACGCGCACCAGCTGGTACAGCTGCTGACGCGAGTACTGAAAATGCTCACATAGGTGATTGCTGACCGCGACACCCTTGCTGGCGAGCTGGGCCTTCAGGATCTGCGTCACGAGCTGGCTGCACCCGCCGCAGGAGCTGCCGGCTCGGGTCGTTTTCTTAAGCGCTCCCAATGTGCTGCAGCCATTGTCGACTGCCGTGCAGATAGCGCCCTTGCTGACGTTGTTGCAGGAGCAGATCTGGGCGTCGGCGGGCAACGCAGCAACACCACTGCCTGTTGGCTTCGAGCTGCCTGCGACCAGCGCCGGCAGGATCAGCTCTTCCGGCCGCTCGGGCAACGCCGCTCCGCTCTGCATCGTCTGCAGGAGAGATCCATAGTCGTCGGCTTCGCCGACAAGAATGCCGCCGAGCAGGCGCTGACCGTCCTGACTGATCACGAGCTTCTTGTAGACCTGGCGTCGCTCGTCGGTGAACGAGCACACGCGCGCGCCGGGCGTCGTGCCGTGCGCATCGCCAAGCGATGCCACGTCCACGCCCATCAACTTGAGTTTGGTGCTCATGTCGGCGCCGTGGAATCGCTGTTCGGGCTCTTCCATCAGATGAGCGGCAGCGACGTTAGCCATCTGGTAGCCCGGAGCGACCAGTCCAAACAGTTTGCCGTTCCAGAGCGCGCACTCGCCGATCGCCAGGATCGATGGATCCGACGTGCGACAGGCGTCATCGACGACGATTCCGCCGCGCTCGCCGATCGCAAGACCCGCGCTGCGCGCAAGTTCGTCACGCGGACGGATTCCGGCGGAAAATACGATCAGATCGGCTTCCAGTTCGGTGCCGTCGGCAAAACGCATCCGGTGTGCATGGTCACCGCCATCCGCTATCTCGGCAGTGTTCTTGCCGGTATGAATGCCCACTCCCAGCTCCGCAATACGCGAGCGCAGCACGCGGCCGCCGGCGTCGTCGATCTGCACTGCCATCAGTCGGGGCGCGAATTCCACTACGTGAGTTTCGAGGCCCAGATCGACCAATGCCTTGGCGGCCTCCAATCCAAGCAGGCCACCGCCTACGACGACGCCTACGCGGGCCCGTGCGCTGGCGTCGCGGATGGCATCGAGATCATCGAGCGTGCGATAGACGAAGCATCCGGCGCGGTCTCGTCCCGGAATTGGCGGCACGAACGGGTAGGATCCGGTTGCGAGCACCACCCGATCGTAGTCGAGCAGTGCGCCAGTCGACGTGCGAACCTGATGCGATTCGCGATCGATGGCAACCGCGCGCTCCGAGAGCTGCATCGCGATGCCCGTGCTCTCGAAGAAGCCCGGACGAACCAATGATAGATCGTCGGCTGATTTGCCGGAGAAATAAGAAGTCAGCTGAACGCGATCGTAGGCAGCTCGCGGTTCCTCGCACAGCACCGTGATGTCGTAGGAGCATGAGCCCTGCTGCGTCAGTCGTTCGAGTAGCCGCTGGCCGACCATTCCATTGCCGATGACAATCAGATTCATCATTCGGCGTGCGCGACCGCGCCCTCGACGTCGACCGCCGTGTTACTGCTCAACGCCCACGCCAGCCATTGTTGGTGCAGGATGCCCACCAGTGTCAGCGCGATTGCGGCCAACACGCCGAAGGTCGCGAACCCGAGCTGATAGCTGCCAGTGCTTTCCTTGGCGATGCCCATGATAACGGGGAGATAGAAGCCGCCGATGCCGCCGGCGGCGCCGATGATGCCGGTCATGACGCCTGTCTTGCCCTTCCATCGATGCGGCACGAGTTGGAAGGTGGCACCGTTGCCGAGGCCGAAGCAGAAGTAGAGTGCGACGAGGAGTGCGACGCCGCCGCCGAGTGCCGGCATCAGCAAGGCAAAGCTCAAATTGAACAGCGCTATGCCTGCAAGGAGCACCAGCAGAACGCGCACTCCCGACAGGCGATCCGCGATCATGCCACCGATCGGGCGGATCATCGCCCCCAGAAACGAAAGACCTGCCATGACGAGCCCCGCGTCGACCTTCGAGAGTTGATATTGCGCGGTCAGCAGCAGGCTTACATAGGACGACATGCCGACGAATCCGCCGAAGGTGATGCTGTAGACGAGCATGATCACCCAGGTGTCACGCTCGCGAAGGACCGAGAGGTACTTGCGCGGCAGCACCGCGAGTGCGACCGCGGCACCGAGCGCGGGTAGCAGCAGTTGGCCGGTCTTGCCGGGTCCGAAAAATCCAGCCGCCACCAGCTGCACGAACCCGATGATGCTCACAAAGGAGATCGCAAAACCCAGGAAGGCACGCGCCGTGCTGCCGCTCTTGCTGCTGCGATCATCCGCCCACATCAGCACCAGGACCGCTGTCAGCGCGAGCAACGGAATGGCCGCGGCCGTCGCATGTTGCCAGCCGAAATGCTGCGCGAGCGTCGGGAACAGGAACCCATCGACCACTGCGCCGATGTTGCCGGCCGCGGCCAGACCCAGCACCAGTCCCTGCACGCGTGGTGGATAGCTGCTGCCTGCCATCGGCAGCGCGATTGCAAAGCTTGCGCCGCCTACGCCCAGGAAGCAGCCGAGGATCAGCAGCAGCGAATACGTCGGAATGACCGGCAAGAGCAGCACGAACGCCGGGATGGACGAAAGTGCGATGCCCAGCAACGCCAGCCGACGACCGTTCACGGACTGGAAGAGATTCCCGAGCGTTACCCGCACGATCGATGCCGCTAGAACCGGTACCGCGACCAGGAAACCCGATTGCGCGGGCGTGAGCGTCAGCTGCTTGGAGATGAATGGTGCCAGGGGACCGAACATCACCCACACCGTAAAGCCGGTATCGAAGTAGAAAAAACAGGCCAGCAGGGCCTTCCAGTTGCCACTCTTCAGCGATGCAATGACGTTCTTCATACTCCGTCCTGAGATGTTGAATTCCGTTGAAGCCAAAAAAAAGCCGCCAGCCCATACGCGCGATACATCGATTCGCGTAGGGTTTGGCGGCTTTGCCATTGCGAGGCCATTTAGGATCGCAATATGCAGGTGACAATGAGTCAGCGCTGCACAACGAGCTGTTTGCAACACGTATGCCATCGCAGCGGGAATCGCCCGATGCCTTGCGCGTCAAGCGCTTAGCGATTGAGCTTGCGCGCACAGCCGACCAGTTCTGAGTCATCACGGGGCAATCCGGGAGCAGCGTGCACGCCTGTTGTGCAGCGGTGCTGGCGCGCTCAGTGAGTGCTTGTGTTTGTCATGCATTTGAGGTCTGGTGGCGGCATGACCGATACAGTGTCGCCCGATGCGAGATTTATGCGCGCCGCGCAGCTGTGCCGCATGCGCGATCTCGAGCGCCTGTCGGTGCTGGGCGAACTGGTCCACAGTTTGAGCACGTTGATTCACGCTCTGCAGCGCGAACGCGGCGCCTCTTCGATCGTGCTCGGATCGCATGGCGCAAGCTTCCGCGATCAGCTGATCGCTCAGGTTCGCATTTCACTTGCACTCGAAGAGCAGGTCCGGGAACGGCTCGACCAGCTCGACCGCAAGCTCGATGGCATGAGTTTCGGCGCCCGCTTCTACCTACGCGGCGCTATGGCGTATCGCTTGCTCGACACCCTCGCGATACTGCGAGCGCAGATCGCCGACTTAAGGATTACTTCGGCGGACGCGCTGAAAGCGTTTGCCGATGTCATTGGCAGTCTGCTCGCTGTCGGATTCGAGGTCTCTGATATTGCAGCAGACCCGCAGGTCTCGCGCTCGCTGATCGCACTGGCGAATTTCGCGCAGGGCAAGGAGTACGCCGGCCAGGAGCGCGCGACAGCGGGTGCTGGATTTTCCGCCGGCCGGATCCCGTTTCCGGAGCAGCAACGGCTACGGCAGCTCATCGGGGCGCAGGATCAGGCGTTCCGGATCTTTGCCGAGTTCGGGGATCCGCCCTATCAAAATGCGTTTCAGCAATTGCAGCTGTCCCCTGATACGTCCGAGGTCAAGCGCCTGCGAAGGCTGGCGCTGACGAAGGGCGGTAGTGCCGATTGGCCGGAAGACACAACAGACGCTTGGTTTCGGCACAGTACCGCGCGGATCGACGCCATGCGAGTGGTTGAGGAGCAGATGACGCAGGATCTGAATCGTCTTTGTGGTGCAAAGCTTGCTGAAGCACGCGCTGGTTGCGAGTACGAGACCGCATTTGCCGAAGCGCGACCGGATGAGACCGCACCCGTGGCCATGCTGGTGCCAGACGTGCTGTCGACCGGCGTGGGCCTTTACACCCTCGGTGGATCGCTACCGAAACCGATGCGTTCAATCATGGACGTGGTCCAGGCCCAGTCCAGACAGCTGACCGATGTGAATCACCAGCTCGAGTCGGCTCGGGCGGCCCTCACCGAACGCAAGACCATCGAGCGTGCCAAGGGACTGCTGATGGCCAATCGTAGGCTGAGCGAAAAGCAGGCGTACGATCTGCTGCGGGAAGCGGCGATGAGTCAAAATAAACGTCTGGTTGAAATCGCCGAAGCCGTCATTGGAATGGCGGGGATTCTGTAGCCGACTCTTCCCCAAACGCCTGTCCGTCCTACAGGGCCCTGGCGTAATAGCATCCGCGTCCGCACCACCACGCTGCAATCGAACCATCCCGCCGCGACGTCCCGGTGCGCAATCCTACGTAGCGACGGATAGAACCTACCGCAGATCCGACATCACACCTATGGCGTGTGTCCTTCTAGCAACATCAGACTCATATTATGTTCTATCACGTTGTGATACATCGACTTGATATTAGGTTAGAAAGTCGCTGATAAACAAAGCTTAACGCGATGTAACTCGCCAGCTGTTGCGGTTCGGTGCCGAGTTGTGCAACATAAACGTCCGCACTTGTCGCTTAAGTGCAACGTTGAATGGAGGTTCTGATTATGGATCGATTGTCGCGTCAGTCATGGCGTTGGGCGGTGTCCGCCGCCGTGTTGGCATGTTGCCCATTGCTGGCTCAGGCAGCGGATGGCCCCTACATCGGCGCCGAGGGCGGCGCTAACTATGAGCGGCCGCAGGATCAGGACGTCAACAGCGTCGTCGTCGACAGGCTGCACTACAAGCTGGGTTGGGAAGCCGGCCTGGTCGGTGGATATGCCCTCGACAACGGCTTCAGGCCGGAGATCGAACTGGCGTATCGACGCAATAAGGAGTCGCACGATCTTTTCGCAGGCTCCACTGGTAATCGCGACTGGGCAACCTCGCAGATGGCCAACCTCTGGTACGATTTCAAGAGTGCCACGGGCGCCTTCAGCGTCGTGCATCCGTACTTGGGTGGCGGTGCGGGTCTGACCGAATTCAAGAACAACACGGGTGCTTTGCTGGGTGTGGATACCGGCGGGCATTACGCGACCACGTTCTCCTACCAGGCCGGTGCTGGCGTCGGATTCGATTTCAGCCCCAACTGGACCGTATCGGTCGACTATCGCCACCTGTGGACCAACTTCGGCGCGTTCGAAACCGCGCTTGCTCCGAACGTCAACGGCCCGTCGCAATACCAGCGCTACGGGGCAGACACGGCGATGGTGAGCGTGCGTTACACCTTCAACAAGCCGGCGCCGCCACCACCACCGCCAGCGCCGCCGCCGCCGCCACCGGCACCCGTAACGGAGGCCGCACCGCCGCCGCCGCCGCCGGTATCCGCTCCGCCGCCGTGCAACCCGCCACCGGGTTTCAAAGTGGATGCGAACTGCCACATTCTCGACCAGATGATTGTCGTGCGTGCAGTGGACTTCGAGCTCAACTCGACACATCTGACCGCGCCGGCGCAGGAAACACTGGATCAGGTCGCCGCGGGATTCCAGGCGCAGCCTGAGTTGCGCGTGGAAGTGCAGGGTTACACGGACTCGACCGGCCCCCGTCCGTACAACATGAAGTTGTCGCAGGCGCGTGCTGATTCGGTCAGAGCCTACCTCGTCAGCAAGGGTGTCAGCCCCGACGAGCTGACCGCGCACGGCTATGGTCCGGAAGATCCGATCGCCAGCAATGGCACTTCCGCTGGGCGTGCGCAGAACCGACGGGTATCGTTCAACGTCGTTAATCCGCCGGCGCATGTCAAAGTGAAGGCCGAAGATGCGACGGTTGAATCGACCGAAGCGGCCGAGCAGAACGACGCTCCGAAAGCCAAGAAGTAGACGTTTCTTTAAGTTGTTGTAGATGTTTGGCCGGGCTTGAAAGAGCCCGGCCATTCTTTTTTTGGTCGGCTCAGGGCGTCGAAGCCGATCGTACGGTGCAGAGCACGAGTTCCGAATCGGCGTTGATACGTACAGGAAAATTGCTGCAGCCGATACCCAGACTGACGATCAACGTGCCGCTGTTTTCGATCTGAAACTTTCCGCGCCCGTACTTGCGGGACAAGGGGCCGCCGGCGGTCAGGATCTGCGCACCGCTACGAAATGCGACCTGTCCCCCGTGCGTATGCCCTGCAAACGCAAGATCGAACTGCTGTCCATCGAGCAGCAGCAATCCGTCGGGCGAGTGGGTCAACAGAATACGAATCGCGCCGGCGCCGGAAAACGTGCGCGCCGGATCCGCGTTGCCGGTCCAGGGATCGTCGAGCCCGCAGATAGAAACATCGGTGAAGGGACCGGGTAGTGCGCAATTGCAGTTGATCAGCACGTTCACGCCAGCCTGCCGTAGCGATGAGACGATGTGCTGCTCATCGGTCCACCAGTCGTGGTTGCCGAGCACCGCATGTACGCCCAGCGGAGGATGGAGCCGTCCGAGCTGCGCTATCAGCACGTCGACGAAGCTGCCCCGTGACGAGACGTAGTCCCCACCGAGGAGGATGACGTCGGGCTGCAGTCGGATCAGTTCATCCGCCATCTTCGCGAAGAGGCCCGCATGGGTCTGGGGTCCCGCGTGCAAGTCCGAGACAAAAGCAATGCGGAGCGGGGCCGGCAGTGATTTTCCATTCGCAAGTTCCAGGGTGTGCTCGGCAATGCGCAGCTTGCCATGTAGCCCCAGGCGATAGCTCCACCGTGCCACGGCGCCGTTGAGCAGCACGGCGTCCATCAAACGCAGCCAGAATCGCCGCAGACGGAAGTAGCGCTTGTCCCGGATCGCCCCCATTACGTGAGCGTAACGTAACCAGCGCGGGCTAACCTGCCCTGGCTGCCCACTTGACCCGGCAGCCGCACCTGCCAGACGCTGTGAGAAGGCGAATCGGGCAGTACGAATCAAGGTGCAACATCTGTAGAAATATCCGAACCCTGTTTAATTTCGAGCCGCCGGCGACCGAGGAAGAAATACGGGCGGCCTCGCTGCAGTTCGTGCGAAAACTGACCGGCTTTGCGCGGCCTTCGAAGGCTAATGCCGCCGCGTTCGATCGGGCGGTGGACCAGGTTACAGCTTCGGCGCAAAGCCTGATTGCATCGATGGTGACGGAGGCGGCTCCCCGAGATCGCGACATCGAGCGTGCCAAAGCTAAAGCACGCAGTGCGGCCCGGTTCCAAACCGCGCGGTGAGCGGCCGGCTATCAGTTCAGGATGAAGTGAACCCGGACCGGGTAGCAGTCCGCGATCGGATGACCATTCACGAGCGTGCTGCGATAGTAGCCCGAGCCGGCACGCGCGAGCCGCAACGCCCCTTCATCCAGACGCCCGACCCCCGAGGATTGCGCTATGCGCGGATCACCCGTGAGCTTCCCGGCCGCATCCACGCAAACGCGCACCGTCGACATTCCCTGCTCAGCGGCCCGGCGTGATGCTGCGGGATAGAAATCTTCGGTCGCCGGAAATCGCGGGCCGGGGCCACCGATGCGGCGCACTGCTGGGGGCGGCGGAGGCGGATCCACTGTCACTATCGTAGTGGCGCCGCTTTCGCCCGGCGGAATGATCGCAGGCTCCGCCACATCGTCGAAGTGCATCGGATCGAACTTAAGGGTGTCAATCCGGGTGTGGCCCATGTCCGGATGTGGTACGAGCGGATCGACGGCTCGTCGTTCGATCTTCTGCTGGTGGATGATCTCGACGGTCGTGGGGGTGATGATCGCGCGCGCTACGCGTGTAGCCAGCCCGCTGATGAGGCCGTACAAGAGCAGCGCATGGATGCTGACGATCATCAGCAGTACGATCGTGCGTCGCGACAGTGGCGACGGGCCCGATGTCAGCGATTCCGTGCTGCCATGGGCGGCGATGACGGCTGGGGCGGATGCTGCTGCTACGCGCTCGGCGGCAATGATGCGAGTTGCCCATAGGCAGCCCAACGTCAGACCCATTCGTTGCCAGTGACCGCGACGTTCTGCCAGATCGGCCAGCCATTCTTCCTCGAGACGCTCATTCAGCGGGTGGGGAGCGCGGCGCGCTGTATGGCGGATTACACGGGCGGCGAAGTCATCAGCCTGATCAACCAAAGCATTCTTGTCTTCTGACGTCATGCTGGCAGTCCTCGGGCAAAACTCGCAAAGACTTCACTGGCGCGGGCCAGGCCACTGGGCGTGAGCCGGTAGAGCCTGCGGCGAGGGCGGCCGACTGCCACGGGATCGACACTCTCCCATTGACTGACGAACCAGCCGGCCGCTTCGAGTCGCAGCAGGATTGGATACAACGTACCCGACGCCAGGCCGCTGCGCTTCTGCACATCGGCGCCGGCAAGCAGGTCGGTGGGATTCTCAAGAAAGGTTTCCAGCACCTTCATGGTCTGGAAAGACATGCGCACATCGCGTGTCGGCTTACCCATGATCGTAAGTCTACATAGGGACATGAGCGACTGCAAGTATCGTAGGTCGGGACTCAATCAGCATCGATTGCCGGTGGTATCAGATACCAGTGGTGCGGCACCGGCCGCATGGGCGACGATACGCGCACAGTCAGTCGACGATGCATAGCGAGGGGAATCGAGAATGTTCAAACAAATATGCTTTTTCAGGAAGCGTCCGGATATGACCATGGAACAGTTCATGGATTACTACGAGAACCAACACTCGCAGTTGTCGAAGCGCCAGGGTCGTGCGCCATCCATTCCGAATGCGAAGCGCTATGTGCGTCGTTATCTGACGCCGGAGAAGAACCCGGTGACGGGCAAAGTGATCGATCCGGGTTTTGATTGCCTCATGGAGATCTGGTGGGATTCCCGGCAGGACTTCGAGAATTCACAGAAAGTGATCTCGAGTGCTGATCGCCTGCCGGCCATCAAGGAAGATGAGACCAATCTTTTTGCTTCGCATGACAATCCTGTCTGCACCGTCGTCGAATACGACTCGCCAATGGGACCTCAGGGTGAACCCACGCGGGTGGAACTCAAGCACGGTTGAGCACAGCCGAGGGGGTGCGGGAACGCACTCCCTCTCTCAAGATCGCATGGGTTTCACCATTCTATCCGGGACGACATCAGCACCTGGACGAAACGATCGACCCAACGCTCGCGCTCGACGGCGGGTATCGGGCGGTTCGTCAGCATGATATCCACGTACCAACCGCGGATCATGAAGATGAACGCTTCGGCCACACTGTCGGCGTCACGGCATGGTTTCCGGTCAGCCGCGGCGCACTGCCTGATGAAGGCAGCGACGTCAGCGATCCCCCGGCGGCTTCGCTGGGCTGCCGCCGCGCCCAACTCAGGGAATCGATTCGACTCGCTGTAGACCAGGCGATTGATCGTCAGGATCTGCCCTTTGAAGCTCAGATCGAGCATGAAATTGGCGTACGCCTTGAGCCCCTCTGGCAGACTCAACTGAACCGGGCGACGCAAAGGATGACCGGCCGCCAGTTCATCGAGCTGCTGCTGCATGATGGCGCAGAACAACTTTTCTTTGGATGGAAAGCGCGAATAGAGCGTCGTCTTGGAAACCCGCGCCGCACTTGCGATCGCATTCATCGAAGCGCCGCCATAACCATGCTGCCGGAACTGGTTGAATGCGATGACCAGCAGCTGCCGCTCGATGCGCCCGGCGTCCTTGAGTCGCGGTCGTCCGGGTGTCCGGCGGATTCGATTCCTGCTCGGAAGCAACGTTCAGTCGGTCGTCAGTATTGGCGTTCGCCAGTGGCGTCCGTCGTCTTGAAGACGTCGATCTGCTCGACGGCCTTCATCATCACCAACGGTATCTGGCGTGTCGTCGACTTCTGGTAGTTGGCATACGCCGGAAAGACGTCGACCATGAACTTCCAGACCTTCTCGCGTTCGTCGCCCTTGGGCTCCCGCCAGGTTCCCCGAAACGCCTGCGTGGCAATCTGGAACTCGACGTACTGGATGTCGGTGATGTTGAGATACCAGGCCGGATGGTGGTCTGCGCCGCCTTTGGACGCCACGATCACCACTTCGCCGCCGATGTCGCCGTAGATCAGCGGGGTGATGAACACCTTGCCGCTCTTGCGACCCTTGTACTTGATGAGGCAGTGAGTGGTAAAGGAGTGGCCGCCAACGGCGGTGATGTCCATCACGTGGCCTTTCGCGCCACCCGAGTCAAGGTAGAGACCCCGGTGCTCACTGATCCAATCGCGGCGCGTATCGCGCAGGGTTGCAGAAGAATCGTCACTCATAGCTGTTCTCCATGGCTTGCACGGACAGCGATCGGGCTGTCCTGGTCAGGGTGTCTTCGAAGGAAGCAAGGCGAAACGCTGCTGGGCGATCCCGTCGAACACGCGCCGGGTGAACTTCCACCCGTCGGCCGTCCGGATCAGGTCGTCGTCGTAGCGGCCAAGAATCTCCAGTGCTTCGTCGCGATCCGCGAACTTACCGCACTCGCGGATCACGGATCGGGCCGTCGCGCGGTCGCCGTTCACTGCAATGATGGCCGGTGAATTCAACTGGACGAAGTACGCCATCTGACTCACGAAGTCCGACATCGCCTTCTGGATGACGGCGTGAGTCTGCAGCCGCGCTCCCATGAACGGGATCTCCCAGGTGGCATCGGCCGTGAAGGTAGACATCACCTGTTTCCAATCGGCGCGACTGCAGCCTTCGGAATACCGGTTCAGCGTCTGTTGTATCGCAACTTCATCGATCATCGTGTTTGTCCCCGACCCGCTGTGCCCCGATATTAACGCATGTCCTCAGACGCAACCGTGTTTGTTGCCTTGGCATCGATGGGTGTGCGGCCGTCACGCGTTTCCGCATAATCCACCAGATCAAGCGGATCGGACAGCCGGCTACGGACATGGCGACGATACAGAGACTTCGACGAAAGACGAACGGCGACGCCGCGCTGAGCCGCCAACTCATCCTGGATACCACCGAGCGGTTGATGCGGGAGGAGGGATACGCTGCCGTCAGTACCCGGCGCGTGGCGAGTGAAGCGGGCCTCAAGCCGCCTCTGGTCCACTATTACTACCGCACGACGGATGATCTTTTGCTGGCGGCCTACGCTCGCACGGCCGAGCAGATGTTCGACCGGCTCGATATCGCGCTGGCGTCGGACGACCCCATTCAGGCGCTGTGGATGCTCAACACCGATCGGGACAGGACCACGCTGACTGTGGAGTTCATGGCCCTGGCCAATCATCGCAAGTCCATTCGCAACGAACTCGCACGCAATATCGAGCGCTTTCGTCGTCGTCAGGCCGAAGTGCTGGCGCAGGTAGCGGGCCGACGGGTCAAGCCGTCCGGAACCGCGCCGCCGGTAGGAATCGCGATGATGCTGGCGGGTATTTCGAGAGGCCTGGTCATGGAGCGCGCGCTTGGCGTCTCACTCGGACATGACGAGGCGGAACAGTTCGTGGCGTGGTGGATGAACAGTGTCAGGCCGGCTCCCCGCCGCCGTCGCCGAGTCGCGCGCTCCGCTTGACAGCGAGACAGGCGCTCCGCACCATACACCTGTTCAGTGCCGGCCTGCTGAAAAACACATCATGATAAAGGACAAGTTATGACCGGCAATCGTAGCCCAGTGGCCATCGTCACGGGCGCCAGTCGCGGAGCTGGCAAGGGCATCGCCACCGCGTTGGGCTCCCATGGCTGCACCGTCTATGTGACGGGTCGCTCCCAGAAGGAGGGCGACGCATCGATGCCCGGAACAATCTATGCGACTGCTGAAGCGGTGACCCAGGCGGGCGGCAAGGGCATTGCGGTTCGCTGTGACCATGCCGAGGACGCACAGGTCAAATCGCTGATCGACCGGGTTATAAAAGAGCAGGGTCGCGTCGATATTCTGGTCAACAATGCCTGCGCTATTCACGACCAGCTGACGGCGCCCGGCAATTTCTGGGAGAAGCCGCTCGAGATTTCCAACATGATCGACGTCGGCGTACGCAGCGGGTTTGTTGCGAGCTGGTTTGCGGCGCCGCACATGGTCAAGCAGGGCAAAGGCCTGATCGCGTTCACGTCCTCACCTGGAGCGGCTCACTATTGCTTCGGTCCGGCCTACGGCGCGCACAAGGCCGGAATGGACAAAATGGCATTCGACATGGCGGTGGACTTCAAGGATGCGGGAGTCGATGTCGCGGCCGTATCGATCTGGATGGGCGCGCTCACATCGGAACGGCTGCTGCAGATGATGGCGCAGGCGCCTGACAAGTTCAGGCACCTCGAGGGTACGCTCGAGTCGACCGAATACACCGGGCATGTCGTGTGGTCGCTGTTCAATGATCCGAAGATGATGCAGTACAGCGGCAGCACGCTGATCGGCGCCGAGGCAGGCAAGGGCTACGGGATCACGGACATTGCCGGCAAGTTTCCGCCGTCGGCGCGTGATCAACAGAAATGCCAGCCTGCCCGATTCTTCCCCTATAAGATCAAATAGGACCGCCTGTCATGCCATCGACCGATCCGGCGCCGATCATGCCGCCTGTCCGCCAGGATGAGCTGACCGACGACATGCGGGC
Organism: Steroidobacteraceae bacterium; assembly: GCA_036271535.1. GTDB lineage: Bacteria > Pseudomonadota > Gammaproteobacteria > Steroidobacterales > Steroidobacteraceae > FEN-1191. Next base: position 12,708 of record DATBAM010000034.1, on the reverse strand, counting down.
GTTTCTGGACAAATGGACCGGTGGAATATTCCGCGGCGCCGACAGCAATCCCGTATTGCTGACGTTCGCGCATCATCCGAAGCTTGCGGATCTGTTCTCGCAGTTCAACATTCACCTGCTGAGCAGCAACACGCTGCCGGTGAAGCAACGTCAGATCGCCATCATGCGCGTCGCCTGGGTCTGCAAAGCTACCTATATGTGGTCCAGCCATCTGAATACCAGCGTTCGTTGCGGTCTGCAGCCGGACATATTCCGTCCGATTCAGGTCGGCGCCGGGGACCCCTATTTCACCGAGTTCGAGCGGGTGGTGATCCGCGCCACCGAAGAGCTGATCAATGATCGCAAAGTCGGTGCGGATAACTGGGCCGCACTCATGAGTGAGTGGAACAATCAGCAGATGCTGGATTTTCTGTTTACCGTCGGAGCCTATGTCACCGTGGCCGGTGTCATGCGCTCGACCGGTGTACAGCGCAATCCGGACCTGCTGGCGCTGGCGGAAAAATACGGTGAGCCACTCACTTGATCGGATATTGCAAAGCAAGGGCAGCATGATGACAGCATCGTTCGCAGGCAAAGTAGCGTTGATCACCGGCGCGTCGTCGGGAATCGGGGAGGCGGCCGCCGTGGCGCTGGCAGCGCAGGGGGCGACGGTCGCATTGGTGGCCAGGCGTGCCGACCGACTGGCGAGTCTGGTGCAGCGGATTGAGGCAACGGGTGCGAAAGCGCTGGCCCTTCCCGGCGACATGACTTCCGAGGCAGAGGCGATCAAGGCAGTCGAGGACACGGTGGCACGACTCGGACGGGTCGACATCCTGATCAATTCCGCGGGCATCATGGAGACCGGCGGCATCGAGGGAGCGGATCTCGCGCTCTATCGGCGCGTGTTCGATATCAACCTGTTTGCGACGCTGTACGCGTGCAAGGCCGCGATCCCGCATATGCTCAAGCAGGGCGGTGGCGATATCATCAATATTTCGTCGCTGGCCGCCCGCAAAGGCAAGTCTCACACCAGTGCCTACTCCGCCAGCAAGCACGCACTCAATTCGATGACCGACCTGATGCGTCAGGAAGTCGGCGACCGGAATATCCGTGTCTGCATCCTGATGCCGGGCGCGACGCAGACCGAGGTGGGTGATCACCTCAGCGATCCGAAGTGGCGCCAGGCAATCCAGGCGCACGTCAGCAAGGACGGCGTAGTGCAGGCTTCAGACACAGCGGACACGATCGTCTTCATTCTATCGCTGCCCCGGCGGGTCAACATTTCCGAAATCTGCGTGCGGCCCACTATCGACACGACTGGCTGAGCGCAGCTGTCACCCAATATCTGGAGGTCCATATGGCAGGTAGAGTCGAAGGAAAAGTAGCCATCGTCACCGGCGCGGGGTCGGGGATGGGTAAGGCAACGGCGGAGCTGTTCGTTGCGCAGGGCGCGAAGGTGGTGTGTGCCGATATCAGCGGCAAGCAGGATGCGGTTGCAGCCTCGTTGGGCGCCTCAGCGGTCGCCGTAAACTGCGACGTATCGAGTGAGGATGCGGTGCGCAACATGATCGAGACCGCCGAGAAGAAGTTCGGACGGCTCGATATCCTGGTCAACAATGCCGGCTTCGGCGGCGGCATGAAGCCGTTGCACGAGCAGACCACCGAATCATGGGACCGCGTGCACGCAACCAATATTCGCGGCGTCTTCCTCTGCATGAAGTACGGCGTCATCTCGATGCTCAAGAGCGGTGGCGGATCGATCGTCAACATCGGTTCGGCGTCCGGCGTAGTCGGCTGGAAGCATCACAGCATCTACGGCGCCGCCAAGGCGGGCGTGCATCAGCTGACGAAGACCGCCGCACTCGATTACGCGAACAATAATATCCGCGTCAACGCGATCGCCCCGGGCACCATGTGGACCGGCCTGGTCGAGTTGTCGAAGAAGCATGACAAGCCGCCGCCGGGGATATTCAAGCTCGCCGGCATCCCGCTGGATCGTTGGGGTCTGGCCAGCGACATCGCCAATGCGGTGCTGTTTCTAGCCAGCGATGAAAGTGCCTACATCACGGGTGTCGTACTGCCGGTCGACGGCGGTTATTGCATCGGTTTCTCGGGAATGGGTGCAGAGAATCGGGGTCCTGCGTCGGTCAACACGGACGGCACCTGAGGAGATATTCGAGTGAGCAATAGAGTAGCGTTGGTGACGGGGGCTGCAGCCGGAATCGGTGCGGAGTGCGCGAAGCGCATAGCGCGTGACGGCGCAATGATTGGTGTGCTGGATCTGGATGAAAAGCGGTGTGCCGACACGGTCAAGGCGATTACTGCAACAGGTGGCAAGGCCGTGGCGCTCGGTGCCGATGTGTCGAAGCGCGATCAGGTGAAGGCCGCCGTAAAGAAGTGCCGCGAGACGCTTGGCCCGATCACGATCCTGGTGAACAACGCCGGCGTTACCGACTTCACGCCATTCGAGCAGGTCACCGAAGATCTGTGGGATTTCGTCTATCGCGTCAACGTGCTCGGTACATTCATCATCACGCAGGAGGTCCTGCCCGACATGAAGGCTGCCAAATGGGGCCGTATCGTCAACATCTCGTCGTCCAGCGCGCAGACCGGCTCAAACAGCATGGCGACCTATTCGTCATCCAAGGGCGCGATCGTCACGCTGACCCGCTCGCTCGCTCAGGAACTCGGTCCGCTCGGAATCACAGTCAATAACGTCGCTCCCGGCTCCATCATGGGGACGATCATGTCGGAGGCCAACCGGGAACGCTTTCAATTCCCGCCGGAACAGCTCGCGAAGTCGCTGCCGGTGCGACGGCTGGGCGAGACCGCCGATCTTGCGAATGCAGTCGGCTGGCTCTGCCTCGAGGCCACCAGCTACTTCACCGGACAGACAGTAGGGGTGAACGGCGGCCGGGTCGTGACCTGAGCTTCCGAGCGCAGGAGCGGTGGGCAGTCGCCGCTCTCACCGTCAGCCCGTACACGCGTCACCCTTTTCGCGGGTCGACGACGGTGCGGACCGGTGCATCCGGGCCGGACATCTGCGCCAGCGCCTGCCCGACCTGATCGATACCGATGCGCGATCCCACCCATGGTTCGACGTCGATGGTGCCGTCGGCAATCGATCGCAGCGCAAGTTGCATATCCTGCGATTCTTCGCCACAAGCGAAATGGATCGTCAGTCGTTTGTTCTGCGCGGCGAAAACGTACAGTTGCTCAGGCGCCATGCAATACCCGCCCATCACGATGCGAGAATCGAACGGCACCGCTTCGATGATCTTCTGCAGCAGACCCGGCATTCCAACGCATTCATAGACGATAGTGGGGCGCCGACCGCCGATGTCCGGCAACGGTTCGTAGGGTGATATTTCACGCGGATCGACCGAAACATGCGCACCCATCGCCAGTGCCTGCTGCCGTCGGCTCGCGTGAAAGTCGGCGGCGATGATCGGACCCACGCCCATCCGCTTGAGACCGGCAATGACCCCGAGACCGATCGCACCGCAGCCGAGGACCAGTGCTACGTCGCTGTTGTCCGGGCGCCCGCGACGTGCGTGCTCCAGTCCGACGGCCAGCGGTTCGATCATGGCCGCCTGGTCATCTGTGACAGCCTGCGGAATCTCGATCAGCGCGCTTTCGTCCAGCAGCATCAGTTCGCCGAATCCACCGGGGCAATCATGGCTGAATCCTATGACTGCGTGCGACCCAGCCGTTCTCATGACCGGCACCGATGTCACGCGCCGGCCAGTTCTGACCGGCCGGTCGCTGCCAGGGCCATAGTCCAGCACCTCGCCGACGAATTCGTGCCCGGGTACGAAGGGGCGCGCGAAATCCAGTGCCGCATAAGGACCGCCATGCAGGCGGGACAGCTCGATGACGTGCTGTCCCGCCTGCAGAAAATGCGCCTCGGATGCACACATGCCGCAGCCGTACGTGCGCACCAGCGCCTGACCTTTGCCTGGTACAGGATCGGCGACCTGTCCTGTGCGGACTACTCCGTTCTCGACAAAGGCTGCTTTCATGAATTGCTACCGCGAGCTTGCGGCGACGGCCGCACGTAGTTTGGGCATCGTCCGCTCGAGCAGACGCAGGCTCTTCCAGCCTTCCTCCGGTGACAGGCCGCCGAGCAACGGCTGAAAGCCGAAGGTAGTCCTGTCTTCCATCTCTGGAACCTTGGCCAGCAGCTGATCTGGAGTCCACACCGCGAACAGTCCGGTCTGGCGCAGGACCGCCGGATCGTGCAGACCCTTGAACGGCGAGTTCGATCCCTCGCCCTCCTGATCGGCCCATTTGGCGTATTCGGTGATGACATGGATGGCATGACGCGAGATCGCTTCCCAGCCCCGATCGGGGTCCTCACACAGGTGAATGCTGAGCGGCATGCCCGCCTTCGGTCTGGCAAAGCGTCCCGGTTCGCGCCCGAGCTTCCTGCATTCCTGTTCGTAGACCTCGATGAGTTCCGCCTTCATCGGGCCGAAGCCAACGCCAAAACGGGCAGCTCGTCGTGCGGACGCCTCGACGCCCCCGCCGACCATGATGATCTGTTCAGGGGGCTGTATCGGTAGCGGGCGAACGAAAACCGGCCGACCGCCGGCTTCGAACCGTTCGCCTCGCAGCGCTCTCAGAATGGTGTCTATTCCCTGATCCATCAGACGAGCGCGGTCTTTGGTCGATTTGCCGAACATCGCAAATTCGTAGGGAACATAGCCGGCACCGAAGATCACGTTGAGCCTGCCGCCGCTGACCAGATCGAGGATGGCAATCTTTTCCGCGAGCATCGTCGGGTCATGCAGCGGCAGAATCACCGCGCCGAGAATGAATCGCACCGACTTGGTAACCGCCGCCATCGCCGCGCCGAGCGTAAACGGCTGCGGGAGGTAGCCGTCGTCGGAGCCGTGATGCTCCATGAGCCCGATCTGGTCCACGCCGATGCGATCGGCAAACGCAGCCATTTCGACGGCGGCCGCATAAAGCTTGGCCGGCGCGGTTCCCCAGTCGGGCGCGCGCATGTCGAACGATACGGTGACTCGAACGTCCTTCTTCATTTCAAACTCTTCTTCAGTACGCGATAGGAGGGATCGGTATTATCGCGCGTGAAGCCAGGTTTGCGACCTGTTGTGGTCACCTCGCGAATTTCCTCGTGGTCGAAGACCACTTCGCGCCGGAGCAGCCCCCACTGGCCCTGGCGGCGCTCCCAGCGATCGAGGTAGCGCGCCCAGACGCCCAGCTGCAGCAGCTGTTCGTCCTTTTTCATACGCATCGTGCCGGTGACGTACGCTTCACTGCCTGCGTGATCGCCGTTGAGCTCGATCAGGATATTCGTGACCTGGTGTGAATGGCTGAGCAGCGCCAGATGATGCTTACAAATTATGTCCATTACCCCACGCCCGGGTCCCTGATAGTAGTCAGCGCCATAATCGGCGTAACCGTCTTCGTGCCAGATCGAATGTCCCAGCGGGACGTCGAGCCTGTCTACTGCCCGGCAGTAGGTGTAGATCAGATCGCGGATCGCCTGCTTGTCGGCGAGTTCGATCAGAACGGCAGACTCATTCATCGCGACCTCACTCGGCGGGTTTCACCGCTGCAGCCGACATCTGCGCAATGGCCAGAACCCGCTGTCGGCGCGCTGCCGCCGAGCTGACCGCGTAGCCGGTGTCGTCGTCCGCCAGCGCCCAGTTGTGCACCGGACCGTGCGGCAGCCGCGCGAGGCCGACCCGTGCGACCTCGGCGGGTGAGGCCAGATTCGCGGGAACCGGCTGGCCTTTCTGCCGCAGAAATTCGCGATAGGCCGGCGTGTCGGTCTGCCCGAGGATCAGGTTCAGTACGTCGACACCGTAGGGCTTGAGCTCGATCCACAGGCCCTCGCCGAAGCACAGATCGAACGCCTTCGAGGCGCAGTACACCGCGATGCCGGGAATGCCGCCGTAACAGGCCCCTGATCCGACCAGGATGATTCCGCCGCGGCGCCGCGTGCGCATCAGCGCTGCGAAGTGATGGCAATTGCGCATGGTGTTGGTGACATTGCGGGCGACCAGCGCCTCATTGTCCTCGAGCGCGGTGTCGAGGAACGGCGTCCCGTTCGTATCCGAGCCGGCGTTGTTGATGAACAGGCCGATCTCGCTGTTCGCGGTCAGCTGCTTCAGGCGGGCGCCGGCATCCTCAGCGCTCAGATCGATGGACCCCGTGCGACATTCGATCCGGTACTGCGATTTGAGTTCGCTCGCGAGCTCATCGAGCGGACCTGCGCGACGCGCCACGAGGAAACAATTGATGCCCGCCGCCGCTACCTGCCGCGCGAATGCACTTCCCGTACCCTCCGACGCGCCGGCGATCAATGCCCAGGGACCATACTGCTCGTCAAACGTCATGCGCCCTCCCATCGAGTGTTCTGGTGTTCGTCAGGGTCAATCTAATCCGGCGCCGGGTATAACGGCTAATACAATATCGGTCGACCGGCTATAACGATATGGTATGGCTCAATCATGGAACTAAGACGGCTCAGATACTTTGCCCGGATCGCCGAGGACGGCTCGCTGACCAAGGCCGCCGGCGTGCTAAGAATTGCGCAGCCCGCGCTCAGCCGACAGATCCGGCTGCTGGAAGAGGAACTCGGCGTGCAGCTGTTTCGACGGACTGCCCGCGGCATGCAGCTGACCGAGGAGGGCGAATATCTACGCAACGCGATCATCGGCCCGCTGAGGAACGTAGAGCTGGCGCTGCAGAACGTCAGATCGCTCGACGCCCGCATCGAAGGCAACTTCGCGATCGGCATGCCTTCGAGTCTGGGCGACCTGCTGGGTGCCGTGCTGGTCAAACGTATGCACGATGACTATCCGAATATCAGGTTGCGTATCGTCGAGGGGCTCACGGGAAGCCTGATCGATTGGTTGCACCGCGGAATGCTGGATTTTGCACTGTTGGAGGAAGCGTCGCGCGACGAACGGCTGACCGATCAGAACCTCGTGTCGCTGCGGCTGATGCTGGCCGGCCCAGGTTCGAGTTCGCTGCAGTCCAGCCGGGCGGTGCCGCTCGAGAAAGCGCTACAGCTGCCGTTGATATTGCCGACGCACCATCTCGGAGTCCGCGGGATCCTCAACGACGTGCTGGCGCGGCCGCGCCGCAGCGTGGACGTTAGATTCGAAGCGGACTCATGCCGTCTGATCAAGGAACTCGTGGTCGGCGGAATGGGGTATGCCATTCTCCCGCTGGCGTTCTTCCGTCAGGAGCACGCCAGTGGAGCGATTCGTTATGCGCCGATTACGAGGCCTGCGTTGTCGCTACCGGTAATACTTTCGACGCGCTCCGGTGAACGGTTCGTCGGTAACCGCGTCGAGGGAATCGTCATCACAGCAGTTTCCCGTGTGGTACAGGAGATCTGCGTGTCCTGACTTGCGCTTAGCGTGCCGCTGCCGGGCACGGTGTAAAGGCGATCGGCAGTCCCTTCAGTCCCCAGGTGCCATAGAACGGACGCCATCCGACCGGTCCGACCACTTTGGGGTCCTTCATTCGCTGTGCGATTTGATGCAGCGCCTCCTGCAGCTGGGCGCGCGCGATGTACTGTCCCAGACACATGTGCCTACCCAGACCAAAGGCGATATGGCGCCGGTTGGGTTCACTTACTCGTTCCGGGTCGAACACCTCGCCCCCGGGGAAGGAGACGGGGTCGCGTCCCGAGACGCTCAGGGGGAAGAACAACATCGTGTCCTTCGGCAGCAGGACGTCGCGATACACGGTGTCCTGATCGACAAATCGCGCGACCGTACCGGGATTGAACCAGCGTAGCGCTTCCTCAATCACCTTGTGGCAATAGTCGAGGTCGTCGGCACATCGTCGGTAGATATCCGGATACTGCAGCAAGGTATACATCGTGTAGGTCAGTACGTTCTTCGACGTGTCGTAACCGGCAATAAAGAAGAACATGATCAGATCGGTGAGCTGGCGATGATCGATGTTGCCGCCATCACCGGTACGGATGAGTATTTCGAGCAGATCTTCCGTGCCGTCGGTGCGCGGATGCGCCCTGCGCTCGGCGATCACGTCCTCGACGAACTTCTCGAGGCGGACCATCCCTTCCTGTATGCGGGGAAAACGATCCATCTCGAAGCTGTGAGCCAATCCGATAGCTTCCAGATCGTCACGCAATAGTCGGATGCCGTCCAGCGGCGCCCCGACGAGGGTAAACATCACCGATATAGGGAAGAAGGAGGCGAACTGCTCGAAATCGATCTGCCCCTTGGGGACCCATTCGTCCAGCAGGTGTGCGACCGTCTGCTGCATCATCGGCCGCATCTGATTGGCGGAGCGCGGTGTGAACCGGGGAATGAACGCCCCGCGCAGCAAGCGGTGCTTTTCCTCCGGCAATGAGATCATCTGCTCTTCGGTGAAGCGGCCCCATGGCGTGCCCTGAAGGCCCAGCTTGGCTACGATGCCGGCATAAGGCGGCCGCATTTTATCGTCCCAGCCGAGCAAATCCCGCATCGCCGAATAGTCGTGGATCACCAGACCGAATTTCGATGTGGCGAGCCATGGATGTTTGCGCCGCGCGTCGGCGAGGTGCCGGAAGGGCTCCTCGCTGAAAGCGGGCTCTTCCATGGATAGATAGGGCAGATCGAGCTGCTCGAGCGTTTGCATGATGACCCCCGAACTCCGCAACATGCTGAGCGATTGCTCAGCATCCTAGTGGCGAAGCCGTTCGCGGTCAATTGCCGCCGGGTTTTCCTGTCAGCTCTTGCTGCTGCGCTTCTTCGCGTTCATCACCGGCGAGATGATGATGCGTTCGTGAATCTCTGCGATCTGTTCGATGGACTGAGGAACCTTCTGGCGCAGCCACCAGGACAGCAGTTCGATGGTCGCGCTGACTACCAAAATTCCCGCGATCTCAGATGACAGCCAGCTATCCGGTGGGGTGCGCGTCTCGGCAACTTCGCTAGATAGCCGGATGTATTCCTCGCGAATGACCGCTGCGGCTCCCCCCGTAAGCAGCGTCGTCCACAGTGCGCGATGTTCGTCGACGTAACTGCACAGCGCCAGGGAAGCAGTTCGCAGCACATTGCTTCGGTCGAGCACTGCGAGCGTGAGCTTGACCAGGAATCTGATCTGATCCGCGGCTATCTCGTTGAGCAACGATTCCTTGGTCGCATGGTGACGGAAGAAGGTGACGTAGCCCAATTCCGCGGCCGAGGTGATCTCCTGAATCGTGATCTGTTCGAGTGGCTTGGTTTCGAGCAGACCCAGGAATGCGCGGCGCAACGCCTCGCGACTTCGCGCCGAACGCGGGTCCTGTTCCCCCGGCGGCAGCAGGTTGCGGGCCGATCTTACTTTCTCGAGTTTGCGCGTCATCCATCGCGGAGGGTGCCCCATCATTCGATGGGCTGCAAGGCGGCGTAGCGATCGCCAGACGCGGTTGACAGCCTTCCCGCCTGTGAAATACGATGTTTCATAATAGATTGGGGGGTCGTGACGATAAACGCCGTCTCCGCGGATGCGACTGCGGAGCGCGACTATTTGTCGGATCATTCGATCCTGCGTGACCCCTACGCGTTTTTCGAGGACGTGAGGGCACTCGGTCCACTGCAGCGGGGTAGGTGCCGCGGCGAGTAGGGGTCAAAGCATGGGCATGATGGACTTGAACGATCTGCTCCAATATCGCAGCAAACGCGTCGTCGTCAGCGGGTGCTATTCAGGAATGGGCTGTGCTACGGCGCAGTTGCTGCTCGATCTCGGTGCCGAGGTGCATGGCCTGGACTGCCAGCAGTCCACTCTGCGCCTGGCGTCATTCCGTAGGGTGGATTTGCGCGATCGTTCATCCATCGACGAAGCCATCGGTCAATTGAACGGGCCATTTGATGTGCTCTTCAATTGCGCAGGGCTGGGACCGACCTTCTCGCCGCTCGATATCATGAAGGTCAATTTCATCGGCACCCGGCATCTGACCATGCAACTGCTGCCAATGATCGCGGACGGGGGCGTCATAGGCAGCATCGCATCGACTGCCGCCATGGGATGGGCCCGGCGCATCCCTGTCCACAAGCAGCTGCTCGCAGTCGACGGCTACGATGAGGCCGTTCGCTGGTGCGAGCAGAACAACACCAGCGTGGCCGAGGGCTACACATTTTCCAAGGAGGCGATCGTGATCTGGACGATGACGATCGCACAGCAGCTCGTTATCAGCCGAGGCATCCGTGCGAACTGTGTACTGCCCGGGCTGACGCAGACGCCGATGTTGGAGAATCAGATTGCGGTCAAGACCAGGCCCGAGATACTCGACGATGTGATCAAGCCCATGGGACGTGCGGCGCAACCACAGGAACAAGCGTTTCCGCTGGTGATGATCAGCAGCAGCGCCGCGAGTTACATCAACGGCGCGGCGTTGAATGTCGACGGCGGCCGGCTGGCAACGCTGGCGATGCGCTGATAGCGGCCGCAAGGCCCCGCTTGCACCTGCTGCATTGTGCCTGCAGGCAAATTTGTCATCAGGCACGGGCAGTTAGGCGGCGCGCCATGAAGGCCGTTTTGAGATACAGTGCATCACTTCGATCGGCAGATGTCGCGGGATTTGGGGGCAAATCAGATGAGCACCACACAGGCAGGTCATCGCATCCTCGGCAAGCGGCTTCCTCGCAAGGAAGACGTCCGTCTGTTGACTGGCCGCGGCACTTTCGTTGACGACGTGGTGCTGCCGGGCATGCTGCACGTTGCCTTTACCCGCAGCAACATCGCGCGCGGCCGGATCACATCGATCGATACTTCTGCTGCCGTCGATCTGCCGGGCGTGATGGCGGTGTACACCGCGAAAGACATCGACCGGATCAAGATCAGCGTACTCAACTTCTTCTTCCTGCCCGCCTGCAATGTGGCGGTGCCGTTGCTGGCTCGCGATTACGTTGCGTATGTCGGTGATCCGGTCGTGATGGTGGTCGCGACCAACCGGTACATCGCTGAGGACGCAGCGGGACTCGTGACTGTCGAATACGAAGAAGAAACACCTGTCGTCACGATCTCCGACGCGAAGAAATCGCCTTCCATCCATCCGACCGCGCCGTCCAATGTTGCTGCGGAAGCAGGTATCGATCGGGACGAGGATCTGGAGGAGACCCTTGCCAGCGCTCCGTACCTGATCACGCGCACGGTCCGTCATCAGCGTGTGTCGCAGTCGCCCATGGAGACGCGCGGCATCGTAGTAAGCCGTCAGGGCGACGAACTGCTCGTCTACGTCACCTGCCAGAGCCCACATCTGGTGGCACGCTATCTGACCATGGCGCTCGATCAGCCGGGCTTAAGCGTGCGGGTGATAGCGAAGGATGTCGGTGGCGCGTTCGGTCTCAAGAACCATCCGTGGCGCGAAGAACTGTCGGCCATTGTTGGATCGATGCTGCTGGGAAGGCCGCTGAAGTGGATCGAGGATCGCTGGGAAAATCTGGTTGCCGCCAATCAGGCGCGCGAACAGGAGATCACCGTCCGGGTGGGATTCGATCGGGAAGGCAGGATGCTGGCGACCCACAGCGACTACGGCATGAACAACGGCGCCTATCCGCAGGGCGCGGATGCGAACATCGCCGTGCACATGTTCATGTGGGCCGCCTACAAGATGCCGGCGCTGGGATTCTTCACTCGTGGGTGGTACACGAACACGGTGGGTCTGGCTGCCTACCGCGGCCCGTGGGGAATGGAATCGCTGGCTCGCGAGATCGTGCTCGACGCTGCAGCGCGTGAACTGGGCATCGATCCGATCGAACTGCGGCGACGCAATCTGATTGCTAAAGCGGATCAGCCGTGCACGACTCCGCTTGGGCTACCGCTCGAGGACATAACACCTGCCGAGTGTCTGGAGGAGTTGATCCGGCAATTCGATGTCGCTGCGTTCCGCGCGGAGCAGACCGAGGCGCGCAAACAGGGACGCTATCTGGGGTTGGGTATTGCGGCCTACATCGAGCCCACCGGTTCCGCTGGCAGCATGGCACCGATGACGGGCGAGCTGGTTCATCTGCGGATCGAACCGACCGGTACGGTCACGGCTCTGATGAGCACTCATTCACAGGGCCACGGAACCCAGAGCACGATGGCGCAGGTGATTGCCGATCAGCTAGGGGTTGCCTATGAAGACGTCACCGTCTGGGAAGGCGACAGTTCGCGCGGCGGATTCGGACCCGGCGCTGCGGGAAGCCGCCAGGGCGTCATCGGTGGCGGCGCCTGCATCAAGGCGGCCGGCCTGATGAAAGAGAAAGTGATCACCCTCGCAGCGCATCTGCTCGAGGCCACACCCGACACCATCTCGCTGGAGAACGGCACGATTCGGGTCGCTGGCGCCGAGGAAAAGACACGCACACTGCGTCAGATCGCAGAAATCGCATACGGCGAACCCGCTCGCCTGCCGCCGGGAATGGTGTCCGGACTCGAAGTGCAGTATCGCTACGATCCGCCGCCGATGACATTCACCTGCGCGGCCCACGCCTGCGTCGTTGAGGTGGATACCGATACCGGCTTCGTCAAGATCAAGCGCTGGGTCGGCTCCGAGGACTGCGGCAACATCATCAATCCTGCAGTAGTGGAAGGGCAGGTGGCGGGCGGTCTCACTCAGGCGATCGGTGCGGTGCTGCTGGAAGAGGCCGGTTACGACGAGCGCGGTAACCCGATCGCAGTCACCTACAAGGACTATCTGCTGCCTTCGATCTCGGACGTGCCGACATTCGAATACATCCATGCCTGCACGCCGTCCAAAGCCGTTGGCGG
>DATBAM010000033.1:0-29080 GCA_036271535.1 Steroidobacteraceae bacterium | reverse complement strand
GGCTCATGCCGTTGAGGCGAAAGTTCTCGGCGGCCCATTCCAGATAGCTGTTCGACAGATCGAGACTCAACGAACTCGACGCACCACCCGCAGCGGCGTACACCGTTGCGCTGGCGGTATAGCAGAACAGGTTCAGGAATCTTGCGCCGTGCGCATACTCCCTGAGCCGCGCGCGCGTCAGGCGATGATCCAGGAACAGTCCTGTGTCCAGGTATTCGTCGAGATTGACCGCGAATTTGAGGCCGCCCTCCTCGACGATCAACGCTTTCTCCAGCGGGCTGCGCGCATTCTCGCCGGACTGCCGCTGATACTGCTGATTTCCGCTCTGCCGCTTGCGTACCCGTACGTGGATCCGTTCCGGCGGCACCTCCAACGCCGAGGGAAGCGCGGCGAACGCCTCGCGCCGCCGCCGGCGCGCCGCCTCGACCTCGATGGTGGAGGGCGCTGCATATTCCTGGACATGCAGGTGTGTATTGCCCTGTGTATCGCCCTCGCCTACCTCGACGTAGCGATCGATGGCGAAGGCGTACTCAGGCATATCCGCATCGTAGACGCGATAGCAGCTCACCTGAGCCTGGCGCGCCTGTTTGGCCAGACGTTTCGCATTCTTCTGCAGCCGGTTCGCGAACATCTGCGCGCCCGCGCTATCGGCGAGGGTATGTTGCCGTTCCGCCCGGTCGATCATGCCCGGCGAGTTCAGATCGATTCGCAGCAGTCGCACCGGGATCGCGCCATTCATCAGTTCGTGAACACGGTAGCTGCGCAGCCGCAATGCGCCTGCGCTGTCGGCGCTCGCACACAACACTGCGGCATCCCACCCGGCAAAACGCGCGCGCAATGCGAGGCCGAGTTCCGCATAGACGCCGCGCGCCTCGTCCGCGTCACCCAGACGCTCGCCGTAGGGGGGGTTGACGCAGATGTGCCCGATCTCGTCGCCGAGCGGCGATACCGTGGCAACCGGCCGGTGTTCGAACGCGATCAGGGCCGCGACGTCAGCGCGCTGCGCATTGCCGGTCGCGATCGTCAGCGCGCGCTGGTCGAGGTCGCAGCCGCGTATCCGGCTGGGAATCTCGACGCGCACGCGCTGCGCTGCTTCGTCGCGCAGGCGATCCCACAGCGCCGCATCGTGCCCTCGCCAGCCGAGGAATCCGAAGTAGTCGCGCAGCAGTCCCGGCGCGCGGTCGGCAGCGATCAGTGCTGCTTCGATCGCCAGCGTGCCCGACCCGCACATCGGGTCGAGGAAGGCCTCGCCGCGTGCTGCGGCCTCGGGCCAGCGGGTACGCAACAGAATGCCTGCCGCCAGGTTCTCGCGCAGCGGAGCCTCGCCGGCTTCCTGCCGGTAGCCACGACGATGCAGCCCCTCCCCGGCCATATCGAGTGAGAGGGTGATCTGAGTGCCATTCGCATGCGCATGCAGCCTGACGGCCGGGCGCAGCCGATCCACACTCGGGCGTGTGCCGCTGTCGTCCCGCAGTCGATCGCACACGGCATCCTTCAATCGCAGCGCGCCGAAGTGGGTGTTCGTGATCGCCGGATGGGTACCGCTGAATTCACAAGCGATCGTCCGCGTCGGATCGATGTGCTCTTGCCAGTCGATTGCGCGCAGCTGTGCGTAGAACTCATCGGCGCTGGCGGCGCTGAACTGCGCCAGCTCGAGCAGTACGCGGCTGGCCACCCGCGACCAAAGACAGGCGCGATAGCCGGCTTCGAGCGTACCGTCGAACGAGACGCCCGAGGGTCGCTCGCGCAACAGCATGGCACCTAGCGACTTGAGTTCGCCCAACAGCAGATCGGACAGTCCGCGGGGGACCGTGGCGACGAAGTGGTATTGCACCGCGGCGTTCATGGGTTCATCGGTAATTCATTAGGTTGCCACCCAATTGTCATCCGCCCCCGCAACACTTGCCAGCGCAGAGCAGGACCTGACAGAGGATCGAATGGACTGCGGCCCTCGACCGACGCATCACGTACGCACAATCTTCATCTCCGACGTTCATCTCGGCTCCCGCGACTGTCGCGCGGACCTGGTACTGGACTTCCTGCGCCGGGTGCACTGCGACCAGCTGATCCTCGTCGGGGACATCATCGACGTCTGGAGCCTTCGGCGCAGCTTCTACTGGCCGCAGTCGCACAGCGATGTGTTGCGCACCATTCTCGGCAAGACGAAGCATGGCACGCGCGTGATCTTCGTGCCGGGCAATCACGACGAACAGTTTCGCAATGTTTGCGGCATGACATTCGGGAACATGGAAGTCCAGCCCGAATACATCCATGAAACGATCCGGGGGCTGCGCATGCTGGTCATGCATGGCGACGAGTTCGACGGTGCCGTGCAGTGCAGCCGCTGGCTCGCCGCGCTGGGCTCCGGACTGTACGACCTCATCCTGCGACTGAACCGCGGGCTGAACGCATGGCGGCACCGGCTGGGACTGGGCTACTGGTCGCTGGCCGGTTACATCAAGAGCCGGATCGGCAATGCGATGAAATATGTTCACGAGTTCGAGCGGGCCGCGGCGCACGCCGCTCGCCGCCGCGGCGTCGACGGCATCGTTTGCGGCCATATCCATCGACCCGAGATGACTCAGATCTCGGGCGTGCTCTACTGCAACGATGGAGACTGGGTCGACAGCTGCTCGGCCCTGGTCGAGACGCGAAGCGGAGAACTGGAGCTGTGGCACTGGGCCGACATCGCAGCGCTCAAGCCCGAGCCCGGGCCTGAGCCGGTTCGTGCGGGCGGCCTGGGTCGCGCCGCCTAGTACCGCCGCACTGACTATTCGAAATCCGCCGGCAGATCGGGCGAGCGCCAATGCTCGTACATGCGGTCGATCTGCCGCGGATTGGTCCGTCCGAGCGATAACTCCGGCAGGTCGTCCCGGGCGAAGAATTCCGCCGCGCTGGTCTCGAGGCTCGCGGAGGCCTGACCGCCCAGCAGCTCACATATAAAGAACAGCTTGTAGATCGAATACGGGTGACTCGATACCTGTCCCTGCCGGCGATAGTCGTAAATACCGGCCAGCTTGATGGCGCGCGCATCGAAGCCCGATTCCTCCTTGACCTCGCGCTCGACGCACTCCTGCGCAGACTGATTGACGTCAGCCCAGCCGCCCGGCAAGGTCCAGCGCCCGTCGCCGATCTCGCGCACGAGCAGGATCCGGCCGTCGCGGAACACCGCGGCGCGCACATCGACCTTCGGTGTGGGGTAACCCACATCCTGGTCGAACAGTCCCGTGACCTTCTCCAGCGCGGTATTGCTGTTCACCGCCAGCATCTCGACCGCGATCGCGCGCAGGCGCTGGTAGCGCTCCACGTCATAGCGGTCCGTGGTGAAGGTCAGACCGGTCTGTGCAATCGCCTGCAATTCACGCGCCCACAACAGCCACTGCGGCTCTTCCATCGGATCTCCTGGCTTACACCCCTCTGCGGCAGTAGAGTCGCCTCAGGTTCTTCGAAAGACAAGGATCTCAGCCATGAAGCGATTTGGGTCGGCAATCTGGACCGGGGATCTCAAGCACGGGCACGGAGCACTCGCGACGCACAGCGGAGTACTGAAGGACACGCCCTATGGATTCGCGGCTCGGTTCGAGAATGCACCGGGAACCAACCCGGAAGAATTGATCGCCGCGGCGCATGCCGGCTGCTTCACGATGGCGCTATCCGCCAGTCTCGGCAAGGCGGGCCATCCACCCAAGCGGCTGGCCACGCAGGCTACCGTCTCGCTGGAGCAGGTAGCCGGCAACTGGACCATCACCACTGTGTTGCTGGAAAACGAAGCGTGGGTGCCAGGCATCACGCGCGAGCAGTTCGATCAGATCGCCGCCGACGCCAAGGCAAATTGCCCCGTGTCGCGACTGCTGCGGGCCGAGGTTTCGCTCAAGGCCAAGTTGGAGGCATAGTCGCCCGGCCCTTCACTGAACAGTGAGTCGGACCGGGCGGCGAATGACGTTTCGAAAACGTGCGCCGGTCAGCCGATCGTCGAACCGGTCAGGTCACCGGCGAGCTGGTCGGCCAGCCCGTGATGCCTTCTGTGATGGTGGTGGTGGTGGTGGTGGTGCGCGTTCGCTTGGCTCACGATGGTGTCACGGCTTGTGTTGTCCGCGATCGAAGCCATGGCCGGAACGGCGGACAACATAACAGCAACTAGAGCAAGGACGGCGGCAGTAACCTTCATGATCAACCCTTGAGTACGAATTCTTATGCGCTCACGGAATGGAGCAACATAATGGTAACGCCAAACTAAATCGAAAGCACGATCAGTTCGGTTAGAACTTTCCGACGAAATCTGCCTTGCCGACCTTCACGCCGCAGTGTCGAAGGATCGCGTACGCCATCGATGAATGGAAGTAGACATTCGGCAGCACGAACACCTGCAGGTACTCCCAGCCGTTGCGGAAGTTCAGTGTCGCCTGCGGGAATTTGAGTTCGATCGCGCGCGTGTCGGCACCCTCCAGCTTCGCAGCGTCGACGCCCTGCACGAAATCGATCGTCTTCTGCAGGCGCTGCTTGAGCTCGTCGAAGGTCGCTTCCGTGTCGGCGAATTTCGGTGGCTCGATACCGGCGAGCCTGGCAATGCCGCCCTTGCATTGGTCCGAGACGACCTGGACCTGCCGGCTCAGCGGGAACATATCCGGATAGAGTCGCGTGCCGAGTATGGCCGCCTGATCCCACTTCTCCTGTTCGGCGTGCTGCTTGCCTTTGTCGAGAATCCCGACGAGGGCGTTCATGGCCCGGACGAACGTGGGAATGGACGCGTCATGGATAGACTGGCTCATGCTGATACCTCTCGTCGGTTTCGGTGATCGGGCGGATCGCGCGCGACGGCAGTATGTTACCCGGGTTGAGCACGATGCGCGCTTTTAAGCCCGGCCGGTTGTCCTCGAGCCTGAGTTCGCTTGCGTGCAGCCTTGCAACCGCATCCACCAGACTCAGGCCAAGCCCCACACCCGGCGTACCGCGGCTGGTATCGCCGCGGTAAAACCGCTCGACCACTTTCGGTTTCTCGGCGTCCGGAATGCCCGGGCCGCGGTCGGCAACTTCGATCTCGACACTGCGATCGCTGTTGCGCCTGACGGCGACCGTGATTGTGCCATCCGGCGGCGTGTATTTGAGAGCGTTGTCGATCAAGTTGCTCAGCGCCTGCGCCAGCAGCACCGGATCACCCTGGATCGATGCCGGCCCGTCGCTCTCGAACCGAAGTTGTGAATCGCGCATCTCGGCGGCCGGCTGATAGAACTCGACCGCATTGGCCACCAGCTCGCCCAGGTCGACCGTGACGAAGCCGGAACGGCGCATGCCGCTGTCGATCTCGGCCAGCCGCAGCAGTGCGTTGAAGATGCCGATCACCCGGTCGACGTCCGCCACCGCCTCGTCGATCTCGGAAAAGGTCTCTTCGGTATCCGGACGCGTGAGAGCCAGGCCCTCGAGGCGCGAACGCAGCTCCGCCAGTGGGGTGCGCAGATCGTGCGCGATCGCGTTCGATACGTTGCGCACGCCCTGGACGAGTTGTTCGATCTGATCGAGCATCTGGTTGATGATGCGCGAGAGCGTGTTCAGTTCATCGCCGCGGCGATAGGTGACCAGCCGGTGGCTGAGATCGCCCTGGATGATGGCGGAGACCGTCCGCCGGATACCATGGATGCGTGCCATCAGCGCCCGCCTGATCAGGATGCCGCCCACTGTGCCGAAGACCGACAGGATCACGACCGCCCCGCCGAGTGCGTACCAGAATCTCTGCTCCAGCGGCACGTAGCGGGCGATGTCCCGGCCCACCAGCAGGTGATAGCCCCCCGGCAGGACCTGATGAACCAGGACGACTTCTTCGGGCGGGCCGCCAAGCGGCATATAGAGAGTGTATGCGCCCGACTGCGACGGGATCTCGGTCGGCCATGCATGCAGGTTGCCCGCCAGCGGGTGCATCGACGGATCGACCAGCAACAGCAGCCGCTCGCCGGCGATCTGCAGGTTGACGCGCGCATCCATGTACCTGACCAGTGCAGGTTCGCCGTCGCGGCGGAACACCTCCGTCAGGCGCTGCGCGTCGGATTGCAGCAACTCATAGCGACCGTCGCGCACGGTCACCCGCCACGCATACCACAGGGGCGCCGCGAACAGAGCCAAAGCCGCAAGGCCCAGCCCGATATACGCGACTGCGAGCGTGAGTGCCGATGAGCGTGGAAACCGCATCATGGCCGGACGATACGCTAGTCGTGCGAAGTCAGCGAATAGCCGGCATTGCGCACCGTGCGCAGCAGCGGCCGCTCGAAATCGGCATCGATCTTCTGGCGCAGTTTGCTGATATGCACATCCACCACATTGGTCTGAGGATCGAAATGATAATCCCAGACGTTCTCCAGCAGCATCGTGCGCGTCACCACCTGGTCGGCGTGCCGCATCAGGTACTCGAGCAGCTTGAATTCGCGCGGCTGCAGCGTGATGGGCCTGTTGCCTCGCGTGACCTTCCGGGTCAGCAGATCCACGCGCAGATCGGCGACCTCCAGCCGGGTCTGGGCGCTCTCACCCTGAGCACGCCGTGTCAGCGCATCCAGCCGCGCCAGCAGCTCGCCGAACGCGAATGGCTTCGTCAGGTAATCGTCACCGCCGGCCCGCAGGCCGCGGATACGCTCGTCCACTTCCGACAGCGCGCTGAGGATCAGGATCGGCGTACGCTTGCCGGATTTGCGCAGTGCTTCGACGATTGCCAGGCCGTCGATCTCGCCCGGTAGCATCCGGTCCATGACGATGACGTCATAGGGTTCGCTCGCAGCCAGAAACATCCCATCACGTCCGTTGCCAGCGTGATCGGCAGTGTGCCCGGCCTCCTGCAACCCCTTGACCACGAATTGAGTGACGCGTTCGTTGTCTTCGACCAGCAGTACTTTCATAGGGCACCTTGGACGGCGACGCCGCCGGAGGATGAGGGGTTTTCCGCAGCGCGGGCGTGACGGCGTTGCCCCGTGAACCGGTCCAGATACAGATAGACCACCGGCGTGGTGAAGAGCGTCAGCATCTGGCTGAGCAGCAATCCGCCCACCATCGTGTAGCCCAGCGGCTGGCGCAGCTCAGAGCCGGTACCGTGTCCCAGCATCAACGGCATCGCACCGAGCAATGCGGCCATCGTCGTCATCATGATCGGGCGGAAACGCAGCAGGCACGCCTGGCGGATGGCATCGTGCGGCGACAACTGCTGCTCGCGCTCGGCCTGGATTGCGAAGTCGACCATCATGATGCCGTTCTTCTTGACGATGCCGATCAGCAGAATGATGCCGATGAGTGCGATCACCGACAGATCGAAATGAAACAGCAGCAGTGTCAGCAGCGCCCCGACACCCGCCGACGGCAGTGTGGACAGTATCGTCAGCGGATGGATGTAACTCTCATAGAGCATGCCAAGGATGATGTAGACGACGACCAGTGCCGCCAGGATCAGATAAGGCTGTGTCGCCAGCGAACTCTGGAACGCCTGCGCCGTGCCCTGGAAACTGCCGCGGATCGCCGGCGGCATGCGGATCGAGGTGGCCGTGCGGGTGATCGCATTCACCGCCTGTCCCAGCGCCGCACCGGGCGCCAGATTGAACGATATCGTCACCGCCGGGAACTGCCCCTGATGATTGATCGATAGCGAAGTAGTGTGATTGGTGTCGAACCGCACGAACGTCGACAGCGGCACCATCTGACCGGTAGCCGGTGATTTGACGTAGATCCTCGACAGCGTCTGCGGATCGGACTGCATGGCTGGCGGCACTTCGAGGATGACGTGGTAGGCGTTCAGTTGCGTGAAGAACTGCGTGACCTGCCGCTGCCCGAAGGCATCGTTGAGCGTCTGATCGATCAAGGCCGGCTGAATGCCGAAGCGCGCCGCCTGGTCGCGGTCGATAGTCATCGACAGCATCGAGCTGCTGGTCTGCTGATCGCTAGCCACATCGCGCAGCACCGGCAGCTTTTGCAGCGCCGCCAGCAGCTTCGGCGCCCAGGCATTGAGTTCATCGAGATCCGCGTCCTGCAGCGTGTACTGGTACTGCGTGCGCGTCAGGCGACCGCCGACGTTCAGATCCTGCGCTGCCTGCAGGAAAAGAGTCGCGCCCGATACCTGCGCGATCTTCTTGCGCATGCGCAGGATGATCTCGTCGACCGACGCGCTGCGCTGGTCACGCGGCTTCAGTCCGATGTAAACGTAGCCGTTGTTGATCGGCCGCGAGCCGCCGACACCGGTGGCATAGCTGTCGACATCTGGATCCTCGGCGATGATCTGCGTCAGCTCATGCTGGCGCCGGACCATCTCCGCGAACGAGATGTCCTGCGGGCCGTCGGAGAGACCCAGAATGATCCCGGTATCCTGCTGCGGAAAGAAGCCCTTCGGGATCACGACATAGAGTACGACCGACAGCAACAGGGTCACGATGAAGGTGGCCAGTGTTGCCCGCTGGTGACCCAACACCCAATCCAGTCCGCGGGTGTACGCGTTCAGTAGCCGGTCGAACCCATGCTCGATCGTCATATACAGGCGGCCATGCCGCGCGTGCTTCTCGTCGCGCAGGAACAGCGCGCACATCGTGGGCGACAGGGTCAGGGCGACAAAAGCGGAGACGGCGATCGTCATCGTCACCGTCACGGCGAATTCCCGGAACAGCCGCCCGACGATGCCGCCCATCAGCAGCAGCGGGATGAACACTGCCACCAGCGAGATGCTGATGCTGAGGATGGTGAAACCGATCTCACTGGCGCCCTTGAGCGTCGCCTGCAGTGGCGACAGGCCGGCCTCGATGTGGCGGTAGATATTCTCCAGCATCACGATCGCATCATCGACCACGAAACCGACCGCGATGGTAAGCGCCATCAGCGATAGATTGTCCAGACTGTAACCGACGACGTACATGAGACCGGCGGTGCCCAGCAGCGCCAGCGGCACGGTAATGCCGGGAATCACGGTTGCCCAGACGCTGCGCAGGAACAGGAAGATGACCATGACGACCAGCGCGACAGTCAGCAGCAGTGTCAACTCGACGTCGTGCAGCGATGCCTTGATCGTGGTTGTGCGGTTGGCAATCTGGTCCACTTTGATCGAAGCGGGCACCGACAGCAGCGCCTTCGGCAACGCTTCCTGTACGCGCTTCTCGGTATCGACGACATTGGCACCGGGCTGTTTGAACACCTGCAACTGAATTCCAAGGTGCCCGTTCTGCCACCCGGTGACCTGGTTGTTCTCCGGACCATCGACCGCCACGCCGATGTCGCGGATGCGGATCGGTGCGCCGTTGCGGTACGCGACCACGACGTCGTTCCAGGGCGCCGCCTTCAGCAGCTGATCGTTGTCGTAGATCGCGAAGTTGTGCAGCTGGCCGGTGATCTCGCCTTTGGGCGAATTCACCGTGGCCGCCGTGATGACGTTGGCGACGTCCTCGAGCTGCAGACCGAGCGCCGCGATCTTACCGGGGTCGACTTGAACCCGCACCGCGGGCTTCTGCTGACCGCCGATCGATACCTGCGCCACACCTGGTATCTGCGATAGCTGTTGCGCGATCACGTTCTCGCAGTAATCATCGATCGTGATCAATGGCAGCACGTCGGAGTGCACCGCCAGCGTCAAAATCGGTGAATCGGCCGGATTGACCTTGCGATAGGTCGGTGGTGACGGCAGATCCTTTGGCAGCTGACCGCCGGCGGCATCGATTGCGGCCTGCACATCCTGCGCCGCGGCGTCGATATCGCGATCCAGCCCGAACTGCATCGTGACCTGCGAGGTACCCAGCACACTGGTCGATGTCATCTGCGACAGGCCGGGGATCTGCGCGAACTGCGTCTCCAGCTGCGTCGCGACGGAGGACGCCATCGTCTCGGGACTGGCACCCGGCAACCTGGCCGTCACCAGCAGCGTGGGGAAATCGACCTGCGGGAGCGGCGCGACCGGCAGCATTGGAAATGCGACCAGTCCGAGCAGGAGCACGCCCGCCATCAGCAGCGATGTTGCGATCGGCCGCCGGACGAAGGGCTCGGAAATACTCATGACGACGGCGTCGACGGATGAACCGCCGGCGCGCGCGCCGGCATGTCGTTCGGTTTCGGCGCGATCAGCCGTACCGTGGATCCTGGCTGCAGTCGATACTGATTGCTGGTTACCACGCGCTCACCGGCGGCCAGTCCTCCGGAAATGACGGTGAACCCGTCTACCTCCTGCGCGGTTTCGATCGGTCGTACATCGACGGTCGAGTCGGCTTTGACGACATACGCGAACATGCCGTCGGGGCCACGCTGCACGGCGATCGACGGCACGGTGATCGCATCATGGCGCTGCTGCAGCAGGATACGGCAGTTGACGAACTGTCCCGGCCAGAGCGCATTGGTGCGGTTCTCGAAGGTGGCTTTCAGACGCACGGTGCCCGTGGTGGTATCGATCTGGTTGTCCACGAGCGCGAGCTTGCCTTCATCCAGCTGTGTGCGGTCATCCCGCGACAGCGCTGACACCGTCAGCGTTCCCGACGTCATCGCCGTCGTGACCTGCGAGATCGAATCCTCCGGCAACGTGAAGACGACCGAGATCGGCTGTATCTGTGTCAACACGACGATACCGGCGGTATCGCTGGCATGAACGATATTGCCCGGATCGACCAGACGGATACCGGTCCTGCCGGCGAAGGGAGCGGTGATGGTCGCGTAATCGAGCTGCGTGCGCGCGCTGTCTATCGCCGCGGCATCCACCTGAACCTGCGCCTGCAGCTGGGCGACCTGCGCGCGCTGCGAATCGAGCACCTGCTGACTGATGAGATTCCTGGGTGCCAGCACCATATAGCGATCCAGATCGCGCTTGGCGCTGTCGAGCTGCGCATTATCCTTGGCCTGCATCGCGCGGGCCTGTTCGAGCGCCGCCTGCAACGGACGCGGGTCGATCTGCGCCAGCAGATCGCCCTTCCTGACCAGCTGACCTTCAGTGAATCCCACGCGCTCGAGCTGGCCGTCGACGCGCGAATTGATCTTGGCGGTGTAGAAAGCCTGCACGTTCCCGAGGCCTTCGAGATAGACCGGTACATCCTGACGTGCGGCCACCGCCGTCTCGACCGCAACGGCCGCATGGTCCTTGTGCGCACCGGCGGCCGTCGGTTCGGATCGATGGGTGCGCCACGCCCACGCGATCAGCACCGCCAGCAGGGCCAGCGCGAACACCCACACCAGTCGATGTTTCATGTGCTCGAACCCTTCGTGCGCGAGTCATGGTCCTGCCACCCGCCGCCCAATGCCTGGAACAGGTCGACCAGCGCCTGCAGACGGGCGAGCTTCACCTGCACCAGCGTGTCCTGCGCGGTGAACAGCGCGCTCTCGGTATTCAGTTCGGTGAGGATGTTCGTAGTACCCGCCTGCATTTGCATCTGTGCGTATTCGAAAGCGACGCGCGCCCTGTCGACGGCCACCTGCTGTCGCTGTTGTTGATCGGCGGTCTGCTGAACCGCCACCAGCGCGTCCTCGACATTGCCGAAGGCCGACAGCACGGTCTTGCGGTAGTCCGACAGCAACTCGTCATAGCGCGCGTGCGAGTACGCCAGCTGACCGCTGCGCGCACCGAAATCGAAGATCGTCTGCGTGGCATCGGCGGCAATGGCGAACACGCGCGTCTCGGGGGAAACCAGACTCCCGAGCATGGTGCTGGCAAAGCCGCCGCTCGCGGTCAGATCGATGCTGGGAAAAAATGCGGCGCGCGCCACGGTGATGTTGGCGTTGGCCTGGCGCAGCTGTGCTTCGGCGCTCGCGACGTCCGGCCGGCGGCCGAGCAGTTCGGAGGGCATGCCGGCGATCACCGGCGGCGGCGTCAGCGCATCGAGGCTGCTGCCGATCTCGAACTGCACCTGCTCGGGTGACTCTCCCAGCAATATCGCCAGCGCATCGATGTTCTGCTGCAGTTGCTGCTGCAACGGCGGAATCGACGCGTTGACGGTCGCGACCGTGGTCGCCTGCTGCGCGACATCGAGTGCGGTGACCACGCCGACCTGCTGTTCGAGATCGAGCCCGTCGAGGATGTGCTGCGCGTTGTTCAGGTCGTCCTGCGCGACCATCAGCCGATCGTGTGCGCCGAGTGCCTGAAAATAAGTGAGCGCAACGCTTGCAGAGATGCTCAGCACGATCGTGTCACGGTCGTAGCGGGTGCCCTCGGCGCCGGCGACGGCTGCGGAGCGCGCCGCACGATTCTTGCCCCAGAAGTCGAGTTCATAGCTTGCCGACAGCTGGGGGCTGTACTCGGTATAGGTCGCAGCGGGCGCGCCCGAACCGAAGGTCCGCTGACGCGAAGCGCCGGCCTGCAGATCTACCGTTGGCAGGAGAGGAGTGCCGGCGATACGGACCTGGGCGTCTGCTTCGCGAACCCGGGCCATGGCCGCGGCGATATCCTCGTTGGCCGTCTGCGCCTGCCGCATCAGATCGTTCAGCTGCTGCGAGCCGAATGAGCGCCACCAATCCGTTGCCGGCCATTGCGCTGTTGCGGGAATGTCGTTGCGCCACGTGCCAGACGCAGGGGTCGTCGGTCGGTGGTAGGTCGGCCCAACGCTGCAACCGCTCAGCAGGAGCATTCCGGCAGACAGGCAAGCCCAGGCCGACCGCTCTCTTGTTAGTGGCGTTGCTGACACCAAAGCACGCTACACGCCGGCCGGTTAAAGCGAAGTGGCCGGAAAATTAAACCAAATTAATGATACGCCCGGTAACGCCCCAGCCGCGAGGTCGCTACCTTGCCACCACCTGCTGCAGGCTGACGGCACATTCCTCCAATCGCTTCAGCGCCGCCTCGAGGCGCAGGATTTCCTCGCGTTCGAGTCCTGCCAGCAGCCGCGCCTGATAGTCGAGGGCCAGCGGCACGATCTGCCGATACAGCCGCAGGCCGGTGGCGGTCAGCTGCAGCCGGTGTGAACGTCCGTCACGCTCGTTCGGCAGCCGGCGGACCAGTCTTCGGCGCAGCAGCCCCTGCGCGGCGCGCATGACCGTCACCTTGTCCATGATGGTCCGGCCGCACAACGATTGCTGGGTCAGCGGCCCCTCATCGGCCAGCACGGCAATCAATCGCCACTGCGGAATCCTGAGCTTGAACCGCGACTCGTAGCCGCGGGCGATCAGCCCCGAGACAGCATTGGCGGCGACCGACAATCGGTACGGCAGATATTCCTGCAATCGTAGCCGGCGCGCCTTATTCGGCATCGCCTTGCACCCCCGGCGCGGCGCGCTGGAACGCTTCCTGCTGCATGCAGTGGTCGTGCACACGGCGTATGTTCGAGTAGGGCTCCAGCGGCAGCTGCACGCGGTGCGCGTTGAAAACCTGTGGGATCAGGCAGCAGTCGGCGAGCGTGGGTGCCGCGCCAAAACAATAGGGGCCGTCGTTCGAATTGGCTGCGAGCCGTCGATCGATTGCCGCGAATCCCAGCGCGATCCAGTGTCGGGCCCACTCGTTGCGTATCGCCTCGTCGAGACTCAGCGTCTTCGCAAGGTATCCCAGCACGCGCGTGTTGTTCAGCGGGTGGATGTCGCAGGCCACGCTGAGCGCCAGTTCGCGCACGCGTGCACGCGCCGACGGCTCGCGCGGCAGCAGCGAAGGCGTTGGATGCCGTTCGTCGAGATATTCGATGATCGCCAGCGACTGCCCGAGCGTCAGTCCCTCGTCTTCGAGAGTGGGCACCAGGTGCTGCGGGTTGACGCTGTCATAACGCCCGCCGTGCTGCTCGCCTCCCCCGCGTAACAGGTGCACGGGGACGGCCTCATAGTCCAGTCCCTTGAGATTGAGCGCAATGCGCACGCGGAACGCGGCAGAGCTGCGGAAATAGGTATAGAGCTTCAGCATGTATCCATCCTATCAGCCGTCGATAGGCAGTCCCGCATTCTTGACCACCGGGCGCAGGACGAAACTCGAATCCACCCGTGCCACCCCCGGCAGCTTGGTCAGCACCTTGCTATGCAGGCGTTCGAAGTCGGCGGCGTCGCGGGCGACGACTCGCAGCACGTAGTCGGATTCACCGGTGGTGAGATCGCAGGCCGTGACCTCCGGGACGCCCTGCACCGCCTGCTCGAAAGCGCCCAGGTCGCGATCCGTCTGCGCCTTCAGCGTGATCCGGATGATGAAACCCACGCTGATCCCGACCCGACCCGGATTCAGCAGAGCTGTGTAACGCTCGATCACGCCCGACTGTTCCAGCAGCCGTACCCGTCGCAGACAGGCCGACTCGGACAACCCCACGCTGGCAGCCAGAGCTGAGTTGGACTGCCTGGCGTCTCGCTGTAGTTCTCGTAGGATCTTGCGATCATTCCGGTCCAGATCGATTATCATGCGAATATCTTACATAAAGACGCAAGATTTTGCCATTTAAGTGCCGCTTGCGGCTTCATTTTGCAAGTTGCTGCCGCCCGGTCGGCGCCAGAATTAGCGGTATCAGGTCATGGCGGTAGAGCAGGAGAATCGACGATGCGAATCGGTGTACCGAAAGAGATCAAGGTGCATGAATATCGTGTCGGACTGGTCCCGGCCGCGGTACGCGAGCTCACGGCCGCAGGCCATCAGCTGCTGGTGCAGAGCGGGGCCGGAGCGGGCGTCGGCTGCAGCGACGAGGACTATCGGGGCGCAGGCGCACGCATTGCCACCGATGCCGACAGCGTCTTCAGCGAGTCGGAGATGATCGTCAAGGTGAAAGAGCCGCAGCTTGCGGAATGCGCAAGGCTGCGCCGCGACCAGATTCTCTTCACCTACCTGCACCTGGCTGCCGATCCTGACCAGGCGCGCGCGCTGATGGATTCGCGTGCGGTGGCTATCGCCTACGAGACGGTGACCGCCGCCGATGGTTCACTGCCGCTGCTGACCCCGATGAGCGAAGTGGCTGGCCGCATGTCGATACAGATCGGCGCCCAGTATCTGCTGCAGGCGAACGGCGGGCGCGGCATCCTCCTGGGCGGGGTTCCAGGCGTGGCTCCTGCCAAGATCGTCGTACTGGGTGCCGGAGTCGCCGGCACCAACGCGATCGAAATGGCGCATGGACTGCGCGCCAACGTCATCGCAATCGATCGATCGATACGCCGCTTACGCGAGCTGGACGTACAGTTCCATGGCTCCGTCCGCACGCTGTTTTCGACTGCCGACGCCATCGAGAGCGCGGTCGCCGACGCCGATCTCGTGGTCGGCGCCGTGCTGTTGCCTGGCGCTGCCGCACCCAAGCTCGTCACCCGCGCGATGATTGGGCGCATGCGGCCGGGCTCGGTCGTCGTCGATGTCGCGATCGATCAGGGTGGTTGTTTCGAGACCAGCAAACCCACCACCCACGCGTCGCCGATCTATCAGGTCGGCGGTGTAATCCACTATTGCGTGACCAACATGCCGGGCGCGGTTCCCCGCACATCCGCTTTCGCACTCAACAATGCGACGTTGCCGTACGTGCGCGCGATCGCGGATAAAGGCTGGCAGCTGGCGGCCGCGGAAGATCGCGGACTGGCGGCGGGCCTGAACGTGGTCGATGGTGAGATCGCGCACTCCGCGGTGGCCGCGGCGCTGAATCTTCCGCACTGGTCATCGGCAGCCTGAGGGCCGTCCGCTTCAGTTAATGCGGTTGTTTTAATCGGTAAGTGAAGTTCGCAACTGAGCCGCTGAAGCGCCCGAGAAGTGCTTAAAAGAGAGCGGCGACCGCATTCCTGCAAGCTCGGCGCAGGGATGCGGGGGAGCACCTCCAGGGCCGATCGAAAACGAATACAGCAAGTCTGTCGTCGCCGCTCTGCGTCACATGACGACTCTTGACGAGTCGTCGATGACAAGCATCAGAATTATAGCTGCGTGCCGCTAGGGTGCTACCCCCATGCACAAATATTTCATTTCCAGATACTCATCCATGCCGTGACGCGACCCCTCTCGTCCCACGCCTGATTGCTTCATGCCGCCGAATGGCGCGACAGCGGTGCTGATAACGCCGGTATTGATGCCGATAATTCCGCACTCGAGCGCGCCCGCAACGCGCCACACCCGGCTGACGTCCTTCGCGAAAAAATACGCCGCCAGACCGAACTCCGTGTCGTTGGCCATGCGAATTGCGTCGGCTTCGGTCTTGAAGCGGAACAACGGCGCGACAGGCCCGAATATCTCCTCCTGCGCAATTTTCATCGACGCACTCACATCCGTCAGAACCGTAGGCTCGTAGAACGTGCGGCCAAGCGCGTGCCGGCGGCCGCCCACCAGCGCCTTCGCTCCATGCGTCACCGCGTCGTCGATCAGTTCCTCGACCTTTGCGAGCGCGGTTTCATCGATCAGCGGTCCCTGCTCGATACCCGATTCGAAACCATCTCCGACCTTCAGCTTCATGACTGCGGCTGCAAGCTTCTTCGAGAAGGCATCGTAGATACCGTCCTGCACGAACAGCCGGTTGGCACACACGCAGGTCTGACCCGAGTTGCGATATTTGGATGCGATAGCGCCCTGTACGGCGAGATCCAGATCGGCATCATCGAAGACAATGAACGGCGCGTTCCCGCCAAGCTCGAGCGAGAGGTGTTTCAGCGTAGGTGCGCATTGCGCCGCCAGCTGCCGTCCGATCTCGGTGGAGCCCGTAAAAGTGAGTTTGCGTACGATCGGATTGCTGGTGAACTCGGCGCCGATCTGTTTCGAGTTGCCGGTGACGACACTGAAGACTCCCGCGGGCACGCCGGCACGCGCTGCAAGTTCGGCCATCGCGAGCGCCGACAGCGGCGTCTGCATGGCAGGCTTGAGCACCATCGTGCAGCCAGCGGCCAGCGCTGGCGCCGCCTTGCGCGTGATCATCGCGGCGGGAAAATTCCAGGGCGTGATCGCAACGCAGACGCCGACCGGCTCGCGGACAACGATGATCCGCTTGTCACCCCACGGAGAAGGAACCACATCGCCGTAGATGCGCCGTGTTTCTTCCGAAAACCACTCGATGAAGGAGGCCGCATAGGTGATCTCGCCCTTGGCCTCTGACAGCGGCTTGCCCTGCTCGCTCGTCATGATTCGCGCCAGGTCGTCCTGGTGCTCGATCATGAGATCGAACCAGCGACGTAGGATGCGGGCGCGCTCCTCGGCCGTGCGCGCTCGCCAGGCCGGGAAGGCGTCCCGGGCCGCCTCGATGGCCCGCCGCGCCTCCGCGGTACCGCCGTCGGGCACGGTGCTGACGATCTCGCCATTGGCGGGATTTCTGACCTGACGGACGGCGCCACCATCGGCACCGACCCATTGGCCGTTGATAAAGCTGCGATTCTTCAACAGGCTGGGGTCTTTCAACTGCATATTTTTTCCTTAGCGGCCACCGCACGCGGCGTTCCACACGCTCGTCGCGCTCATTTTAAGCCATCTGGCAGCCCGGCGCGGCGGGCGGTCAGGGGGTCTTTTCCTCTTCGCTGTCCTTGATCGGGCCACAGTCGGCACTAAGGAATTTACCCTCGATCGCACCATTCACTGTCATGGTTTTGCCATTGCGCGACATGTCGGAATGGACGGTTCCCGTCACATGTTCGGCGGACTGTGCAGTGATGTGCATGTTGACCGAATGTGGGCCGTCCTGAGCGCTGCACATCAGATGCGCTTCGTACTCGCTCGCCGAGTTGGTGACGATGGTTGTTTTGCAGTTCTTGTCATCCTTTCCGGCGCCGAAACCGCGCGACATCTTTTCCCGCGTCATGCATTCTTTGGTCAGGCGCGGCTTCTGCATGCTGGCCTGCATCTGCTGCAAAGCAGCTTGCATCCTGGTTCGCTGCTCCGGTGTCATCTGCTGCAGCTGCTGGGGATCGACCATGGAGGACAGGTCGCCGGATACCTGGGGCTGTATCGCCATTTCCCACAGACCCAGCTTGACGTCCAGTCTGGCAGGTACTGACGGGGTTGCGTCAGCACCGAACAGCAGATCGCCGGCAGCCAGCAATCCCAGACCGATCAGCATCGCGCGTCCATTGTTGTGCATTCGTGCCGCTCCTGATGACGTGGGCGGCGAAAGTCTAACCGATGGACTGGTCCCGGGAAGCCGCAGACTTCAGCGCCATCGTGACGGCAAGTCCGCCCTCGAGACGATTGGCGAGCCTCAGCTCGCCGCCATGAAGACGAGCGATGCGCTCCACGATCGCCAGCCCCAGGCCGGATCCGGCAGAGCCCGAGCGCGCCGTGCTGCCACGTCGAAAAGGCTGGCGCATGGAGTCGATTTCGTCGGCGGGAATACCTGGCCCGCTGTCGGTCACGCGGATGAGGATATGACCCGTATCCTGCTGTGTCTCGATGCCGAACGGCGCGGCGCCATAGTGCAGCGCGTTGTCCATCAGATTGGTGACGGCCCGCATCAGCGCTGGCCGGTGCGCCAGAATCGGCCGCGGGCAATGCAATGACAGGCAGAAGACTGCCTCGTCCGCCGACCGAAACGCACAGCACTCCTCGATCAGTTCGTTCAGATCGATCCATTGCCCCGGCACCTCGGACTGCGCTCGTCCATAGTCCAGAAACTGGTCGATGATACGATCGACCTGTGCGAGCGAAGCACGCAGACCCGCGAGCAGCTCTGCCTCCATCCGATCGGCCATGATCTCGATCGCCAGACGCACCTTCGACAACGGCGTCCGCAGGTCATGGGATACACCCGCCAGCATCAGGCTTCGTTCCTGCTCCAGCGTCGAGAGACTGTGGGCCATCAGATTGAAAGAGTGCGTCAGCGTTGCAATCTCCTCGGGCGGCTCGATAGGCAGTGGATCCGGCTGCCGGCCCTGCGCGATCAGGCGTGCCGAAGCCACCAGTCGCCGCAACGGCTGATCGAGTCGTCGCTGCAGCACCAGCGCGCCCGCCACCGCGAGCGCCACGATCAGGCTCGACAGCAGCAGCGCCATCAACGGCGCATGCAGGCCGGCTGTCAGCCCGCGGATGATCAGCCAGTAGTTGCGATCGGCGACCGCGATGCTGATCCACAGCGAACCCTGGTTGTCGGCGGTCCACACCACCTCGTCGGGTCGCTTGTGGAGGCGTTGTCCCAATTGCCTTGCATACTGCTGCCATAGCGAATTCACATTTCCCAGCATTCGCGGTTGCCGCTCGCTCGCAGGAACGATGTCCACCTTGTGACTGGCGGCGAAACTGGCCAGGAATTGATCGCGCTGCGGGGACGGCAACGCCTGCAGGCCCGCGACTAGACCTGCGACATAGTCGCCAGCCAGATCCGCCAGCTGCTCGGTACGCGGTTTCTGTACCAGTTCGCGAAATACCAGCAGGCCCGTGACCTGCGCGATCACGATCAGCATCAGGATCAACAGCGCCGTGCGCCCGAAGAGACTTCGGGGCAGCAACCTCATGGGGTGTCCGGCTGGCGAACGAACACATACCCGAGGCTTCGTACCGTCTGTATGTAACGCGGACGCGCGGGATCGTCTTCCAGCACACGACGCAGTCGCATCACCTGCACGTCGATGCTGCGGTCGCCAACCGCGGTATCGCGGCCGCGCGTGAGCTCGCGCAGCCGCTCACGTCCGAGGGGACGCTCACCATGTTCGATCAATACCTGCAGCAGGCTGAATTCGCCGCTGGTGAGTTCGATGTCATCGCCGTCACGCGTCAGACGACGTGCCTTCAGATTGAACTCGAATGGTCCGAACCGGACTGGGTCATCGGATCCAGCCGCGGTGTGCGGACCCAGCAACCGCTGTCGCCGCGTCTGCGCATTGATGCACGCGATCAGTTCGCGCGGATCGAACGGCTTCGGCAGGTAATCATCCGCACCCATCTCGCGACCGAGAATACGATCGACAGGATCGCCTCGGGCCGTGAGCATGATGATAGGAATGGATTCACCCTGCGCTCGCAGGCGGCGGCATACCGACAGACCGTCTTCGCCGGGCAGCATTATGTCGAGCACCAGCACGTCGAAGTGCTCACGCTGAAGCAGACGATCGAGATGGGAAGCATCGGGGATTCCGCGCACGTCGAAGCCGCGCTCCGACAGGTACCGTTGCAGCAGCGCGCGCAGCTCCGGTTCGTCGTCCAACACCAGGACCCTGATTCGATCCATCGTGCTCGGGTCATTCATCGTGGGAGAAGTATGCCTGCGGCACCCATCCGGCCGGTGGTGAATTGTTACGGGCGGTTACAACCCCGCATGCCCGAAACCGACCGTAACGACATCCCCACCACGTCCCGCCCCCGGCGACTCGCGACGCCGGTACGATGCGCCCGAAGTAGTTGTCGAACGGGAACCTCCATGCATCCGCACACCTCGCGAGCAATCATCTGGCTGGCATGCGCCCTGAGTCTTTTCGCGCGCGACGTACCGGCCGGCATTGCGCGGGCGGTCACCGCCGGCGACGCGCCGCCGGCACCGGACTATTCACGCTCCACGAGCTGGGCCGCATGGCCGGGGCGTGCCGGCGGCGCCGACGTCATTCCGGCCGGCGCCGGCAATCACGGCGGCGCTCGCGTGACCGCTGCCGCGAGTGCGGCCACGACAGGCGGAAGGGCCACCGCCGATGTGTTCTTCATCCACCCGACGACCTATCTGAGCGATCGAACTTCCAATGCGCGCTACGACGAGGCGGGTCAGACCAGCGAGCTGATCGAGCGCAGCGTCCTGCGCTTTCAGGCCAGCGCCTTCAACGGCTGCTGCCGGCAGGCCGCGCTGAAGGCCTTCTTCCAGAAAGACGATACAGCCGACGCGACCGCACTCGACCTCGCCTACGACGACGTCCAGCGCGCTTTCGACTACTACATCGAGCACGAGAACCATGGCCGGCCGTTCATCCTGGCCGGACACAGTCAGGGATCGCTGCATGCACTGCGGCTGCTGCAGGAACGGATCGCCGGAACGCCGCTGCAAAGACGACTGGTCGCCGCCTATATCGTTGGCTACGAGGTGCCGTCGGCCATCTCAGCTGCCGGTGTACCGATCTGTGAGACCCGCACACAGACCGGCTGTGTCATTAGCTGGAATACCGTCAAACCCGGGGCCGTCGAGAGCGCGCATCGCGGCACGCGCCTGGTGTGGCTCGACGGCAGATATCAGCGGGTGGGAAACCAGCGCATCGTCTGCATCAATCCGCTCGACTGGTCGGCGGACAGCAATGCCGACGCAACCCTGAACCTGGGCTCGCTGCCAGGCGTGCGGCCCGCGGAGCAACTGCGGCCACTGGAGACCGCGCTCACGGGCGCGCGCTGTGTCGAAGGAGATCTGACGGTCGATATACCGTTTTCCCGGCGGCGTGGTTTCGCCGACATGCTGACTCTCTTCGGCAGCTACCATATCTACGACTACAGCCTCTTCTACGCCAATATTCGCGAGAACGCCGAAGAGCGCGTCGCAGCCTACCTGGCACGCGCGCAGCGGCCATGAAGCTGCGTTCGATGACGTACTCGCTGCTGCTGATCAGTGTCGCAGTCAGCAGTTGCGGCGGTGGCGCCGGTAGTTCCGCGGACGGCAGCGGCGTTGGTGGCAGCAGCGGTGGTAGTGGTAGTGGTAGCAGCGGCTCGCCTGCCGGCGATTCGACGATCACGGTGACCTCGTCTGCTCGGAGCGAGACCGTGGTCGAGGGCCAGAGCGCGACGTTTCAGGTGGCGGCCAGCAGCAGCGCGACCCTTCACTATCAGTGGCAGATCGACGGTGCCGATGTCGCAGGCGCGACCGGCGCCAGTTTCACCACTGCGACGCAGACCGCCGCCGGCGACGGCTCGCAGATCAGTGTGCAACTTTCCAATGGAACAGCTTCCACGTCGGCCGGTCCGGTGACGCTGCACGTGTATGCCGAGACAGCCGTACCGGCACCCACCCAATACGTGATCGATCCCGCCGTCACCGATGCGGCCATCGACGATTCGTACGGCATGCACTATGCCTATATCAATCCGGCCGTAACTCCCAAGGGAAAGCTGTTCGTCTTTTTTCCGGGGACCGGGGCCGTACCGAAGGACTACCTTCTCATCGTCACCGCTGCGGCCGACAACGGCTATCACGCATTGGGCCTGGCCTATCAGAATTCATCGCTCGTCACGGCGCCCTGCGCGGCCACCGGCGATCCGAATTGCCCGGGCGATGTTCACGAGGCCACTTTCAGCGGCGCTGCCACCTCGTCGCTGGTCAGCGTCACGCCCGCCAATTCGGTCGAGAACCGTCTCGTGAAAGCGCTGACCTATCTGGCGGCCCAGCACCCGCAACAGAATTGGAGTCAGTACCTCGACGCCAACGGCAACGTCATCTGGTCTTCGGTACGTGTCGCTGGCCACTCTCAGGGCGGGAGCCTTGCGGCCTATGTCGGTAAACGCGTGGTGGTCGATCGCGCCAGCTTCCTGTCGGCTCCCGATGACGAAGTCGGTGGGCAGGTCGCGGCGTGGTTGACCTCGGCCGGGCAGACCGCCGCCGCGCGCTATTTCGGCTTCGCCCATACGGGTGATGCGCTGATCCCGTTCAATGTCATACAACAGACCTGGCCGGCGCTGCAGCTGCCGCAGTTCGGCAGCTACACGAGCGTAGACGGTGTCGCAGCGCCATTCGGCGGCAGCCACATGCTGGACTCATCGCTCACCGCGACAACCCTCGTCACGCCGCTGACGTATCACGACATCACCGCCGTCGATGTGACCACGCCCCTCGACAGCAACGGCCTGCCGACCTACCGGCACGCGTGGCAGTACCTGTGCTTCCAGTGAGCGCGAGCCGGCCAGCCTGAAGCCGCGGGCGCGTGCTACTTCTTCGCAGTGAACTCCAGGATCGCAGGCGCGAGCTTGTGCCAGCTGTTGAAGAGACCGGTACCTTGCTTGGCGTTGCTGCCGGTACGGTAGTTCCACTCGTCATCGTTCCAGGGCGGATCACGATAATCGCAGTGCGGAATCAGTCGGCTGACCCAGTCGCTGGTACGCCGTGTGTGGCTCAGATCGCTGGCACCGCTGCGAAACACCAGCGCCGGCATCCGCAGCTGTGCAAAGTCTTCTAGCGACATGCCTGGCACCGGTGAGATCGGCGACGGGATGTAGACGCTGCACCAGCGTTCCATCGTGCGGATGAATTCATCCTTGTCCTGCGACAGCAGGATCTCGCGGTTGCGTGGATTGCGCTGAATCTGCAGCTGCCATTCCGGCAGGTTTGCAACCGCCTCCATGCCGCCCTGACTGGCGGCCAGCGCGCTGCCACAGCAGTAGTAGGCGCCGAGGGAGATCAGCCCGACCGTGCCGCCGCTGATCCACCAGATGATCAGGTGCGAGACGATCTGCGGATCGCGCGAGGCCGCGATCAGCGACACGCGCGATCCGCCCGAGCCGGCAGCGATCGCGGTGGGTCCCAGCTTGAGCGCACGGATCAACCGGGTCAGCGTGCGCCCCTGGAGTTCGGACTCGTTCTCACCATCGAAGCACACGTCCGAGGCACCGCAATTGGGCCGATCCCACAGCAGCACGCGCTTGCCGCCCGCGACCAGCGCATCGGCAAACTCCTTCATCCCGATCGTATCCTTCGGAAAACGGCCTCCGGGAGTGAGCGCTACAGCCGGCGCACCCTCCTTACCCAGCAATTCGTATTCGATATTGATTCCAGAGATTTCGATACGCGCCACGGCCGCCCCCTGCATTGAGTTGATTCGAACCTGGCGCATTCTCGCCGGATCGTGGCACCGACGGCCACTACAGGTTACCCCGTGATACGTGCAGCGTGCGTGGCTCTAAGGCGACAGCCATGTCGAGATTTCGAAAAGGACCAGCCCGGTCAGCCCACCGACCAGCGTGCCGTTGATCCGGATGTACTGCAGGTCGCCGCCGATCTGCAGCTCGAGTCTGCGGACCAGCGTACTCGTGTGCCACTGCGCGACCACGCCGGAAATATAGGCGCCGATATCGGCACGGCGCGGTGCCAGCGCTCGCAGCGCGGCGCGCCGAACCCAGCGATCGAACAGGGTGCGGGTACGTTCGCTCTCCAGCAGGCCCTCGCCTGCCGCGCGCAGACCTTGCTCGATCATTGTGGTGACCTGGTTGTCCGGCCGCAGCAACGCGTCGTCGAAGCGCGCCATCACCGCTTCGGCCAATTCGCCCAACTGGCGATCGAATTCCGCACTCGCGAGCAACTTCAGCTTGATCCGTTCGCCGGACTCGCGCTGTTCGGCGCTCTCGGCAAGATCGCGTATCATTTTCTCGATCGCCTGGTCGAGTTCGACGCGGAACGGATGTTCGGGATCGCGCATCTCGCCGATCGCGTCATACAGTCCGCGCGTGATGCGCTCGCTGAGGACGCCGTCCGCCCATCGTAACCATGGGGATGATTTCTCGGCGACCTTCTCCCGGATGAACTCCTTGTGCCGCAGTAACGTCTCGCCACCTTCCACGATCATGCGATCGAGCAGGTCGCGTGTCTCCGGCAGCGCCCAAAGCAGCGACAGCAGCCGCGACGCTGTCGACGCTGCCGGTATCGCTTCAGCGCCGCGGCGAACCAGTCCCGACAGCCATTGCGCCCACCGCGCGCGCGGCTGCGACTGCAGGATCTGTTGCAAAATTCGGCTCATCTGCAAGGCCGCGAAGCGCGCATTGTCCGGCACAGTCAGCCATTCGCCGAGCTGTCGCGCGACCTCCACCTTCGCCAGGCGTCTCGCCAGCACGGCGGGAGAGAGAAAGTTGCTGGCGATGAAACGCCCCAGCGCGTCGCCGAGCCGTTCGCGACTGCGCGGAATGATGCCCGTATGGGGAATCGGCAGTCCGAACGGATGCCGGAACAGTGCTACGACCGCGAACCAGTCGGCGCAGGCGCCCACCATAGCCGCCTCCGCAAAGGCCCTGACCGGGGCCAGCCACGGCCAGCGCCCGGCGTATCGCAAGCTGACCACGAAGATGATCGTCATCGCGACCAGCAAAGAGGTCGCGTACAGCTTCATGCGTCGCAATTCACGCAGCTTCCGCGCGTCATAGGATTCGCTGGCGACGTCCACCACTGCTCCCTTGCGGCGACGATCAGACGCTAATCAGGCGCGCGCTCGTGTGTACGGTTGCGAGAGCATGGCATAGCGCTCGCGCACCAGCGGAGCTCCGTATTCACGCTCCAGCCGGCGTACGGTGAAGTGGCCCCGCGCGAGGCGTTGGAAATGATCCATGAATAGCGCGTTGACCGCAGCTCCGCTAACGGCGCCCAGTACCGGCACCGCACCGGCCGCTATACGCTCGGAGACCACCAGGCCGAACCGCGACGAGATCTGTGCCACGAGCCGTGCGACCACTGGCAGCGAGGCATCCGCCATTCCGCGCTCCAGCAACAGGATCGCCGCCTCGTTGGTCAACCGGGTCAGCAGCGTTCGCGCCGCGTAATAGCCAACGTCGATATCGGCATCGGCTTGGATCTCCCGTTCGCCGCCATGCTGGGGCCCCAGCGCAAAGACTTCCATGCAGGCGAGTCGGCTCGCCAGCGATGTCAGGTC
The DNA here is from genome assembly GCA_036271535.1 of Steroidobacteraceae bacterium. Lineage (GTDB taxonomy): Bacteria > Pseudomonadota > Gammaproteobacteria > Steroidobacterales > Steroidobacteraceae > FEN-1191. The sequence goes on along the minus strand of DATBAM010000033.1, from coordinate 3,733 downwards.
CTCACCCTGGCTGCGCGCGATCTGCGCGATGCTGCGAAACATCAGCGTCGTGGTCACCGGTAGCTCGATCGGCAACGCGACGAATCCAAACACGCCGCCGATCCCGCCGGTGAGACCCGCGAAGGTCGATGCCAGCCAGGGCTTTGGCGCCGAGCGGCGCACCGGACGATCACGGCCCAGCGAGCGTACCGCCACGTCGAGACACTTGTAGAGACTGGCGCGCACGGCATCGTTCAGGGTGTCGGTGGCAACTCGTGGCAGCCGGCTCAGGATTCGATCGAGTGGTTGACTCGCATACTCGGACAGACGGCTGATCAGACGCTCGCTCTCCAGCGCATGAACCGCCCGGCGCAGCGCGTCATCGCTCTCGAGGCTGAGACGCCTGGCTCGTACTTCGATGTCCATATGACAAGAATACCTACCGGCAGCGTGGCGCGCACGATCGGCCGTGGCTGACAGGTAAATCAGCCGAATCATAACTTCCTCATCACTCCATAAGGACCCGGCGAAGGTTCGAAATTAGAGTGATCCCCAAGGGAGGGAACCCATGACCATTAGCAAGATCATCATCGCATGTGCCCTATCATTGGGTGTGGGCCTGGGTACCGGCTGGGCTCTGCGCCCGTCCACCCCCGCCGGCGCGGTCGCGGAAGTACGGCGCAACCAGGGGCAGCAGCCGACCGACGCCGGTGCCATTCGTTTCCATAGCGGTTTCCAACCGATGATGTGACGTACGAACACCTCGTCCCGGCAGGTTACTGTTCGGGTTCCGGTTGGTATTGCAGTTCGATCAGCTGCCCAAGGAAGAACGAGCCTGCCACGACGATATCCTGATGGATGAATCCCTGAATGAACTCGGAGGCTGAGTCCGGTCCTGGCCGGAACATACAAATCTTCACTCGCTCCTGGAGCGCCGGCGCTGCGTTTTGTAGACGCGTTGCTACATCTTCGATCTGCCGCTCAGACCCGTAGCGCAAACCGAAATGGGGAATCCCGAAGGGCCAGTGCTGCGCCTTCGAGTGGTAACGAGCCAGATGACCGGCAAGTTCTGTGTCCCCCTTGCCGAGTTCGGTCAGCGCCTCTTCCAGTGCGTACTGCTCGTCGGTGACCTGCGAGACGTAGATGGCATTGTTGCTGGGATCCTGATCATCGAGGGCGGGATGTATCGCGAGGTAGGTGCCGCTCGACCTGCTGTCGATACCCGTGTCAGCGATGCCACAACCGAGTACTTCGGCCAGCGCGACAACCAGTTCCCGGTCGCCGGGCCGGTACAGAGCTTCGACGTGATTGAGCAGGTTACCCCGATATTCGGCGATTCTCTGCATGGTGATGCTCTCCTCGAGCCTTAATAACGCGGCACATCCGCAAAAAAGTCGTCGTCTGGAAACGTAAAGAACTCGAGGTAGTGCCCCAGATCCTGCCGCGCGTCTGCATAAGCGTAAAAACCGCCAAAGGCGCCGTAGTCGATCGGCATCGTCCAATGGGTTCGCGCATTTCGCAGACAGGCATCGTACGCCTCGCGAGAGCCGGCGAAGCGTCCGAGGTGATGAAAGCGAGTCGCGTAACCTTCGACGGGCAGGACGTTCTGATAGATGCCGATATCACCCGATAGGGGCTCGATGATTTCGAACTGGACCTCGCCCTTGAAGGCCAGCGCGAAGTGGGCGACGGCTTCATCGCCAGCACGGGTCGGAAGATGCAACTCATGCATCTTCTTGAAGGATCGGATGCCATGCAGGACCTCATGCTCCTGCATGGCCCGCTCAAGGTGCGTGGTCACATATGCGAGTTGGAAGAATTCCCTTGTCATACTGATCGCGACTACTCAAAAGGAATAGCGCACCGTACCGCCGAACAGACGCGGCTCTGCGGGAGTCATATACACACCGGTACTGCCCGTCGATACCAGGGAGATGTACTGATGATCCAGCAGATTCGAAACGAACCACCCGAGTTCCAGGTGCTCAACCGGCGTAAAGATCGTGCCGGTCAGATTAACCAGCGCAAAAGCACGCTGGCGACTCGCATGTAGCTGGCCACCGCCGTCCGGCGTGAAATCATACTCGGTGGTATAGCGCGCACCGGCGAGGACGCTACCACTCCAGTTGGCGGGCAGCCTGAAGCCGTATGTGATGCTGGCATCCCCGGTGAAATCCGGTGCCTCGGGCAGCCGCATACCGTCCAGATTGTCGGCGGTTGCGGTCAGCGCAGGCCCGGTACCGCTGGCGACAAGATTGTAGACCGCCGCATTGGGGAAGCTCGTGTACCGTGCGTGCGTGTAAGCAGCTCCGGCATTGATCAGCAAGTCCTGAAGAACCGCCAGGTCGACGTTCAACTCCCCACCGTAGATGCGCGCGCCGGCGGCATTCTGCTGCAAAATGCCCGACCCGCCACCTGTGATGAAGGCCACCTGTTGGTTCTTCCACTCGTAATCGTAGATCGCACTGGAGAGATGCAGATTCCCGTCCGACGATCGATACTTGGCTCCGACTTCGTAAGCGCTGATGGTCTCGGGCTGCAGCACGGGATCGAGTGTCAGATCCGGGCTATTGAAACCGCCGCTCTTGAAACCGCGATTGAAGCTCGCGTAATAGTCAACCGATCCGGCGTCGTAAGACAGGACCACGCGAGGCGAGAAGTTTCTGAAATTGACTGATTGTTTGCCTGAAGGGGGCCCACCTCCCAGCAAGGTCAGTGCATCCTGATCAAGGACGACCGAATGAAACTTGTCCTCGTCAGTGAAGCGGGCGCCGGCCGTCAACTTCAGCCTGTCGGTAAACTTTAAATAGGCATCGAGGTACGCTGACGCGGCTTCGAGTTCGTCACGATTGTCGAACGTAGGCGTCAGTGTGCCGAAAAACGACCCCCCGATCCGGCCGACGAAGCGCGCTCGGTTGTGTTCGAAGAATGCCCCGGCCGTGAGATCCAGGGGGCCGCCAGTATCCGTTACAACCCGGAACTCATCGGTGAATGTGTCATCCCGCTTGCCATCGGCCGTTCCCGGATTGGGACTGCGTTGCGACACCGAACAAAAATACAGTTCCTCTGCAGGCAGGCCGTCGTTGTCAGTGCAGCCGAAGGCCTGGGTGTATCGATACGCAAATGTGTTCGTGAATTTCAGACCGCCACGCGAATAGCTCAACCGCAGCGAGGCCTCCAGAGCATCCGTGTCGTCGCCGCCCCCGCCCTCGCGATTGATCGATTGCTCGGTCTGATAGAAGCCAAGCGAGGTCGGTGCTCCATTGGCGGCGTAGCGAAGACTGTGGATCGCGCCATTGCCCGCGCGGCGATCGTATTGCGCCGTGGCAATGGCGCTGAAGTCTTCCACTGGTTGCCATAGCAACTTGTCTCGTATTTGCCAGGTGTCACCCGCACCAACGCCACTCTTCTGCTGGAAGGGGAACGCGATGTCTCTGACATAGCCATCGCGATACTGGTAGAACTCGGCGAAGCGGTTCGCGAGTTCCGACGTGATCGGTGTATTGAGGACCGCCTCTTCCCGAGCCCAGTTCAGGTTGCCGTAGCCAGCTTTGACGTACCCCTCTACGGCATCGAGCTTCGGGTCGTTGGTCGATATCACCACTGCGCCACCGGTCGCGTTGCGGCCATAGAGTGTGCCCTGCGGGCCTTTCAGCACCTGAACCTGCGAGACGTCGATTGTCTCCTGGGCCGATGATGTCTGCGTCTGCATATAGACATCATCGACATAGACTGCGACGCTGCCCTCCAGCCC
>DATBAM010000032.1:0-38124 GCA_036271535.1 Steroidobacteraceae bacterium | reverse complement strand
AGATCCTAACCGCCCGCAGTGGCACCGAGGCACTCGAATTGCTGCTCGTGCATGACGTAGCACTGGCGTTGCTGGACGTACAGATGCCGGAAATGGACGGTTTCGAACTGGCCGAGCTGATGCGCGGCAGCGAGCGCACGCGCCATGTGCCGTTGATCTTCGTTACTGCCGGTAGTCGTGACCAGCATCGTCTGTTCCGCGGCTACGACGCTGGTGCGGTCGATTTTCTGTTCAAGCCCGTCGAACCACACATTCTGCTGAACAAGGTCGAAGTTTTTTTCCAGCTCTATCGTCAGAAAGTCGCGCTGGCGCAAGAGCTGAAGGAGCGTACGGAAACGCTGCGTCTGAATGAGATCTTCCTGGCGGTGCTGGGACATGATCTGCGCAGTCCGCTCTCGGCGATCATCAACTGGGGACTGATCCTGCAGCGCAGCCAGGATGCCAGTCGCATACCGGAAATCGGCAAACGCCTGCAGGCCAGCGGACGGCGCATGCAGCAGCTGATCGAGGATCTGCTGGACGTCGCGCGCTCGCGCCTGGGAGGTGGCATCGCGCTACGACTGGCGGACTGCGATGTCGGACAGGTGGCCCAGCGCATCGTCGAGGAACGTTTGATAGAGGCCGGCGGCGATCGCGTTCGATTCGAACGCAGCGGCAATCTGCTGGGTTGCTGGGATGCGGATCGCCTGGGACAAGTGATCTCCAATCTGCTGGGCAATGCTTTGCAGCACGGCACACCGGAAGAGCCGATCCATGTGAGTCTCGAGGGCACGGAACCGCAGGCCGTCTTTCTGAAGATTGCCAATGGCGGAACGATTCCAGCCAAGGTGCTGCCCCATCTGTTTGACCCCTTTCGGGCCGGTCGTGAACCCTCGGGTCGCGAAGGCGGGCTGGGACTGGGATTGTACATAGTCCACCAGATCGTGACGGCGCATGGGGGGGCCATTGCCGTACGCTCCGAAGCGCGTACAGTATTCGAGGTGCGCCTGCCCCGTGAGGTGGCAACAGTTCGCGATGCACATGCGTCAGCCGGTGATGGAGGATAGAAACAATGCAGAGCATGGGGAACACAAACGAGGCCTGTCCGTTCGACTTCAATTTCGACCCCGCTACGTTCAAGGTCGGTGACCTGGTGAGCTATCGGGTGCCGGATGCATTTGGCGACATGCCGTTTGTCGGGAAGTTGCTGGACGTCCTGGAGGATCATGTCGTGATCTCACCCAATGATCCGGGAGATCCGGATCGCCGGATGAAAGGGACCCGGGAGAGCCGACCGATCGTCACAAAAGCTGCAGCCCTGGACTGACCGGAGATCGAAATGCAGGGGAAGGTAGCTTTGATTACGGGCGCTGCCGCCGGCATCGGCGCGGCCTGTGCCCGACGTATCGCGCAGGATGGCGTCAGTATCGGTGTGCTCGATCTCGACAAGGTGCGCTGCACTGAGACCGTCGAGTCGGTCCGTTCGTCCGGCGGAAAGGCCGTGGCGCTGGGCGCCGATATCACCCGGCAGAATGACGTTCTGCAGGCGGTTGCCGAATGCCGCGAGGCACTCGGACCGATCACCATTGTCGTGAACAACGCAGGTATCACCGACTTCACGCCGTTCGAGGAAGTGACCGAGGAACTCTGGAATCGCGTATACCGGGTCAATGTCCTGGGAACAATCCTCGTGACCCAGGCGGTATTGCCTCACATGAAAGCGGCGAAGTGGGGACGCGTGGTCAACATCTCGTCCTCCAGTGCACAGACGGGGTCTGTCAACATGACCACCTATTCATCCTCGAAAGGTGCCATCGTGACCTTGACCCGATCCCTGGCGCAGGAGTTGGGCCCGCTGGGCATCACGGTCAACAACGTGGCGCCGGGCGCGATCATGAACACGATCATGTCGGAGGCCAATAAACACCGCGCCAAGCTGTCTCAGGAACAGTTGCTGAAGGCGATACCGGTGCGCCGCACGGGCGAGCCGGTGGATCTGGCCAACGCCGTCGCCTGGCTATGCCAGGAGGCGACCGGCTATTTCACAGGACAGACAGTGGGGGTCAACGGCGGCCGGGTGGTCACCTGACCTGAGGGTGCCGCCAGCACTGTCCAGTGCCGATGGCAACCGTCAAACCAGTTTCAGGTGCCTGAGATCCGCGACGTACTTGTTGATCAGTGCAGCGGACAATGGCGGCATCTCGAACCCCGCGGCCTTCGAGGCCGACAGGAATCGCGCCGCAGGCAATACTGACTTCGTGACGGCCTTTTGCGGCTGACGATAGGGACCCAGGATCGCGAGCATGGACTGCTGGCGTCGCTCTTCCGGCAGCGCCTGCATGGCGGTCTCGAAGCGCGAAAGCCAGCTGTCGTAACTGTCGATTCGCTCGATGCCGCAACCGGCCTCGATGAGCCAGTCGACGAAGTCGTCGAGCGACACATGCCCGCCGTCGGCGGCGCTGAGATTGTAGGTGTGAAAGCCCGGCGCCTGCCGGGCGCCGATGGCGGTGATCGAGTCGGCGAGAACATCCACCGGAATACCGTCGTACCGGGCCTTCGGCCGCCCATTGCGGGCATCCTGCGCGTAGAACGTCGCGGGCGCCACGCCGGTCGCGATCAGGCTGAACAACAACCGGGTGAACATGTCGGGTACGTTCAACTGACCGGCGTAACGGGTGTGCGCGAGGATCATGCCGGGTCGGAAAACGGCAACCGGCAGTTGGCACAGGTCAAAGGCTTCCCGCAGCAGTACTTCGCCGGCCCACTTGCTGACGCCGTAACCATTGGCGTAGCTGTCGTTGAGTTCGCAGTCCGCCATCACCTCACGAATATCGCTGTCTTCGTCGACGATGCCGCGGGCGACGGAGTTAACGCCGAGTGTGGAGATGTCGTGGAATCGTTTCATCCGCGTCGTGATCGCGAGGCGGATGAGTTCCGCGGTCCCGGCCACATTCGCGGCGAACAGCTGGTTGTATGGCAGCACGTGATTGACGTGCGCCGCGGGATGGACGATGAGCTCGACTTCGCTCGCCAGCCGCTCCCAGGTTGCTTCGTCCAGTCCCAGGTTCTGCAGCGCGATGTCACCGGGGAGCACCTCGAGATGTTCGGACCCGAGACTGCGAAAGTGCTGCAACAGCTGTGCATCGCTCGCCAGGGCCGATTCGATACGACCGCGTGCATCCGCAGCGTTGGAACCACGGGCGATGCAGACCAGCCGGCCGCCGGTCTTTGCCAGGCGCTCGAGCCACGACACTGCCATGAAACGCCCGAGGAAACCGGTGGCGCCCGTCAGCAGTACGGTGCGGATCGCACCGTCAGGCGGTGCGAGAGTACGTGCCTTCTGCAATAACGCTGGATCGATGAATTTTTCCAGTTTGTAGTCGCTGGCCGTGACACGAGTGGCGTCACTGCCGTGTACCGTGGCCGGCGTGGGGCGTTTGCCGCTGGCGTTTCTCTCGGCGTCGATATAGCGAGCGAGCTGCGCAATATCGGCGGCCGGGTTGGTGATGACGCCGACCGGGACTTCGACGCCGAAGATGTCCTTCAGCAGCAGCGAGAGCTGCAGCGCCGACAGTGAGTCACCGCCGAGGTCGCCGTAACGAAGGTCCGATCGAACGTCGGCCGCCGGGATGCCCAGCGTTGCCTGCAGCGCGCGGGTCACCGTTTCAAGCACCGGCTGGTCGCGTGCATCACCGCGCAGTGCGCGCAGTTCCTTCAAACGGTCCTGCGCGAGCTGCGCGTACAGCTGTTCCAGTCGATCGCCGTAACGCTCCCGGAGCTTGGGGCGCTGATGCTTGCCGATCTCGGACAGCAGGCCGTTCTGCAGGCTGAAGGGCCTGCGCTCAAGCAGGAAGTCGCGCGGAATCTCATAACCATTCAGGTGCTGTTCTTCGGCGATCTGCTGCAACGAGCGGCGGATGGCAGATTTCACCTGCGCGGCCTGACCGGCGTCGAGCAACGCGATCAGTGCGTCGCTCGGAACGACGACGGCCAGCAGGAAGGCGCGCTCGCTGTTGGCATAGATGTAGATCTGACGGATCTGCGAGCTGTGCGAATAGAGTGCCTCCAGCTTCGAGACCGCGACGAATTCACCCTGCGAGAGCTTCACCACGTTGTTGCGGCGATCGAGGTATATCAGATGATCGGGGCCGATCTCGGCCATGATGTCGCCGGTACGGTAGTAGCCGTCCTCGTCGTAGCGCTCCGCGGTCAGATCCGGACGCTTGTAGTAGCCAGCCATCTTGCGATCGGATTTGACCAGCAACTCGCCGCGCGGGTGAGGCTTGTCGGTGTTGAAGTAGCCGAGTTCCGGCACGTCGGCCAGCTTGTAGCCGACGACCGGTGGGCGCTGAATCTTCCAGTCGACCAGTACCGTACCGCCGGCGATCTCCGTGGAGGAGTAACCGATCGGCATGTGCATATCGAGCATCGATTCCATGAATGCGTAGGTTTCGGGCGCGAGCGATGCGGATCCGCAGCCGACCGACAGCAGCCGGCCGCCCAGCAGCTTCTCGCGCATCTCGCGTTTGAGTTCGGCCTCGACCGTTTTCGGATCGGCGGCGCTGCCGTTCATGCGCCGGTCGACTTCGCCGAGAAAATGATGATGCAGCAGTTCGCACACGCGCGGCACGATTGAGGCCATCGTGGGTCGCGCCAGCGACAGATCCTCGAACAACGTCGACAGATCGCTCTTTGGGGCGCAGTAGCTGGTGCCACCGCTCGCGAGCGCCAGCAACATGTAGCCGTTGCCCACCAGGTGCGCCATCGGCATGAAGCTCAGCGTAATGGCCGGCAGGGGCATCTCACTCAGCCAGGTTCCAATGACCAGACGCTCGGTGAACATCGCGCCCTTCGGTGTCCCGGTAGACCCTGACGTGTAGAAGAGCCACGACAGCGGGTTTTCATCCTCTTTCGGGACATAGAGTGGCGCGGCGGGAAGCGATGCGCCGCGATCAGCGATCGCGTCGATAGGGTCGAGATCGATAGGGCGGCCGGCCGTGCTCAGGCGGCGGCGAGCATTGTCGAGGCGGTCGCGGTGGTCGTCGTCGCGGGTGTCGTAGCTCATGACCACCAGGCGTTTCACCGCCGTGCCGGCCAGGATCGCATCGACCGCGGCGTCGAGGTAGTCGATCCCGGCCGCCAGAATGGGCGGGCCGGTTTCGGCGATGATGTCCGCGTGCTGGCGCGAGGGCGCACTGGTTTGCAGCGGCACGATGACCGCTCCGAGATGTATGCAGGCCAGAATCAGTGCTGCGTAGTCGGGGCTGGTGAAATCGAGAATACAAACGAAATCGCCGGCACCGAGCGGCTGGATGGCATTGCGATGCCACTCGGCCGCCACAGCGCGCGCACGCGTCCACAGGTCGCGATAGGAAATGGTGTCGAAATGAGGCAGCAGCTGCAGAGTCTTGCGGCCTGTCGCAGGATCCGTGACCAGGCTCCTCGAGCGTTGACCCAGCGCCGGCCGGTCGGCATACCCCTCCATCACAAGTTCAACCACCTGGGCCAGGCGCAGCCCGGGCTGACGCTTCGCCTTGATCACCGAATCGAGCGCGAAAGATGCTCTGAACTGGGCGTCCTCGCGGCTGAGGTTTTCGATGCGAGCCGCCTTCGACTGCGGCGTGTCCTGGGGCTGTGCGGCAGCATTCATGATGGTTTTCCCGCCCGTATCGGGCCTGCGGGCGCGAACGACGCCGCGAGCCACTTGTTAAAGTGAGCAACTGATCGGTTGTGTCAAGAGGCTACGCAAGCTGTGCTTTAATTACAAGCTGCGACCGCGGGCTGCCCGGCCGTGAATGCGGTGCCGATGACATGCGATGCGCCCGATTGAACAGAATGGATGTGATTGGAATATGAGCGCTGACAGTAACGGCAGTCGGGCGAAGGCTCGCAAAGCAAAGAGCCGCTCGGAGGCCGGGAGACGGCCTTACCTCGCCGCTGCCGAGCGCCGCAAGCGCATCATCGCCGCCGCGCAGGAGGTGTTTGCCCAGACCAGCCTGCAGGGTGCGCGGACGCGTGATCTGGCGAAGGCAGCCGCTACCAGTCAGGCGACGCTGTTCGAGCATTTCGAGTCGAAGGAAGCGCTGTTTCAGGCCGCCGTCGTCGAACCGCTTCTCGAAGCGATGCGAGGTATGAGCGATCGCGCCAAAGGCTACGAGTTCGCCAATTCCTTCGAGCAACTGGATCGGCTCGGTCGTGCTTCCGCCGAGGTCAATGCGGAACTGATGGCGAAGATCTTCCCGTTTTTCACCGCCGCACTGTTTTCCGATCTTGCCTTTGGCAAGCAGCTGTACCGCGAGCGGATCGAGCCGTTGCTTGGGGACAGGGCGCGCGCAATGAGCAGTCTGGTCAAGGACTCGCTCGATCCGAATTTCGTTGAGCTCGCCGTCTTCGGCGTGTACTTCGCCTTGGCGATGGATCGAGCGTTCGTCGGTAAACGCTGGGATACGCCGGCGTTGATCGATCAGATAGCGGTGTTTTTCACCAGTGGCTTTCTCAAGGATCCGCATACGGCTGGCACCCGCGTCAAGGGCGGTGCTCGTCGCGGGCGCGATAGGAACGGCAAGTAGCTTCTAATCCGTAAACCCCGAAATCGGCGGGCCGCCATCGACAGCCAGTGTCTGGCCAGTGATATACGAAGCGTAATTGCTGGCGAGGAACAGCACCGCGTAGGCGACTTCCTCGCAGCTTCCCGGGCGCCGCAACGGGAACCGGGCGCTGACCTGATCGAGTTTGTAGAAGCCGGCGTCAACGCGGCTCTGCATTCCTTCGGTCAGCGTCATCCCGGGGGCAACGCAGTTGACGCGTACACCGTGTGGCCCCCATTCGGCCGCTGCCACTCGGGTAAACATCTGCAGGCCGGCCTTGCCGGCAGAGTACGGTACTTCGCCCATGGTTCCCGTGATGCCGGCCACGGAGGAGATGTTGACGATGACGCCGGCCTTGCGCTCCAGGAAGTGTTTGCCGACCTCCATCGTGCAGTAGACCGCGCTGTCCAGATTCAGTGCTCGGCCGCGTTGCCAGATTTCCGGGGTCAGCTTGCGCAGCGAAGAGCGAACGGAGCCACCGGCGTTGTTGATGAGGATATCGATGCGACCGAACTCGCGCAGCGCACCCTCCACCAATGCTTTGATCGCGTCAGGTTCGGTGACGTCGGTCGGTATCGCGAGGCAACGTCTGCCCATGTCGCGGATCGCGACAGCCGCCTGCTCGAGCTTGCCCTGTCGCCGCGCCGCAATGACGAGATCGGCGCCGTTCCGGGCGAACAGTTTTGCGGTCACGGCGCCGATGCCTTCACTGGCGCCCGTGACGATGACAACCTTGTTGGTGAAATCGAAGCCCGTCACCGGCATACCCCGCTTCCCCGCCTACTTCTGCAGCAAGCTTAGGCGGCCTCTGGTCAGCGGCGCCAGCGGCTAGTTCGTGTCGCTCGCGCGGTAGGGCTGAACTTCAGCGAGTTGGTCGCTGAGGTCGGTAAGAAGCTCGGTGCAACGGCCGTGCATTGCGTCTGCAAGCTGGCTGAAAGCTTCGAGGTCGATGTTCTCACGCAGCACACTCCAGGTACGGCTGCGGAACCGTTGGGGCGTAAAAAACACCTTGGCCGATTTTCCCCGCCGACTGGGCTCGAGCTGCAGGTCGTAGGCGGCCAGGTCCTCCTCCGCCACCGTCCGGGTTCGCAGTCCGACCAGCCGATCGTGCAGGGCCTTGCCGGTTTGCGGGGTGTCGAGAGCCCCGCTGTTGCCAGCCGGATCCGCGAAACCGGATTTCGCCGCGGGTTTGCTGCACGAGAACGGCCGGCTGTAGCACACGAGCGCGGATATCAGCAGCGCCTCGCGTACCACGTTGTTATCGCAAGCTTTCGCGGCGCTGATGAACTGCGATGCCTTGTGAAAGTCGCGACGGGAAAGATGGGTTCGCAGAATTTCGCGCTCGAGCGCGACCGTATCCGAACTGGACATTAATTCAGTACCGTAACTCGGGATGATGATTCTCACGCCGCAAATCGAGAAACATTCCGGTCGCGATCATGCAGCCGATTGTGAGCGAGGCTGCATGGCGTTTGCGGTGACGGTCGTCGCAATAACCAGCGCAGGGCGCGTTGTCATCGGGAGGCGCCTCCGGCAAGATCGAAATCCGCACCATGGCCTACGACCACAACAACGTCTTCGCAAAGATCCTGCGCAACGAGCTGCCGTCAGAGCGCGTCTATGAGGATGCGCTCACGGTCGCCTTCATGGACATCATGCCGCAGGCCGATGGTCACGTGCTGGTCGTTCCGCGCGAGGCCGCCGAGACGCTGCTCGAGCTGTCGCCGGAAGGCGCGGTCGCTTGCATCCGTACCACGCAGAAGCTCGCGGCTGCCGTCAAGCGCGCGTTCGATGTGCCTGGTCTGATGATCGCTCAGATCAATGGTGCGGTGGCCGGGCAGACTGTGCCGCATGTGCACTTTCATATCATCCCGCGACGGGGCGATCCGCTGCGAATGCACGCTGCCGTTAAAGCGGATGCCGCGATTCTGCACGCCAACGCGCAGCGCATCCGGGAGTGCCTGTAGCGCGCGTGCCTGTGCTGTGGCCTGTAATATGGCGGGTCCAGAAATATAAGGGGATGGACTGACATGGGTAAGCATCTGTTTGACTGCACCGGCAAGGTGACCCTCGTTACCGGGGGAAATAGCGGCATCGGCCTGGGTTTCGCGACGGGTACGGCCCGGATGGGCGGCGATGTTGCGATCTGGGCGCGCAATGCCGAGAAGAATGCGAAAGCGAAACAGACGCTGCTCGCCGCCGGTGCCCGGCGGGTCGAGGTCTATCAGATCGATGTCACCAGCGAAGACAAAGTTGTCGCTGGCTATAAACAGCTGATGGCGGATTTCGGCCGCATCGACTGCGTGTTCGCGAATTCGGGTCGCCCGTCCAACAGCCGCTCCTTTCTGACGCTGGACTCGCACGAATGGCATGACCTGCTGGCCGTCAGCCTGCATGGCGCGTTCTACACGCTGCGTGAGGGCGCCAAACTGATGGTCGAGCGCGCTAAGGCAGGCGAGCCGGGTGGTTCGCTGGTGTTCTGCGGCAGTCTCTCTATGTTTCAGGGCGTGAACGGCATCGCCAACTACACCGCGGCGAAGGGCGGCCTCGGCGCAGTCATGCGCGGAATCGCGACGGAACTGGGCAAGTACGGCATTCGCGCCAACACCGTAGCGCCCGGTTATACGAAGACGGGTTTCATGGAAGGCCAGGATCCGGCGGTCATGGCCAAGGTCGACGGGTTCTTCTCATCCAAGACCCCGATTGCGCGGCCCGGTACGCCGGAAGACTTCGAGGGTATCGGGGCCTATCTCTGCAGCGACGCGTCGCGCTTCCACAGCGGCGACACGCTGGTCATCGATGGTGCCGCGTTGGTCTATCCGGCTTACGCAATGTGATCAGTCCAGGGTAGTCAGCCCAGGTCCGCCACGATCCGGCCCACGACGCCGCCGCGCTGCAGGCGCGCGAGGCCGGCCGGGATCTGATCGAAATCGATGGTCGTGGCCTCGATCGTCAGATCGCCCCTGGCCATGAGGTCGAGCACCGCGGAGGTGTCGGCGGCACTGCCGCCGGCCGAACCGCGCAGCGTGACGGATTTGGCGATCAGCTCCATTGTCGAGATCAGTGCCTGCGTCTTGCCAAGGCCCACCTGGACGACGCGGCCGCCACGTTTGACGGTGCTGATGGCCCCAGCGGTCGTCGTGCCGAAGCCAGCGAAATCCACGATCAGGTCCAGCTTCAGGTTGGCAAAGCTCGAGACATCTTCGAACACATCGCGCACGCCCTGCGTGCGTGCGGCATCCCAGGCTTCGCGTCGGGGCTCGGCGGCGTAGACCTCGCCGCCGCGCAACACGGCGATTCGGGCACCCGTCATACCCAGTCCGCCCAGACCGATGATGCCGACCCGCTGGCCGGCGCGGATCTTTCCGGCGACTACTACGGCATGGTGCGATGTCTGCCCGGCGTCCGTGGCCGCCGCGCCCTGGGAAAAGCTGACGGCGTCGGGCAAGCGAACCAGACTGAAGGTCGGCATCACGCAGTGTGTCGCATAGCCGCCATCCCGGTCCCGTCCGGGCGAGAACTCGAGTGTGCCCGAGACCACGACACGATCGCCCACGCGGTAGTCCGCCACGTCGGCTCCCGTGGCCGCCACGATGCCCGCGACCTCGTGCCCCATCACGATCGGCGGCGGAACCGGCATGTAGGGCGTCAGTGTTCCGTCCATGCGCCCGACATCGCTGTGACACAGGCCGGATCCCACTACGCGCAGCAGCACTTCCTCAGGTCCCGGCGTCGGCGTCGCGCGCTCGATCAGCTCCAGCGGCTGGTGTGCACCCGTGAACAACCATGCCTTCATGATGCCTTCATCCTGTCCGCGGAAGATTCATTCGTCGCAGCATGTCTTCTTCTGTCGGCGTCGGCCAGCTTCTCAGGGCCGCCGTGCGGATGCCGAGACAGGCGACCTTGAAGCGCGTGAAATCGATGTACCACTGCAGATCGTCGACCGCGATGCCGGTTTCCTTCTGCCACAGGTTGATGACTTCATCGCGAGTCAGGAAGCCCGGCAGAGTCGGACGCCCGTCCTGATCCCATTCGCGCATCGCGGCCATTTCGAGCCACCAGGCCAGATCGTGCAGCGCGCCACCAAGGGACGGTTGCTCCCAGTCGGTGACGGCGACCACCTCGAAGTTCTCGTCGAACATCATGTTGCCGATGCGCGCATCACCCCAGACCAGGCCCGCAGGCTGATGTTTCGGCCAGGTGCGCTCCAGATGCGCTATCGCGAGCTCCAGCGGCGACCAGCGCCGGTCCAGGCTGACCCAGGCTGCGAATCGCCGATACTTGTCCCATTCCTGCTCGAGTCCGGACTTCGCACCTGCAGGGCCTTCGAGGAATGACGCCGCCGCCAGCGGCAGCCGCTGGACAGCGGCGAGCTGGCGTACGCCGTTGCTGGTCATCCTGTGGCGCTGCTCGGGGGTCGCCTCGACCACCCAACCGGTTTCCGCATAGGAGGGCATGCTGACCGCGACGCGCCCGTAGATCCGCTGCATGACGAAGAAAGGCGCGCCGAGCAACGTCGGGTCGTGCTCGAACCAGAGCGTCTCGGCCACCGACACGATGCCGCGCTGATGTATCAGATGCATCAGCTGGTACTGCTGTTCGAACAGATCATCCGGATAGACCGTGTGCCAGGTGGGCTTGATACGTACCACCAGGCCGCGCTGCATCGGCCGACCGTTCTGCGTCCAACGCAGATCGAACAGGATCGTTTCGTGCGACATGCCGGCACCGAACGGATAGGACAGATCGACGGCCTGAACGTCGCACGCCTGCGGCATTCGCGGCGCGATCCACGATACGAGTTCCTGCGCCAGCACGTTCAGATCGCGAATCTGCGGCGCGACGATCATGCCCGACATGGCGAGGACTATTTGCGCGAGGCCACGGAACCGCCGCCGCGCTGCGCGTCCCATACCAGCGGTAGATTGCGGATCGAGAGTAACCCTGGAAAGACGGTCGTGTCCGCGCCGGGCTTTACCTTGAACTCAGGTATGCGCTTGAACCACTCCTCTAGCAGCAACCGCAGCTCGCGTCTGGCGAGATGCGCGCCGAGACAGGAGTGGACCCCGGCGACGAAGGTGAAATGGCGGTTGCCCTTACGCGTCGGATCGAACTCGCGTGGGTTCTTGAAGCGCGCGGGATCGAAATTGCCGGCCGGGTTGAGACAGGAGAAACCCTCGCCTTTCTTGATCTGCATGCCATGCCACTCGAAATCCCGGGTCGCCGTCCGGCGGCTGCTCAGGATGGGCTGCGTGCGCAGGAATTCTTCGACAGCGCCCGCGATCAGCTCCGGCTGCTCGCGCAGCCGTTGCTGGATGGAGGGCTGCAGCGCCATGCGACGATACATCTGGCTGATCGTGGCAGCTACCGTGTCGAGGCCGCCGAGCCACAGGAACCAGACGATGCCGATTTTCTCGTCATCGCTGAGCGGCTTGCCCTCGATCTGGCCGTGCACGATCGAAGATGTCAGATGCTCGTCCGGCTGCTTTTCCTTTTCGGCAATGAAGCTGCGCAGGAAGTCGAGCACACTGCGCAGTGCCCACTGCATCTTCTCGAGACTGCCGGAATGCAGGATGTTCCATTCCCAGTCGAGGAAGTCGTCGAACATCGCTTTCGGAAAGCCCATCAGACCCATGAAGATCCTGACGGGGAAAACCCGGGCGAAGTCCCATGCCATGTCGGCTTCGCCCTTGGCGGCAATCGCGTCGATCATTTCGACCACGACCTCGCGGATGCGCGGTTCGATGTCCCGACTGATGCGTGCCGGTGAAAAGAACGGCATCAGGAACATGCGGTATTTCGAATGCTCCGGCGGGTCGATCGCGAGCGGGATCGAGCGGAAATTCTCGCCGATCAATCGCTGAAATTCGGCCGTGCCGACATTGGAGAAGAATTCGTTGTCGGTGTAGACGCGGTCGATGTCCTCATAGTGAGTGACGACCCAGTTGCCCTGCGAACCGCCCGCGATCGCGGCGAGGCCGCCGCGGCCCGGCGCCGTGTACAGCAGCCGTGGAATATCCTTGCCGTTCAGCCATTCGAACGGCACATAGGGATCGACCAGATCATTGGGTACGCTTCCCATGGTCCACCCCAGATCTACCACGCGCTCCCGTGGCACATGAGGCGGTGCAGCGTAATCGGAACGGATCTCGTCCAGCTTCGTGGGGTACCCCATATCTTCTCCTGTCTGCGCCGGTGCGTGCCGCCGCGTATTCTACTGACTTCTGATTTCGCCAGTGGGCCAGCGACTGGCGGTTCGAGCCGGAACTAGCAATCCGCGCCAGGTATGCCCCGTCGCCGGCAGGTCGAGAACGCGGCCTGCAATGCCTGACCGTTGAACACCAGGGCACCCACCAGCACGCTCACCGCTGCACCGAGCGATCCGAACATCGAGACCGCGCCGATACTCAATGCGACCGCGACGATCATGCTGATCAGGAGGATTCGACGCACCTGGGTCATGTCCCATTCCACTGCGACGTGCCCGATGGCAGGACGGCACACACCCGTCACCCACTGCGTGGCGAACAACAGAACGAACAGGTCGGCGAGACCGGTGTAGTTGGGTCCGAACTGGCCGATGATCCACGGTGTCACCACGGCCAGCGCCAGAACGCTGACACTCGTCATCGTCACCGCGACCGCCAGATCCATGACCAGCTTGCCCTGACCGGTGCGCATCGAACCGGACAGGCGCGAATGCAGCAGGATGCTCTGGGGGATCAACAGCGCCGCCGGCAGCAGGAAGTCGATGACCTGGGCGGTACGGGTGGCGGCCGCAAAGTGCGCCACCTGTGTTTCGGAACCGAGCAACGCCAGTACGCACACCGGTCCCCATTGCAGGCAGGCGTAAGTGATGCCGGTCAGCCCATGGCGACCCACGGAGAGATAAATCTCGCGCCAGCTTCTCGAATCGAGCTTCCTGCGGGCAGCGGCCGGCTGCTTCGGAAAGATCTTGCGCGTCACCAGCACGGCGACGCCGGCGGCGAGGATGGCACCGCCGAGGAATCCCCACGACAGCACTTCCAGCACATTCTCAGATGAGCCCGGCGCATTGGCGGCGACGATGAGGACTACCAGGTTGATGCTGTAGGCAGCGGCAACAAAGCTGCCGACGAAGCGGTTGACCGCGCGCAGCACCATGGCCAGGAAGAAAGCCAGGGTCGCGAACGGCACTGCCAGCACGAAGGGCAGATAGGTCTGCAGGAAGGGTCGCAGATGCGGTTCGACCACGTCCAGATCGGTGGTGACCACCAGGAGAATCGCGCAGGCGATCGCGCTTCGGGTGAGGACGCGAATGCCGATTCCTCGAACCAGATCGCGCAAGGGGAAGGTGGGATCGGCCGGTCCGCCGATCAGGTAGTGGGTTGCAAAGAGCTCGTACTTGCCTCGAAGCAGTGCGGCCAGGCCATAACACAGGACGACGCCCTTGAAGTAGATACCGGCGATGGGCGGCGGCAACGCCTGTACCACGGCCACGGTGGTGCAGATCTGCAGAATGGCTGCCAGGATGCTCAAACCGAAGTTGACGACTGCCGCGACACCCTGAGTAGGTGCCCGATAGGACTGATTCTCGGCCCTCGACGCCACCATCTTCCCGACCCCCCGCGAACGCTAATTATGCCCGGTGTTCTCGCGGATACCCCCACCGAGTGCCTTGTACAGAGTTGCCATATTCTGCAGGCGCGTCAGCTCGAGGCTCACGAGCGCCTGCTGTGCGGAATACAGCGACCGCTGAGCATCCAACACCGGCAGATAACTGTCCACCCCGCTTTTGAAGCGCAGTTGTGACAAATTGTAGGATTGAGAGGTCTCTTCCAGAACGGCGCGCTGAGCCGTCAGCTGATCATTCAGCGTCTGGCGTGCAGAAAGCGCGTCGTCGACCTCGCGGAAGGCGGTCTGCACGGCCTTCTCGTACTGTGCGACGTTGCTGTCTTTCTCGATCTTGTCCAGGTCGAGGCTGGCCTTGTTCTTGCCACCGGTGAAGATCGGTAAGGTGATCTGTGGCGCAAAGGACCAGGCACTGGAACCGGCCTTGAACAGTCCCGAGAGCTGCGTACTGGTGGTCCCGTACGACCCGGTCAGGGTGACGCTGGGAAAGAACGCCGCGCGGGCAGCGCCGATGTCGGCGTTGGCGGCGATGAGCTGATGTTCGGCGGCAAGTACGTCCGGCCGCTGAGTCAGGGTGATGGACGGCACGCCGGCAGGCAGATCTGCCGGCAGGTCGACCGTGCCCAGGTCGATGTCGAAGGTCAACTCCTCCGGTATCGGGCAGCCGAGCAGCAGCATCAGGGCATTGCGGTCCTGCGCTTCCTGTCGTGTGTATTCGGCCAGATTGGCGCGCGCAGTGTCGACGGTGGATGCAGCCTGACTGAATGCCAGCGCAGTGGTAGTACCGGCTTCGAGGCTGCGTTTCGTCAGTTCGTAGGAAGCGCCTTGGCTGTCGATGGTTTCGCGCGTCACCTTCAGGATCGTCTCATCGGCCAGGATCGCGAGATAGCCGCTCACGACCTCAGAGACGAGGCTCAGCTGGCTGCTGCGCCGGTTTTCCTCGGCGCTCAGATACTGTTCGAATGCCGCGTGATTGAGGCTGCGTATCCTGCCGAAGAGGTCCAGCTCGTAGGATGTGAATCCGAGCTCGGCTTGATAGGTACGGATGGTCACACCGCTACTCGGCAGAGTACCTGTTGCGGCTGCGCCTACTCCGCTCTCGGCTGCCAGCACGCTGGCGGGGTATTTCTGGGCCTGCTCTTCCGCGGTTGCCGAGATGGTGGGAAAGAGATCCGCTCGTTGTACCCGATACTGCGCTTGTGCCTGCTGCACATTGAGCACCGCTACTCGCAGGTCCCGATTGTTGGCGAGCGCGAGTGCGATCAGGCGCTGCATGTTGGGATCGGGAAAGAACTGTCGCCACCCAAGCTCCGGGGCCGGCGTCCCGTTCGGGGACGTGCCATTTGATGGCGTCGACTGCGGTGACTGCGAATCGGTCCAGCCCTGCGGCACCGGTGCTGCGGGCCGCTGGTAATGGGGCTCGAGCGTACAGCCCTGCAGCATCGTCGCACCGGCGATGAGTGCGATGACGACACCCGTAGCGCTGTCGAGGCGGCGTTTCACGGTCGATCCGGTCCCTGGGGTGCATCCACCTGCTCGACGGCATGATCGGTGCCGGTGCCGGGCTCCGTGGGGACGCCGGGAAACCAGGTGCGCACTCGGACGAAGAAGACCGGTACCAGAAAGATGGCGAGGAGGGTGGCAGTCAACATACCGCCGATGACGCCGGTACCGATGGCAGTGCGTCCGCCGGCGCCGGCCCCCGTGGCGACGGCCAGCGGCAGCACGCCGAGAATGAATGCCAGTGATGTCATGAGTATCGGCCGCAGACGCTGTTTGGCAGCCGTGACCGTGGCATCGACGAGACTCATGCCGCCGTCGTGATTCTCCTTGGCGAATTCCACGATCAGGATGGCGTTCTTGGACGCCAGGCCGACAGTGGTCAGCAGACCCACCTGGAAAAAGACGTCGTTGCCGAGACCGCGCAACAGCGTGGCGGTGACGGTACCGATGATGCCGAGCGGTACCACCAGCATGACGGCTACGGGGATCGACCAGCTTTCATACAGCGCGGCAAGGCATAGGAATACGACCGTCAGGGAGATGGCATAGAGCATCGGTGCCTGCGAGCCGGACAGTCGTTCTTCATAGGATAATCCGGTCCAGTCGAACCCGATGCCCTTCGGCAATTGCCCGGCCAGGCGTTCCATCGCCTTCATCGCATCCCCAGTGCTCTTACCGGCACTCGGCGTTCCCAGAAATTCCAATGAGCCCACGCCGTTGTATCGTTCCAGCTTCGGCGAACCATAGGTCCAGTGAGCCGTGGAGAATACCGAAAACGGAATCATGTCGCCGTTGCCGTTGCGTACGTACCAGCGATCGAGGTCCTGCGGAAGCATGCGCGATGGCGCATCGCCCTGCATGAAAACCTTCTTCACGCGCCCGCGGTCGATGAACTGGTCGACATAGGTCGAACCCCAGCCGGCCGCGAGCGTGTTGCTGATCGCGGCGATAGACAGGCCCTGCGCGCTGGCCTTTTCCCAATCGATATCCAGCTGGTATTGCGGCTCGTCATCCAGTCCATTGGGACGCAGACCGGTGATGTCGGCATTCCCATGAGCGAGCTGCATCAACTTGCCGCGAGCCTGCATCAGCGCATCGTGACCGACATTGCCACGGTCCAGCAGTTCGAAATCGAATCCGGTCGCATTGCCCAGTTCGAGCACGGCAGGCGGGGCGAAGGCGACGAGCTGGCCCTGACGGATAGTCGAAAAGAACTTGTTTGCGCGCGCCGCGACGGCTTTGACGGACTCGTCGGCGCCCCGGCGCAAGCCCCAGTCCTTCAGGCTGATGAAGGCGATGCCCGAGCCCTGTCCGCGGCCGCCGAAGCTGAAACCGTTGATCGTATAGACGGAGGCCACGCTCGCCGATTCCTGCTTGAGGAAGTAGTCTCGCAATTGGCCCAACAGCTTGTCGGTGATCTCGGCGGGTGTACCGGGCGGCGTCGTCACCTGCGCAAACATCACGCTCTGATCCTCATCCGGCAGGAACGATCGCGGGATGAGGACGAAAAGACCGCCCATCAGTACGACGATGATCAGGTAGACGACAAGGTACCGCCCCGTGCGTGCGCTCACGTGGGCAACCGCGCGCTCGTACTGATGATTAGCGCGGTTGAAATTGCGGTTGAACCATTCGAAGAAACCGCCGTGATGTTTCTGGGCCTCGTCGTGAGGCGTCTTCAGCAGCGTCGCGCACAGGGCCGGCGTCAGGATCAGTGCCACCATCACGGACAGGGCCATGGCGGATACGATCGTGATGGAGAACTGACGATAGATTACGCCGGTCGACCCGCCGAAGAAGGCCATCGGCAGGAACACGGCCGACAATACCAGTGCGATGCCTACCAACGCGCCGGTGATCTGTCCCATCGACTTGCGCGCCGCTTCGCGCGGCGGGAGTCCTTCCTCCTGCATGACGCGCTCGACATTCTCGACCACGACGATGGCATCGTCGACCAGCAGGCCAATTGCCAGCACCATGCCGAACATCGTCAGCGTGTTGATGGAAAATCCGGCCACCGCCAGGATGCCGAACGTTCCCAGCAGTACCACCGGCACGGCGATCGTCGGTATCAGCGTCGCGCGAATGTTCTGCA
Organism: Steroidobacteraceae bacterium; assembly: GCA_036271535.1. Taxonomy (GTDB): domain Bacteria; phylum Pseudomonadota; class Gammaproteobacteria; order Steroidobacterales; family Steroidobacteraceae; genus FEN-1191. The sequence continues at coordinate 20,349 of DATBAM010000032.1, read as the reverse complement.
GGAACACATACATGACAATGAACACCAGCACGATGGCCTCGAACAGCGTCTTGACCACCTCCTCGATCGAGATGCGGACGAACGGCGTGGTGTCGAACGGGTAGGCCACTTCCAATCCGGGCGGGAAGAATGGTTTCAGTTGTTCGAGGGTCTGCCGGACGGCCTTGGCGGTATCCAGCGCATTGGCGCCAGGTGCCAGTTTGACCGCGATGCCGGAGGCAGCCTGTCCGTTGAAAGCCGAGCTGATGGCATAGGTTTCGGCACCCAGCTCGATGCGCGCGACGTCGCCCAGCAGGACGCGCGAACCATTGCCGTTGACCTTGAGGAGAATGTGCCGGAACTGGTCGGCGCTCTGCAGGCGCTGAGGACCCACGATCGTGGCGTTCATGCGCTGCCCGGGAACAGAGGGTAGGCCGCCCAGTTCGCCCGATGCGACCTGCACGTTCTGCGCTTCCAGCGCGGTCGTCACATCGTCCGCATTGAGGGCGAAGTTGGTCAGCTTCGAGGGGTCCAGCCAGATGCGCATCGCGTATTGCGCGCCGAACAACTGGTAGTCGCCGACACCCGGCGTACGACTGATCGGATCCTGCACGTGCGAGGCGATGTAGTCGCTGATGTCCTGGCCTTGCATGCTGCCATCGGTCGAGACGAAACCGATGACCATCAGGAAGTTTTTCGTCGCCTTGGCAACTCTCAGTCCCTGTTGCTGCACCTCGGTCGGCAGTAGCGGCAAAGCCAGCTGAAGCTTGTTCTGTACCTGTACCTGCGCGATGTCAGGATTGGTTCCCTGCTGGAAGTTGAGCGTGATCGTCATCGAGCCGTCTTTGTCGCTTTCCGAAGCGAAATAGAGCAGATGGTCGAGTCCGCTCATCTGCTGCTCGATGACCTGAGTCACCGTGTCCTGCACGGTCTCGGCCGACGCGCCGGGATACGCTACCGTGATTGAAATGGCGGGGGGCGCGATGCTCGGGTACTGGGCGACCGGCAGAGTGACGACCGCCAGCGTGCCCGCCAGCATGATCACGATCGCGATGACCCACGCGAAGATGGGCCGATCGATGAAGAAGTTGACCACGGGTTTCCCTAGGGGCCGTTCGGCTGTCGGGGACTGCTCGCATCCTGAGGAGGCGCGGCATTTGGCTGAGCGCTTGGCTGCGCATTTGGCGTGGCGTTCTGAGTCTGAACTTCCTCCGCCTTGACCATGGTGCCGGGCTTGGCAAACTGCAGCCCTTCGACGATCACCCTGTCGCCCGCCTTCAGGCCATCAGTCACCAGCCATTTGTCTGCGATGGCCCGATCGGCCTTCAGCGTACGCAGTTCCACCTTGCCGTCGTTGCCGACGACAAGTGCAGTTGGATCGCCTTTCTGGTCATGCGTGACTGCGAGCTGTGGCACGAGCAAAGCCTGGTTGCGACTGCCTTCCTCGATCTGCTCGCGAACGAACATGCCCGGCAGAAGCAGTTTATCGGGATTGGGAAACAGCGCACGCAGGGTGACCGAGCCGGTGGTCTGGTCGACTGACACTTCGACGAACTGCAGCTTGCCGGCCGGTCCGTAGTCGCTGCCATCCTCGAGCTTCAGATGCACTTCAGCCTGGTCTTTGCCGGCCTGCGTGATCTCGCCCGCGGCAAATTCGCGTTTGAGGCGAAGCAGCACCGCACTGGGCTGTGTAACGTCCACGTAGATAGGGTCGAGCTGCTGCACGGTAGCCAAAGCTTGTGTCTGGTTGGCCGTGACCAGCGCCCCCTCGGTCACACTCGATCGGCCGACTCTTCCTGAGATCGGCGACAGCAGCCGGGTGTAGACCAGATTGATGTGCGCGGTCTCGGCCGACGCTTTGTTCTGCTCGGCGGTCGCCACCGCATTGTCATAGTCCTGCTTGCTGACCGCGTTCACTTCCACCAGCGGTTTGTATCGTTCGACCTGTGCCTTCGAGGAGGCAACGGTCGCGATGGCGCTGTCGTAAGAGGCCTGGTAGGGCGCCGGATCGATCTGATAAAGCTGCTGGTTGGCGTGTACGTCGCTGCCTTCGACGAACATGCGCTTCTGGACGACGCCGCTGACCTGGGGCCGGATGTCGGCCACCCGAAAAGGAACCGTGCGACCGGGCAGTTCGGTCGTCAGGGTCACCGGTTGATACTGCAGCGTCTGGACCTTGACCAGCGGCGGTGGCGGCGGCTGGGGCTGTTTCTTGTGACTGCAGCCCGTCATCGTCATGACGGCCGTGACGATCGCGCACGTGACGATTCCGAACGCGGGCGTTACAGGTATAGACAATTCCGTGTCCCGGTGCGAGAGAACGTTCGTGAGTTAAACATTTTAGCCGGTGGTTTTGAAAGGCCTGTGCACTTTCGGACACCCCCGCCGAGGGCGTCACGCTCATCGCTGTAGGAATGTCCGAAGCGACTCACCGCGCTATATCCGAACGTGTGCCATCTGGCAGATCGGTTCGCAGAAGCAGTTGCAATTCGTCTCGCGCCTGCATCGAGAGTTCGTACAGCCTGGCGGCGTGTCCGGGGCCTGAAAGTTCTGTGAGGCTGGCGGTCTGTGCAGACAGCCGTCGCTATGCCATGTTTATCGGCCAGGGTAATCGGCTGGCTCGAGGTATGAAATTTCCGTGGCTATAACTTTTGCATCGCTGCTGCTGCTGGCTGTCGCCATTTATCTCTCTTGTGAATATTTCGTGAATGGTGTCGAGTGGGTGGGGCACAGCCTGCACCTGGGTGCCACCACGACGGGTACGCTGCTCGCCGCGTTTGGCACGGCGCTGCCTGAGTCGGCGGTCACGTTCGTCGCAGTCGTTTTCGGACGAGACAGTGCTCAGAAAGACATCGGCGTCGGTGCCGCATTGGGCGGCCCACTGGTGCTGGCCACGATTGCCTACGCCGTCATCGGCGGCGTGCTGTTGCTCAATCGCCGGCGTCTGCAGCGACGCGACACCTGCGTCGAAGTGGACCACAGGCGTCTGAGTCAGGATCAGATGTGGTTCCTGGCGATCTTCGTCATCAAGGTGGCCCTGGGGCTGTTTGCGTTCTCATACAAGCCCGCGTTGGGCGGCCTTTTCCTGCTGGCCTACGCGGCGTATGTGTGGCGGGAAGTAAGCCACGATGAAAACCCTGCGCAGAGCGAGACTCTCGAACCGCTGAAATTCCGGCCGCGCAGTGCGTCACCGGCGCTGTCGTGGGCCTGCGTGCAGACTTTGCTGGCGCTGATCGTGATCGGCATCGCCTCGCGGCTGTTCGTAGTGCAGCTACAGGCGGTGGCTGATTACTGGCAATGGCCGCCCCACCTCGTGGCCCTGTTCCTGAGTCCTGTCGCCACCGAGCTGCCGGAAACGATGAACGCCGTCATCTGGGTGAGGCAGGGGCGCGAGCGCCTGGCTTTCGCCAATGTTTCGGGTGCCATGATGATTCAAGCCACCGTGCCGAGCGCACTCGGCATCTTCTTCACGCCCTGGTTGTTCGACTGGACGCTGATCTGGGCCGGCGTTCTGACCGCGGCCGCCATTCTGATTCTTTGGAATATGTTTCGCCGCGGACGGGTTCGCGCCGCATACCTCGTACCCGTGAGTCTGATCTATGTCCTGTTCGTCGCGATCACGGTGTTTTGCCGCGGGGGGTGAAGCAGATTGACCGCCATCATTGTATTCCGTAGTATACGACGGCATACAATGTGGGGTTGGGCATGGCGGAAGGCATCTATCTGATCACTGGCGGTGCGAGCCTGATCGGCTCGCACATCGCGGATGAACTTCTGCGGCGCTCCGCCCGCGAAGTTCGATTACTGGACAACTATTCGCTGGGGACGCCGGCAACGATCGCTCACCTGGAGGGCGATACGCGGGTGAAGCGGCTGCGCGGCGATGTGCAGCGAATGCCGGATCTGATGGAGGCGATGAAGGGCGTCGACGGCGTCTTCGCGCTCGCCGGTTATCTGACATTGCCGATGGCCCAGGACCCCTTGAGCGGCGTATCGGTCAATACGCTCGGGATGGTCAACACGCTCGAAGCGTGCCGTTTCAGCGGCGTCCGGCGCATCATTTTTTCCTCGTCCGTTGCGGTCTACGGATCACCAGTCGACCACCCCATCACCGAGGACACCGGCTACGCCAGCGCGGGTCTGCAGCCGCCGTCATTGCTCTACGGTGCGAGCAAGCTGATGGGCGAAGCGCTGTGCGCGCGCTATGCGCGCAGCTACGGGCTTCAGTACAACTCGCTTCGATTCGCCTCGGTCTACGGCGAACGGCAGCACGCGCGCGCAGTCAATGCTGTGTTCGTGGCACGCATCTGCGACCAGGTGCAGCGAGGCGAGGGTCCTGTCATCGAAGGCGATGGCAGCGAGGTACATGACTACGTGTACGTCACTGACGTGGCGAGGGCGTGTGTATTGGCCATGCACAGCGCGTCGCATGGGCACGCGCTGAACATTGCCACTGGTGTCGACACGACTTCGACGCGGATCGCGCAGATCGCGCTGCAGCTCTGCAAACGCCCGGACTTGAAACCGGTGTATCGCGAGGATAAACGCGCGGTCCGGTCAGCCGCGGGCACCCGGTTGGGATTCAGTCGCGACAAAGCGGCGCGCGAGATCGCGTGGCAGCCCGAGGTCAGTATCGAGGATGGCATGCGCCGTCTGATCGAATGGCAGCGGGGTCAGGGCTGAGATGAGCGCCGGCCCGGGCACCGACGCAGGACTACCGCACCATCGTCTGTTCATCGGCGGGCAATGGCGCGAAGGCCGCGCTGCGAAGCGTTTCGATGCGATCAATCCCTATACGGGAAAAGCGTGGGCCACGGTTGCCCAGGCGGAAGCGGTCGATGTGCTCGCCGCGATCGCGACGGCACAGCAGACCTTCGATCGAACCTGGTCCAAAACCAACGGTTACGAGCGCGGTCGTCTGATGCTGAAGCTGGCGGACCTGCTGGAGCAGGATGCGCCGCGGATGGGACGGCTGGAGAGCACCGACAACGGCAAGATCATCCGCGAGACACAGGTGCAGATGGTGCTGGCTGCGCGTCAATACCGGTTCTTTGCGGGTTATGCGGACAAGCTGTGGGGGCAGCAGATCCCGCTCGATCAGCGGGACGTACTCGACTACTCGACGCGCGAACCGTTCGGTGTCGTGGGACTCATCACCGCCTGGAATTCGCCGATGGGTCTGCTCGCCAACAAACTCGCGCCAGCGCTTGCCGCTGGCAACTGCGTGGTCGTCAAGCCGTCCGAACATGCGTCGGTGACGACGCTGGAGTTCTGCCGGCTGATCGAGGCAGCAGGATTCCCTGGTGGCGTCGTGAATGTGGTCTGCGGCGCCGCCGACGTCGGTCGTGCGCTGGTGGAAGGCGGCATTGCCAAGGTGAGCTTCACCGGCAGTCCCGCGGTTGGGCGCGAGATTGCAGCGGCTGCCGGCAGGCGCCTTATTCCGGTGACGCTGGAGCTCGGCGGGAAATCACCCAACATCGTCTTCGACGATGCGAACTTCGACCAGGCAGCCGTGGGTGCGCTGGCCGGCATTTTCGGAGCGACCGGACAGACCTGCGTCGCCGGTTCGCGGCTGCTGGTTCATCGTTCGATTCAGGACCGGATGGTCGAGACGCTGGCGGCGCGTGCGAGCGCCGTGCGACTGGGCGATCCGCTCGACCCGGCCACCGACATGGGCACGGTCGCGAACGAGCCACAGTTTCGTCGGATTCTGCATTTCATCGAGCGGGCACGCTCCGAAGGTGCGCGTTTGGTCAGTGGCGGGGAGGCGGCGCGCGGGCCCGGACTGGAACAGGGTTTCTTCATCCGGCCCACTGTGTTTGCGGATGTACGCAACGACATGGAGCTCGCGCAGGAGGAAATCTTCGGACCGGTACTGGCCGTCATTCCCTTCGACGATGAGGAGCATGCGGTACGCCTCGCCAACGAGACCCGGTATGGCCTTGCGGCCGGCGTTTGGACCGAGAATCTATCGCGGGCGCTGCGGGTCAGCCGCGCGCTGCGCGCCGGGCAGGTTTGGGTCAATACCTACCGCGCGCTGGCCGTGCAAACGCCGTTCGGCGGCTTCAAGGAAAGCGGGTTCGGGCGGGAGAAAGGCGAGCAGGCACTCAACGAATACCTGGCAGCCAAGAATGTGATGATCGATTTCTCCAACGTCGTGCGCGATCCGTTCGCCATGCGTACGTGAACAGGACGGGCCGGGGCAGCCGCAGTGCCTCCGACGGACTGGCCAGCGGCGAGGCAGCGTATCGGCAGATCAAGAGCGCCATTCAGCAGGGGCGTCTCAAGCCCGGTGAACGGCTGCGCGAGAGCGAACTCGCGGACTTCGTGGGCTTGAGCCGCACTCCGGTGCGAGAGGCGCTGAGCCGGTTGGAAGCGGAAGGACTGGTTGCGCACGATGCTACCCGCGGGGTCGTCGTCGCTGAACTCGATTACAACATGGTCACCGAGTTGTACTACATGCGGGAGGTTCTCGAGGGCACTGCCGCCCGTCTGGCCGCCCAGCACACCTCGGACGTCGAACTGTCGATCCTCGACGATCACTGCCAGCACTATGAAGAGCAGTTGAATGATCCGGCCGCGCTCGCGCCCGCCAATCGCCGATTCCACGAGACTCTCTACCGGTGCAGCCACAACCGTTATCTGCTGAACATGGTGACGCTGCTGCACGATGCTCTGTCGCTGCTGGGTGGCACGACATTGAGTGACCCTGACCGCGCTGCCGAGACACTGCGCGAACACCGCGCGGTGGTGACGGCGATTCGCGCCCGCGATGCCGACGCCGCCGAGCAGACCATGCGGGCGCACATCAGGGCTTCGCAGAAGGTACGCATGCAGAAGCTTTTCGCTTCTGTCAGCTGATAGGACAAATCGGTGGCAACTGCCACGCTGGAGCTTAGGTCATGACAAATACTTCTTCACGATACGACGTCATCGTCGTCGGGGCCGGCAATGCCGCGCTTTGCGCGGCGATTTCCGCGTGCGAAAAAGGCGCGCAGGTACTGGTGCTGGAAAAGGCTCCGTTCGACGAGCGTGGCGGCAACTCGCTGTTCACTGCCGGTGGGTTCCGCTTCGTGCACGACGGCATCGACGATCTGCGAGGTGACGTGCTCACCGACCTGTCGCAGGCGGAGATCGATCAGATCGTGCTGCCGAAGTTGTCGAAGGAGCAGTTCCTGGACGATCTCATGCGGGTCACCGAGGGCGAGAGCGATGAGGACCTGGCTCAGATCCTGATCGGGCGCTCACGCGAGACCATTGTCTGGATGCGCTCGCAGGGTATCCGCTTCATTCCGATGTTCGGCCGGCAGTCATACAAGGTCGAGGGCAAACATCATTTCTATGGCGGCGTGAACATCGAGGCGGTCGGTGGCGGCTATGGATTGGTCGAGTCGCTCATCAAGCGCGCCGAAAAACTCGGCATCGAGATCCGTTATGCGACCGAGATGCGTGAGCTGCTGCACGATCAGAAAGGCAGTATCCAGGGCGTGCGCGTCAAGGGTCCGGACGGCTATCAGGATCTCGACGCGAGCGCGGTGGTGCTGGCGTGCGGTGGCTTCGAGTCCAACCCGGAGATGCGCACCCGCTATCTCGGCCCGGGCTGGGAACTGTGCCGGGTGCGCGGTACGCGCCACAATACCGGTGGCGGCATCCGTGCTGCGCTCGACATCGGCGCGCAGCCGTTCGGTGGTTGGTCGACCTGCCACGCGGTGCAGTGGGATATCAGTGCGCCGCCGTTCGGCGATCGCGCGATTCTGGACAACTATCAGAAGCATTCCTATCCGATTGGCATCGTCGTCAATCTGAAAGGTGAGCGATTCATCGATGAGGGCGCTGATTTTCGCAACCACACCTACGCCAAGTATGGGCGCGAGGTGATGAAGCAGCCTCGCCGCGCAGCGGTGCAGATCTTCGACGCCAAGACCATCGACATGGTGCGCGATGAATACCGTATCCGGCAGGTGACCAAGTTCACCGCCAACACGTTGGAAGAACTCGCCGCAGGGCTCGAGATCGATCCGCAGGGTCTGATACGCACGGTGACGGCGTTCAACGCGGCCTGCGGCGCGGGAAAGTACAATCCATCGATACTCGATGGCGTGAGCACGCAAGGCATCGAGCCGCCGAAATCCAACTGGGCGCTGCCGATCGACAAGGCGCCCTTTACCGGTTTCGCCGTGACCTGCGGCATCACCTTTACGTTCGGCGGCCTGCGGATCAATCGCTCAACGGCCGTGCTGGATACCGCCGAGCAGCCGATCCCGGGACTGTTTGCCGCGGGCGAACTGGTCGGCGGATTGTTCTACGGTAACTACCTGGGCGGTGCCGGACTCATGTCCGGCTCGGTGTTCGGACGGCAGGCCGGCAGCAGTGCCGCGGAGTTTGCAGCGAAGTCGCCGGCCGGAAAGTAGTCGGCGCCAAGGTACCGTGGGCCCCACGGCACACGGTGCCGAAGGCAAAATACCAGCAAAAACAGAGTAGAAGCCTCAGCTTGATGAGGCTCCTTCGTTACTGTCCGCAACGCCAGTTTCATCCGTGTAGGTGCTTGCGCGGTCCTACACCGTCCCTCTGCCGACAGTGTGCCGCTTGCGTCCCCCGTAATCTCGCCAGGGTTGGATGAGAAATCGGAGGGCTGCGAATGGATTCAGTAGGGCCACCACAAATCGGGGATTGGTATCGTCGCCTGGACAAGGGTGAATCGTTCCAGGTCGTCAACGTGGACGATGCGTCCGGGAACGTCGAGATCCAGTCCTTTGACGGTGAACTAGACAGCATCGACAAAGAGGATTGGGACGAGCTCGAACTGGAAGCGACAGCCGAACCGCCGGACTGGACCGGTTCAATGGAAGACGTCGAACCCGATGACGTTACCGAAGATGACTCCCCATCAGATCGGGGAGGCAACGCATGAGGATCCTGCACATCCTGGGCGTGCTGTTCATTATCGCGTGGCTCGTGATGTGGCTGGCGCTCAAGCTCACCTTTGCAGCCGTCCACGCGCTCGTCATCATCGGTGTGCTGTTGATCGTCTTCGGTCTGTTCGCAGGCCGCTCGGCGGCCAAAAGCTGAGGCAGAGCGGGCGAGTAAGCTTTCCGCAGCTCCGAACCGGTAACATGGCGCCCCATCAGATGGGTAACGCCATTGCCGGGGGAAGCAGTGCGCTCACGCGGTCTGCCACGCACACGCCAGTCCGGGCTTCAATCCGCGCAGCCGGACGATTTGCTGCTGTTGCTGCTCGATGGTGTATTCGAGACGCCGCCGTGGACAGGATTTTTGAATGAGCTGAGGCGGCGGACGAGCGCGGACTACGCCAGCCTGATTTTCCGGCCGCCCGGCCTGGCATCCAATACCGTCTTCCATCTGTTTTCGGGAAAGCGGTCACCCGTAGTGGTGCAGCAGCTCTACCGCGCCAGCTTTTACAAGGACGATCCCACGCCCTATCACCAGATGGCAGAGGGGCAGGTCTATACGCTGGACGAACTGCTGAATCGAGACGATCCGCGCCATAAGGCCTACCGTGAGCAGGTGGTCGTGCCGAGCGGCATGAACCAACTGAGAATGCTGCGCGTGCAGGAGGCGAGCGGGGTATCGGCGTGGCTGACCATCACCCGGCGCCAGACCGATTTCTCCCGGGAGCAGGCCGACCTACTCAGCGTCGTCGGGCCGTATCTTCGCAGCGTATTGCGCAGTTTTGTTGCTTCGGAAAGAGACAGGGTCAACGCGGTCCTGGCGACCGATGCGATTCATCGTCTCAGCTGCGGATGGATCACGCTGGAGAAGACGGGGCGGATACTGGGGGCGGATGCACTGGGGCAGCACGTGCTGAAGCATTCGGGTGTCCTGCGTCGTGACCGACGCGGCTATCTGCGGGCGATTTTGCCGGACGGCGAGTTCGACCTGTCGCAGATACTCACCGAGCTGACGACTTCTCCGGCGCCGCAGGCGCGCGCCGTCGTGCTCAGTCGCGATCCCTGGTTCGACATGCTGCTGGTGCCGGCCAACGCATCGTCCACTTCCGCGACGTCCGTACCCGCCGCCGTGGCGTATGTTCAGCGCGAGAGTTCCTTTGCGACCGATCGTTGCGAGCAACTGCGACAGCTCTTCAATCTATTGCCGAGCGAGTCGCGATTGGCGCTGGCGCTCAGTCGCGGCATGAGTCTGGCCGAGGCCGCGCAGGATCTCGGCCTGACACTGCAGACGGTGCGAACCTACTCCAAGAAGCTTTACGCGAAGATGGGTGCTCGAGGACAGGCGGACCTCGTCAGGTTCGTCCACCGGAGCGTACTTCGAATCGTCTAGTGCCGGTCGGGCATGCCTTGTCAGGCGAAGAGGTCTATCAAACTGCCGAGGGTCTGGTTTGCGACCGAAAGGGCTTTTGCCGATGCCTCGACGGCGAGTCGCTGTTGCGACGCATCGACCATTGCGCCGACATCCGGACCGTTGGTCGCCACCGCCTGTGCATCATTCGACAGGCCCGCAAGTCCATTGTCGATGCCAGAGACCGCGCTCGAGAAGGCGCTGTTCGTGCCGGAAATACCATTCATGCACCCAAGCGTATCAGCGCACGGCGGGTGCGCAAAAGGCATCGCTCAGGTTTCACGCAGGACGTCACACGGCGGGGTCACCGAGCAGACATAACATTCTGCAGCTGCGACACATCGAGCCACGCATGTCGTTCTGTCGCGCGGCGCGCATCATGCAGTGCCGTCACGTCGAGGGCCGGTCGCCCCAGGATCAGCCGCACCGGTGGTTCGGGCATTTCCAGTGCCGCCAGGAGTGCCGTCGCGCCGGCGCGCGGATCGTCACCCGCTCCCCAATTGTCGTTGCCAGCGCGCCAGCTGAGTGCCGGCGGATCGTAGTGTGTCCCCGGCGCAGTGACCGTCATGCTGCGGGTGAAATGGGTCGCGAACGGTCCGAGCTCTGCCAGGGTCACCTTGATTCCCTGATCGCGAAGTTCCGCCGCGAGCGATTCCGTCATACCGGCGAGAGCGAATTTAGAAGCGCTGTAATACGACAGCAGAGGAAACCCGATCTGCCCCGCGACGGATCCGACATTGACGATCTGGCCGGCCTTGCGTCCGATCATCGACGGAAGCACGGCGCGTATCATCGCCAGCGTCCCGAAGAAGTTGGTCTCCATCACCGCGCGTGCGATCTCGATCGATGTCTCTTCGACTGTGCCGACGATGCCGTAGCCGGCATTGTTCACCAGCACGTCGAGCGGCCCGAACGCATCGACGGCAGTCCGGACGACAGCTGCCACTTCATCGTGGCGGGTAATGTCCAGCTCCAGCGCGAGTGCGCGTTCGCCATGAGCCGCGGTGAGTTCGAGCAGCGTGTCGCGCCTGCGGGCCGTGACGACCACGCGCTCGCCCCGCTCCAGCAGCACACCGGCCAGGGCGCGGCCAAAGCCCGTGGAGCAGCCGGTGACCAACCAGGTTCGGGTTCGCATGCATGCATTCTAAGCGAATGCGGTATGGTTGGAGTTCGTGTTGGAAGGGCCGGGGTGCGAGGTGCCGAAGAAGAAGCTGCTGATCGCAGGTGTGTCGGGACTCGTCGGCGGCGCAGCACTGACACGCTTTTCCAATCGCGATGATTGGGAGGTCATCGGCCTATCTCGGCGAAAACCCTGGATCCCGCTCGGCAATGCGATCCACGTTCCGCTCGACCTGCTCGATCGCGACGCATGTAGTGCCGTCCTCAGCAGGATGGGAGACATCCACTACGTCATCTTCGCGGCGCTCAACGAGCGCGAGGATGACATCTTCGCCGGTTGGAGCGACCCCCAGCAGATCGCCAAGAATGACGCCATGCTCAGGAATCTGTTCGATCCGCTGGTCGAAGTCGCCACGGACTTCCAGCAGATCTCGATTCTGCACGGCGGCAAGGCCTACGGCGTTCACGTCCCAAACTATCGCGTCACGCTGCCGATGTACGAGGATGCCCCGCGGCACCCGGGCGACAACTTCTACTATCGGCAGCACGACTACATCGCCGCGCGGCAGCGCGGTACTGGGTGGTCGTGGACGATCTTTCGCCCGGGCCCGATATTCGGGGTGGCCGTCGGCGCGAGCATGAGTCCGTTGATCGTGCTGGTCGTGCTCGCCGCCCTGATGCGCGAGGCTGGCGAGGCGCTGCCCATGCCCGACGGCCGCAGCGAGCTCATCGAGCCCAGCGATGCGGATGTCATCGCCGAAGGATTGGAGTGGGCCATGACCGCGCCGGCGGCGCGCAACGAAGTCTTCAACATCAACAACGGCGATCTTCTGAGCCGCTTCGAAGCCTTTCCCATCGTCGCGCGCTGCATGGGAATGAAGCTGGGTTCGCCCCGGCGCTACGACATCCATCATGAAATCGTGCGTCTGAGTGCGCTCTGGCCGGACATCGTGCGGAAGCATCGACTCGATGCGCCGGCGGACTTAGGGGAGTTTCTGGGTACGTCGCTGCAGGTGGCTCGCGGCTGGACGACGGATACGGCCCCGGAGAATATTCTGAGAAGCGGCTTTTCCAGCAACATCAAGATTCGCCAGGCGGGGTTCCATGCCTGCATCGACAATCGAGCCATGATCGAAAAACATATCCGGCGCATGCAGGCGCTGCGGATGCTACCGGCCACCTGAGGACCCATGAAGCTCACTGAACTGCAAGAGCACGTCATCGCCTACTATCTGCTCAAGGGTGCGCTCGATCTGAACATGGATCCGCGGTGGTGGCCGCCGATCGAACTGTTTAGCATCATCTGCGACAAGGTGCGTTTCGCCGTCAGCAGGTTCGATCTTGCGAACTGCGCTGCGATCGACGATGCCTCACGGGAATGGCTGGACTTTCTGATTGCGCGGGGAGCTTTCCTGAAAGCGGACAGCGAATATGGTCCGATGTATCAGTACCAGCGCGCGGCCTATCAGGGTTGTGTGGCGGAGGCCCGGGCTGCGAATGCGGTTGTCGCACGAGCGGAGGCGGCCCCCACTGCTGCTTCGGCGTTGGAGTTCTGGCAGGACGCTTTCGCTCGACTGGGAGGGGCGTCGTAAGACGCGCACTCGCCTATGCTCGATTTACAACCGACGCTGCAGGGGGAGCAATTGTTGCTGCGACCCCTGACGAAGGAGGACTTCGGTGCGTTGTGGAAGGTGGCTTCGGATCCCCTGATATGGGCGCAGCACCCAGTGGCATCCAGAAGTACCCCGGAAGGATTCAAGGCGTTTTTCGATGCGGCGCTGCAATCACTGGGTTGCGTCGTGGCGATCGAGCGCGCTGATGGGTCGGTAATCGGCTGCAGCCGCTATCACAGCTATGCGATAGCCCAGAGCGTGACGATCGGCTATACCTTTTTGGCGCGGCGATGCTGGGGTACCGGACGCAATGCCGAGATGAAACGGCTCATGCTCGACCATGCCTTTACCGATGTCTTCGAAGTCTTTTTTCTGATCGCGGAGCACAACCTGCGATCGCGGCGCGCGGTCGAAAAGCTGGGCGCTGAAATCGTCGGCGCGGAGGATCGTCCGAGCGAAGGACAGCTGCACATCAAGTATCGGCTGACGCCGGCTTTGTGGACCAGCAATGCTACCGGGATCTATATCCGACCGGGGCGGGCTCGCTGAGCGAGCCGGTAGCCGGTGCCGGGTATCAGGTCAGGCGACGAGGCTGGATTGGTTACAAGGACGGCGTGGCAGTCGTCGTGACGCCGGTAGTCAGTCTGGTGGCTTTGATATCGAGCCACGACTTGATGCGCTGAGCGTCAGCAATTCGTGACTGCATCCCCGTAGAGTTCATCAGGACGATCACCGTGGGGCGGTCTTCGATGATCGCCTTCATCACGAGGCAGCGTCCCGCTTCAACAATGTAGCCGGTCTTCTGCAGAACGATGGTCCACGAGGGGTTCGCGACCAGGCGGTCGGTGGTGTGAAACTCCACCAGATGCCGCCCGACCGGAACGGCGAATCGGTCATCGGTCGAATAGTCGCGGATGGTCGGATTCGCGGAGGCTTCGGTGACCAGCTTCGCGAGATCTTCGGGGTTGGAGACATTGAACTCCGAGAGACCGGTCGGTTCGACGTAGTGCGTGGAATCCATTCCCAGTTCGCGTGCCTTGGCATTCATGGCGCGAATGCAGGCGGCGAGTCCACCCGGATACGCCCGGGCAAGCGCGTGTGCGGCCCGGTTTTCCGACGCCATCAGCGCCAGGTGAAGCAGTTCCGCGCGCGTCAGGACCGTGCCTTTGCGAAGCCGAGAGGCGCTCTGGCGCTCCAGGTTCTGGTCTTCCTCCGTGATCTCGATCATCTCGTCCATGGGCTGGCCGGCCTCGAGTACCACCAGCGAGGTCATGAGCTTGGTGATCGAGGCGATCGGGCTTACCAGGGTCGAATTCTTGGACAGCAGGACATCCTGTGTCTCCTCGTCGACGACGAGGACTTCGTTGGAGGCCAGCAGCGGCTGGTTTTCCGTCGCGGCCGACACGGCGGCCTGGACTTCATCCACCTGGTGACGTGCAACCCGCTTCGGCAGGTGATGGCGGTGGTGGCTGTGGGCCTCTGCGATCTGAGGCAGAGTGATAAACGACAGTAGGACGAGACTGACGACCAGAAGGCGCATGGTGCTCTTGATAGTCCGAAATATGGTTAGGGCTGAGACGCTTTTTACCCTATTTCGGATGGCCCCGTCTTGAGAACTTCATAGCACATTGCGTGACTTAGCCGCGCTTGCTGCGTATTTGCGCTAGGTGAGACGCAGCGGGACCGGACACCGGGGAAGCGGCGCCGCTAACGAAGGATCAAAACCTGGGAGAACTACGTAAGTGCCGATAAGGTGAAATTAATGGCTGAGACACATCGAAAATAATAATCAATCGATTCGATATTCGATCTTCAGAATGTGATTCTGTTAACTGGGCCGCTTCGGGCTGATAGCCTTCTGGTGCACGGGATGCGTGCCGCGGCGAGGTAAGGCCAATGCAACCTGCGGATCTGCACTATCGCAGCCTGCTCGAGATTGCCGATCGGATTCGGCGGCAGGATGTCACTTCCGAGACGGTTACCGAGCTGCTGCTGGAGCGAATCGAGCAGCACGAGGGAAGGTTGCACAGTATTGCGCTGCTGCTGGCAGACAGCGCACTGGAGCAGGCGAGACGCGCCGACAGGGAGATTGCCGCGGGCCTTTACCGCGGGCGACTGCACGGTGTCCCGATCGGCATCAAGGATCTGCTGTGGACCGAAGGACTCCCGACGGCCGCGGGTATGGATGTGCTGCGGGATTTCCGCCCGGAGGAGGACGCGACGGTGGTTGCGCGATTGAAGCAAGCCGGCGCCGTCATCATCGCCAAGTTGCAGATGACCGAGGGGGCGACGCTGAATCATCATCCCAGCGTTTCGAGGCCGGTCAATCCGTGGGATGCGGCCCGCTGGACGGGGGTCTCATCGAGCGGCTCAGGCGTCGCAACCGCGGCGGGCTTCTGTTTCGGCTCAATCGGATCGGACACCGGCGGCTCCATCCGCATGCCGTCCTCGGCCAACAATCTCACCGGGATCAAACCCACCTGGGGACGTGTCAGCCGCCACGGCCTGATTCATCTCTCCGAGAGCTTCGACCATCTGGGCCCCATGGCGCGCTCCGCTGCGGATGCGGCAGCAATGCTGCAGGTGATTGCCGGCCTCGACCCGTCCGATCCGACCACACTGCACGATCCGCTGCCGGAGTATCTGGCAGTGATGGACGGTCGATTGAGCGAACTGGTGATCGGCATCGACTGGGAGTTCGCCACTGGCGGCCTGCCGTCGCCGGTGGTGGACAGTTTGCGCGCCGCGCTGAGCGTGTTCGAGGAACTGGGCGCGCATGTACGCGAGATCCGGTTCCCCTGGACGCCGTCGGACGCGATGAGCACGGTGCCGATCTTCGAATCCGAGATTGCGCTGGCAAACGCGGACTATTTCCCTGCTCAGGCCGATCGATACGGCCCGTGGCTTCGCAAAACATTGACGCGTGCGACCGCCGGCCACGACCGGCTCGGGCTGGCTCGCGCCTATATCGAACGCGAGCGCTATCGTGGGCGATTGCGCACCATGTTTCGCGAGGTGGACGTGATGCTGGTACCGGCCCTGGGGCAGGTGCTGCCGACCTGGGAACAGATCGACGATCGGGCGGCGGATGAGATCCCGTTCGACCCCGATCTGATCCGCTTCACGATGCCGTTCAACGTGTCCGGAACACCGACGCTGACGTTACCGGGAGGCTTTACCCCTGAGGGGCTGCCGATCGGACTGCAACTGGCAGCGCCGTGGTTGGGCGAACCGACCCTGTTGCGTGCCGGCGCCGCTTTTCAGGAAGTCACCACCCATCACACGCGCCATCCGGCGCTGTGACTATTTCTCGACGAAAGCCCGCTCGATGACGTAGTCGCCCGGGTGGCCGATGTGAGCGGATACCTCGAATCCGCGGCTGTCGAGCAGCGCAGCGAGATCCTTCAGCATGCCAGGACTGCCGCAGAGCATCGCTCGATCCGTGGCCGCGTTAATCGGCGGCAGACCGATATCCTCGAACAGCTTTCCGCTCTCGATCAGATCGGTGAGCCGCCCGTTGTTGACGAAGGGCTCGCGCGTGGCGGTGGGATAGTAGATCAGCTTTTCACGCACCCACTCGCCGAGGATTTCGTGCCGGGGCAATTCTTCGGTCAGATAGCCGCGATAGGCGAGATCGTGGACGCCCCGCACGCCGTGCACGAGTATGACTTTCTCGAATCTGTCGTAGACGTCGGGATCGCGCACGAGGCTCATGAACGGCGCAAGGCCGGTACCGGTTGCCAGCATGTACAGGTTCTTGCCGGGCCGCAGATCGTGAACGACCAGCGTGCCGGTAGGTTTGCGGCTCACCAGCACCGAATCGCCGGGTTTGATCCGCTGCAGGCGGGAGGTCAGCGGACCGTCCTGCACCTTGATGCTGAAGAACTCCAGATGATCATCGTGATTGGGGCTGGCGATGCTGTAGGCGCGCATCAAAGGCCGGCCGTCGACCTCGAGACCGACCATGACGAAATGGCCGTTCTCGAAGCGAAGCGCGGGATCGCGCGTGGTGGTGAAACTGAACAGCGTGTCGTTCCAGTGACGCACGCTCAATACACGTTCTGCTGCGATTGCCGCCATTCTGCCAGCCAGTCGATGGATGAAGGGCCGCGATAATAGGGGAAACCGTCAAGCAGACGGGGTATATGTTTATGCGGGTTCGATCAGATCCGAGAGATTGCCGTACAGCTAGCTGATTCCTCGCGGCTACCTGATCGTCCATGGCTCATTGCCTTGCGAGGATGTCCCCCACGTCGGACTGAATGGCCCGCATGGCCACTTCGAGCGGAATGTGCGGATGACCTGGGGAGCCGTTGACGATCGCGGCGAAGGCAATCCAACCACCGCCATGTTTGCGCAGGTAACCCGCGACGCCGCAGACCGACACTGGATCGTTCAAGGTGCCGGTCTTCAATGCCACGCGATCCAGCCAGGCGTCGTTGTTGTTTCGAATGAATTCGAACGGCGCTTCGCGCGGTACTGTGAGCCCGCCGTAGAACGCTGGGAAATGCACGGTGTTGCGATATTGAAGGGCCAGCACGCCAGCCAGGTCATTGGCCGAGAGTCGGTTTTCGACCGTCAGGCCGCTGCCGCTGTAGAGCTCATAGCCAAAGCGCTGTTCAGGATTGATCGGGCTGACGCGAGTCATGAACTGACTGAGTGCCTGAGCCCCGGCTGCAAGATCCTGCGGCGGCGAGGCCTGATTGTTGATGCTGGAAGCGAGGTCCATCGTCAGCACATCGGCGATGTAGTTGTTGGAGAAGCGCAGCATGCGACCGAGCAGTTCGCGCAGTGTCAGCCCCTCGACCGCGGCCAACTCTCGGGCCGACTCGGGTGCTGCCTGGCGCGCAATCGTGACAGGACCGGTGACCGTGATGCCCATTTCACGCAGCGTCTCGATCAAGAGCAGCCCGACGCCGCGCGGTGAGTCCGACATGGCGCGCCACACGCGCTGGTCGTCACCCATCGGTATGCTGCCGCCGACCTCGAGGGTGTCGCCGTCGCCGGTGGAATCGCGCTCGACCCGGAGCGAGACCGGTGTACCGGCAGCGCCGGTTTTGACCGTACCTACTAATGGAATGGGCAGATGGGAAACACCACATCCGTGCACGCTCGCATCGCGTCCCGGCTCTGTGGGTCGGACCGCGACGCACCAGTTGCCGAAATCCACGCCCAGCGCCGCGATGGGCGCGTTGTAGGCACGGTCGCTACGGTGCTGTGCCTGGCAGCGATCGACGGTGCCGCACGGGACCTGGCCGAACGGCGCAAGACTGATAGCCAGTCCGCCCTGTACGGTGGTGATGTCATAGGCCTTCAACTGAGCCGCCAGGGTCCACAGGGATTGATCGTCCAGCGACGGGTCGCCGGCGCTCTTCAGGATGAGGTCGCCTCGCAGTGTGCCGTCGTGGATCTCGCCGGTGGTCAGGAGGGTGGTCCGGAACATCCGATCGGCGGGCCATTGCTGAAGCGATGCGGCCGCGGTGACGAGTTTAGTCAGGGAAGCCGGCACCATCCTGTTGTCCGGATCGAGATGATCGATCGGCACTCCACTGTCTAGGTCGATGGCGGTGGCGCTGACCCGGGCTCCGGCCCGGCTGAGTGCGGCCAGCGCCGTCCAGTCTGCCCGGCAGGGGATCGATGCCAGCACGAGCGCAGCCAACGTCAACACTTTGATGAACATGAATCATCTTAGTCGGGAACAGCGTGCGATTGGCAGCTGCACGAAGCCTGCGGTACTCTCGAAACCCGGCGCTGCGGCCGACCGGCCGGCGCCAGCGGGGAACCCTATGCGACTGGAATTTGGCGATTGCACGCTCGATCTGGCGGCGCGGCAGCTTTGGCGCGAGGGCACCGCTGTGGCGCTCGAACCGAAGATGTTCGAGCTGCTGGAAGTGCTGATTCTGCGCCGGCCCGCGGTCGTCAAAAACGAAGAGCTGGACGAGCTGCTGTGGCCCAAGGTCTACGTTGCCAGAACCAGCCTTACCCGTCTGATCTCCGAGTTGCGAGCCGTGCTGGGCGATACGCCGCGCGATTCCAAGATCATTCGAACGGTCTACAAGGCCGGCTATGCCTTCGGCGCGGAGGTCGTTGAGGCGGCCGGTACCGGCGGCTCGAGCAATGCAGCGGCGAACTTGCCGGCACTTTTCCATCTGGTGTGGAACGACCGTACCATTCCGTTGCCCGATGGCGAGTACACCGTCGGGCGCGGGGACGAATGCCAGATAGTCATCGATGCGGTGACGGTTTCACGCTGTCATGCGCGTATCAGCGTGCGCGGCACGATGGCCAGCGTCGAGGATCTCAACAGTACCAACGGTACCAGCGTCAACGGCCTGCGCATCACTGCTGCGACGGACATTCTGCAGCGTGCCGAGATCGCGCTCGGCACCGCGAAGGTCATGCTGCGCAAACGCGATCCGGCGATGGAAACGGTAAAAGTCACCGACGATGATCGCGACCGGCTCATGGTGCCGCCGCGCCGGAACTAGTCTGGCGCGGTACTTTCCGGGCCAATTTAGGCCAGGCCCGCCGGGTCCCTGAACAGGTTTTTCTGCAGCAGCTCGCGCATTCGATCGGGCAGTGGCTGAGGCCCCCGTGCGGATGCGTAGACCATGACCGTGTCGGAAACGCCCACACAGTTATCGTGCTGGAACATCGCGAGCGCGAGCGTGAAAGAGCTGGACCCGACGCGCGACGCAGCGATGCCGATCAATACACTGCCGGGCCATTTCACCTCACCGAGATAGTCCACCGATTGCCGCGCCACTACCAGGCGGTGGTCGCTGTCGCGCAGTAGGTTGTATTCGCGGCCGAGCGTTTGATTGAAGGCTACCCGACCCTCCTGATAGAGCTCGACGATGCGCACATTGTTCAGGTGCCATAGCGGATCGACGTCCGCAAAGCGGGAGGGAATATCGACCCGATGAGCGTAGTTGCCCAGTTGGAGTCGGCTGGAATGGGGTTTCACGCGGCAACATTGTACCTAGTCTTCCGGGTCCTGAGCTGCCAGCCGCGTGAATAGTGCTCTCATGCCTTCGACACGGGCGACATAGACAGCCGCAAGCTGGTCGCCACAATATTGTTCTTCGGTGAATCGGAATCCGCGTCGAACGAATTGATCGGCCGTGCCCGCGCCGCACAGATGTATGACCGCCGCCAGTTGCTGCTGTCGCGCGAGCGATGCGGAATGGACGTGCTGATGAAGCAGAACAGCTCTCACAGCCCGGTCCAGGTAGGCCGAGGTGAGTTCGACTGCATGCGCCGGCACAATGCGCAGGTACAGACCGTTGAACCAGCAGGCGTGCCAGTCGTCCCATGCTCC
>DATBAM010000031.1:0-14228 GCA_036271535.1 Steroidobacteraceae bacterium | reverse complement strand
CGGGCAATGCGCCGTACTAACACATCACCGGGCTGCAGCGCCTGCTCGAGGGCATCCAGCGCTTTCTGCGGCGAGCAGACACCGCACATGAATATATCGAGCGCGGCGTATCGACGTTCCGGCCAGGTGTGTATCGACAGGTGGGATTCGGCCAGGAGCGCCACGCCGGTGACACCGCGCTTAAGGCCGAAATGATGCAGCTGCAGTCGTATCAGGCGGGCACCGGATGCCGCCACGGCTTGCCGCAGCGCACGGCGGATCAATGCCACGTCATCCAGGTGCGACACGTCGTACATCTCGATCAGCCAATGTGTCCCGGTGGTAGCCCCGCGACGTTCCTGCCCGCTCTTGCTCCTTGTCTTCATGGCGCTGGCACGCCCGTCGAACTGCCGAAGAGTGTATTGCGCCACTCGGGGTTGCCGCGCAGCCGCCAGATGAGTCCATCGATCGCGTAGTGCGTGATCTGTGGCAGCGCCAACAACGGCACCAGCAGGCTCAGGATGACGCTGTCCTGGATTTCCGGCAGACGTCCGAACAGCGGGAACAGCTGCAGATGCTCCCGCCATACCAGTCCGTCCCAGAAGCCTTCTTCGACGAAGGCGAGCACCAACAGCAGACCGATTGCCGCGGGCAGCATGGCTGGGAGAAACCAGGAAAGACGGATGTTGCGCTGCTGATCGCGGCGTCGGGCATAGATGCAGGTCAGTGCCATGTACGGAATGCCGTGCGCCACGACATTCGTCAGGGTGAAGACGAGATCACCGTTCAGCAACACGATGCCGGCGTACCAGGAAAGCGCGGTGCCGATGACGATAGCGTTGCGCGGAAGGTTCAGGGGGACTGCCCGAAAGATCTTGAGCCACGCTTCCTTCGCGATGTAGGCGACAAACAGTGTGGGATAGAACGGCGCGGTGAGCGTCCACAGCCGGGCGGGTAGCCGGATGAAGTCGCCATCGATGAACCAGACGAAATGACGCGGCAGATGAGTGTGCCAGTACAACAGCGGAAAGAGCGTGGCGCCATAGATCGCGATCTGATCCAGACGACGGGACCATGCGGGCAGGGCGCGCTCGCGGCGCGCGTAGATCATCAGGAAGCCATATTGCTGGCGGACGAAGTGGAACACCGCGACGTACGCGAGCGTCGTCCAGAACAGCGCTGGATCCAGCGTGTAGAGCAGCACACCGATGAGCCAGCCGGTCAGCGGAATGCCTAGCAGCCATGCGGACAGGCGCTGCCGCTCCACGCGGTCCAGATAGGTCCGATAGATCGTGCTGTAGACGTGTGCAACGTCGACACCGACGATCAGCAGCGCCCAGCACCATAACGACAGCCCGATCTGTCCGCGACCACCGACGGCGATCACCAGCGCGGCCAGGGTCGCAAGCAGGGACGGCGCCAGGATGAAAGCGCCGTCCGCGAACGCGGACTGTATCCACGGCTGGCGCAAGCTGAGTTCGAGCGATCCTGGTATCTCCGAGACGACGACGTCGGGTGTCTTCATGCCAGCGCGCTCGCCGCCAGTTGCCCGGCATGCCTGCCCCGGCAATACGCTTCCTCGAAAATCGATATGCCGCTCATGTCCGAGTGCGCGAAGAATACCGGAGGCTGCTGCTGAAGGGCGTCCCGTCGGGCATCACCCCAGATGAAGCCGGGTGTCGGTCGGATCATCGCGTGGCCCCAGACGCGAACGTCCATGTTTTCGATGCGTCCGCGCAATTCAGGGTGCACGCGCAACAGATCGGCGGCGACCGTATTCTGCCACTCACTCAGCGGTCGCTTCGCCGCGAGCGTGCGCGAGGTCGCAGGGTCGTGTTCGGTCAGCGGCCAGTAGTAGGTGATCACGGTGTCGCGTTGCCGCTGTGCCAGGCTCTGATGTGTCGCCACGACATAGCCGAGCAGTTCGCTGTCATAGATGACATTGTCCCATGCGAGTGCCTGGCCCGGTCCTCCCGGCATCTGGCTCAGCGTCAGGTTGGCCACCATCCACGGCGCGTAACTGAAATCGACAGCGGTGGGGGTGAGCAAGCCGGGTCCGGCCTCGACGACATGCGCGGCCACGAACCGTGGCAGGCAGACGACCGCCCTGTCCGCGGTGACCCGTACGCTACGCGCGGTAGCTGCATCGAAGTAGTCCACCTCGACGCCGGCGCCCGCGCGTGCGATGCGCGTGACCAGCGAACGAAGCTGCAGCGTCGGGGAGGCGCGTTGAAGCAACGCCCGGGCCAGGTATCCGTTGCCTTCGGGCCAGGTAACGACGGTGCCGGGATCGGCGTTGGCGGCAATGCCCGTGCGCGCGCAGAAATAGTGCAGGCCAGCCCACGCGGAAACCTCACTTGCGAGCGAACCGTAGTCATCGCGACAACAGTAGTTGACGTACCAATGAAGGCGCGCGGAGGTGTAGCCCTGTGAGTGCAGGTAGTCGGTGAAGCGCAGCCTGTCGAGTGCCCGCCATTGCGGATCCGCCGAGCTGTCATCGATCGGGATCGCGAACAGCGGTTTGCCATCGTCGCCGCGAACGGTCTTGAGCCGTTCGGTCTCGGCGCTGAAACGCGCAAATTGAGCGCGATCCTCCAGGCTGCTGCCGAGTTCGGGCAGCAGTCCAGCCTCCCATCGACCGTAGATCCACAATCGCTCCTGCGGATCGGCCGAGAGAAACAGTTCGTCGTATACCGGGCGCCCGTTCGAGTCGCGATCGACGATGATCTTCAGTTCTTCGAACAGTTCCAGTACCGGCAGGCAATCGGCGCGCACCAGCGGCACGTAGTGCGCTCCCCAGGGATAGGCGCTGACTGCGTTCTCACCGAAACTCGAGTTGCCACCGGCTTGCGCGAGCGCGTCGATCAGCAGCACGTCACGAACGCCGGCGCAGTGCAGCGCGTGACACGCCGCCAGGCCTGCGATGCCGCCGCCGGCCACCACTACGCGCGCTCTGCGTCGTTCATCTGGTGTGGGCAGCGCAGTCCCGCGCAGCGCCGACCCCCGCAGGCGGTGCCCCAGATCCATGCCTGAATCCACCATGCGGCCGGGAATCATCGCTGCCGTGTCGGTATGGCAGCCAGTCAACGCGCCCGCCGCGAGCCCGGCTGCCGTTCGCTGTAACATCTGTCGGCGGTTCAGCATGGCTCGCGCTCACTCCGCCAGGTAGTGAGCCCACTCGGTCTCGAAGTAGCGAACCAGCACCTGGTTGTCGAGCCGGTTGATGTCAGTCGGCACCCGGTCCATGTCCGGTGGAAAGGCGAACATGTCACGCATCACATCGGGTGTCAGATAGCGCAGATCCGCCGGTAGATGCGCTGGTGGCTCAAACGGGCGGTGGCCGGCGAGCACGAAACCCCATTCACCGAAGGACGGGACGAAGACATGATAGGCGGCCGGAATCAGCCCGGCAGCCTGCACCGTGTGCTCGACACACCAGAACGCCTTGCGCGCGACGTAGGGCGACGTGCTCTGAATGACCGCCCAGCCATCGTCGCTGAGAACGGCGTTCAGACGGCGATAGAAGGTGAGCGAGAACAGCTTGCCGATCGAATAGTTGGAGGGATCGGGGAAGTCGACGATCACCGCATCGAAGCGTTCATGAATGCCCTGAAGCCAGACGAACGCATCGGCGTTGATGACGTGAACCTTGCTGGAGCGCAATGAGCTCTGATTGAGCGCGGCGAGAAACGGCGTGCGGGCGAACAGTGAGGTGACCTCCGGATCGAGGTCTACCAGTGTCACCGAGTCCACCGATGGATACTTCAGGATCTCCCGAACCGCCAGCCCGTCGCCGCCGCCAAGCACCAGTACCCGATGCGGCGCCTGGACGGTGGACATGATCGGATGCACCAGCGCCTCGTGATAACGGTACTCGTCGCGCGAACTGAACTGAAGGTTGCCATTCAGGAACAGGCGGATGTCATCGGCGGCGCGTGTGACGACGATACGTTGATAGGGAGTCCATTTTGCGAACAGCGCCTGACCCGGATACTGCGTCTGCTCGCTCAAGGCCATCAGGCGGTCGCCATAAGCGAAGCCCGCTGCCAGTGCGATCATCGCGAGCGCGGCGCTCAGACGGTGGATGCCGGCCCGCGCCATCGGGCGGGGTCGTGCGAGCAGCAGCCACGCGACCGCGACATTGAGCAGACCGAACACGAAGGCGGTACGGATCAGACCGAGCTGCGGGACCAGCAGCAGCGGAAACAGGAGCGAGGCGATCAATGCGCCGACATAATCGGCGGCGAACACGCGTGCCACCAGGTCGGCGAGCCCGTATTCGTCCTGCAGGATTCGCAGCAGCAGCGGAATCTCCAGCCCCACCAGCACGCCGATCAGGCCCACCAGCCCGTACAGCGCCACCCGGAACTGGGTCACCTCGCCGAACAGCAGGAACAGAATGGCAGCGGAACAACCGCCCACCAGTCCCAGCACGATCTCGAGGCGCACGAAGTTTTCCAAGAGCGCGGTTCGGATATAGCGTGAGAGCCAGGAGCCGACACCCATCGAGAACAGGTACGCACCGATGATGGTGGAGAACTGCGTGACCGAGTCGCCGAGCAGATAGCTGGCGAGCGTGCCGGCGACCAGTTCATAGACCAGACCGCAGCTGGCGACGATCAGCGCCGAGAACAGGAGCGGTGCGCGCAGTGGCATCGACGTCAGCTGTGAATCGCGGCGGCGATGATCAGCGCCAGGCCGATCGCCATCGAGCCCACCAGGATCGCGAGTGCCGAGTTCTGCTTTTCGTTGATTTCGCGCCACAGGTGATACGGCGTCACCCGGTCGAGGATGTAGAAGCCGCCGGCAAAGATGACGATGCCGATGAAGGCAAACAGGATCGAGTTGCCTACAGGTCCCAGGTTGTTCAGATTCACTGCATTGCTCCCGTCATTTGTGGAAGATGAAGACACGGCCGCCGGAACCGGCACCGCCTGATGAGCGCGTGATGCTGCCTGCGAAGGGGATATAGCCGCGGGCATTGGCCGCTACGAGATAGACGATCGCCAGTGCGCAGACGACCACGTAGCCGCTAGGTCTGAAATTCATGGATGCTTCTCATTGATGGAATCGGCGCTCGAAGCGCAGGCCCTGATAGATCAGATAGGCCGGGTAGGCCAGAATGGCGATCACCGACAGCCAGAAATTCCGCCAGCCGACCGCGTTCAGCTGCAGCTTCAGTGTCACCGGGCAG
Source organism: Steroidobacteraceae bacterium (assembly GCA_036271535.1). Classification (GTDB taxonomy): domain Bacteria; phylum Pseudomonadota; class Gammaproteobacteria; order Steroidobacterales; family Steroidobacteraceae; genus FEN-1191. The sequence goes on along the minus strand of DATBAM010000031.1, from coordinate 9,055 downwards.
GTCAGCGGCCGCCCGGTCTGATCCCCGCTGATGCCATCGACGACCAGATTGTAGGTGCCTGCCGGCAGGCTGCTGAGATAAACGCTCGATGAGCTGGCGCCCTCGTGCCAGCTGCCGTCGCTGTCGTAGCCATGGTAGTACTGAAATCCATCGTCGAAACGGTAGCTTTGTCCGGTGGCGGTGTTCTCCATGCTCCCCTGCAGCTGGACCCAGGCGTTATCCAACGGCGCGCTGGTGAGCAGCTGCGCCGCGGAATGACCCGGACGCAGTGCGTATGGACCGTAAATTTGCGTCTCGTCGGCGGCATCGTGCTGCAGGTCGTAGGTGCCGACGTCGATGGTCGTCGAACGGCTGGCGATCTCGCCGATGATCTGCAGCAGGAAGGCCGCGATCAGCGCGAGGAATGTCGTCGCCCGTATCTGCCGCAGTGTCTGCCAGGCGTGGTCTGTCTGCCGGGCGCCATCGCCGACGATTGATCCCGGGACGTCCGTGATGCGAAAGGCCGTCTCGACCTCCAGCGGCTGAAGGTACTCGAGCAACGTCCAGACGACTTCATTGCCAGACTTCTCACGCGACAGCATCAGGGGTGGGGCAGCGAAATCCGTTGCCAGAACCTGCTCGCCGGTGGTGACCCGCCAGTAGAACTCGCCCACGACCCAACCAACGGTGACGGTCCCGGAATCGAGCCGCTCGAACAGGTGGCCCTGGTAAGGCTGGCCTTTCTCGGGGTGCAGGGCGGCGGTGTCGCGCAGCATGCGCCCGAGACTCCAGCGGCCGTCTGCGTAGACCAGCCAGCGAAAGCCCAGGTAGGGATTGAACAGCAGATATTCTTCCCACGCAGCATCGACCGCCGAGCGCTGCATGGCGCCGATCAACTGCCAGAGCTGCCCGCGCAGATGACCGCGTGTGCCGAGCGGTATCCGCAGCTGGCGTGTCTGCTCGGTGTATTTGCGAATCAGCTGGATATCGGGACGCGTGACGTCGATCAGACTGCCGCAGCTCGGACAGGCGACCGTAACACTCTGCCCCAGGGCGCGCAGGGTCAGGCTTGCGCCGCACGCCGGGCAGGCCACCATTTTCGGGCGGCCCGGGCGATCCGACCCGCCAGGTGGAGCGCTCATCACCATCCCTCGAGCGCACGAAGATTCGAGAAGCGGCACTCCTCGAATTCGACGTAACGCCCCACGAACAGACGCGGCCGCGTGTCGTCGATCTCGATGGTTGCGAACGTAAGCCCGGGACCCTTGAGATCGATGCTGGTCATGCGCGCGCCGGTGATTGCGCCACTGCTCAGCTCACCCTCGGCTGCGGTGACATCGACTGCCTTCACGTCCGAGACCACGAAGGATTTTCCCGCGATGGGCACGCCGGTGCCGGGAGCCAGGTCCAGTGGCAGCGGCGACTGCGGCGGCTGCTCGAACGTCATCACCAGGTCGCCCTGAGCCTCCGCCAACCAGCCGAATTGAGCCTCATCGAAATTCGCACACCATTCGTTCCAGCTGCCCTGAGACCAGGTCTTGCGGATACGGCCGACGAGCGTGAAATGCCGGCCCTCGAAAGTGCCGGTGGTCTGCAGCTGGAACGGACTGATGTCGTCGGGGACCTCGGCGACGCGCCCGATCGATTCGAGCGACGCTTCGCGTCGTACCAGCATCGAGCGGCAATACGGGCATACCGTGTAGGGGGCGGCACTGCGAAACTGCACTGGCGCTCCGCAGGATGGGCAGGACGAGGTCGGACTCCCCATTCGCTTCTCCGTCGGCGATTCTGGAGTGGCGCGAATCTTACCTTATACGCCGCGGCGCACGTCGCGTTCGGCGCTGTCCAGGCCACCACGCAGCACATAGGCCTCGAAGCCACGTTCCATCAGAATGAATGCGGCAGCGGAGCTGCGCCGGCCGGTATCGCAATAGGTGACGTACGGCGTGCCGCGGGTAAGCGTGGAGAGCTTCAGACGGATGAAGTAGAGCGGAATGTTCGCCGCGCCTTCGATCGCCAGGTTCTGATATTCCGAGGGCAGGCGCACGTCCAGCCAGCGACCTCCCTTGGCGATCAGCTCGCGGGCCTCGGCATAGTTCAACCACTGCACCAGCGGCTCGTTCATCAGGGATCGGAAGTCTGTCTTGTTGAGCCGCATCAGCACACCGTCGGTCAACATCGTGACGGTGGCATTGCGCTTGGCTTCCGCGATGAGGGCTTCCTCGCCGAATGTGTCACCGACGCCGAGCTCGGCCAGTTTGAGGCCGCCGCGATTCATCGGTGTCTCGCGGGTCACCAGGCATTTGCCCCTGACGATCGCATAGAAAAAGTCGCCCTCGGTACCCTGTTGGATGATGACCTCGCCGGTACGGGTGTTCATGCGCTGCATGCGCATGAAAATGGCCTGGATGTTCGCTGGCGGAATGCGTTGAAACGTTTGCGTCTGCAGGAGCGTCGTCATCCAGTCGTCGTCGCCGGCACTGCCCAGTGCCTGCAGTTCGGAGACTTCGTAGCTGCCGGTCTGATCCCACGTGATCATCATGTCCAGCAATTCGCTGTCGAGCGACAGATACTCGATCGGGTCGACTGCTCGCGCGGTGAATTTGCGCGGCAATTGCGGCGAGACAGGACTGCGCGCTTCGGGCGTGCCGGCACGAATCATCGCAACGGTGCGCTCTGCTTCACGCAGTTCCAGCATGCCCGAGACGAGCCAGAAAGAGCGCTTTTCCTTTTCGCCTTCCCTGAACAGCACGCGGCTCGCGGCCAGCTGCTTGACCATGATCTTGCGCGCGAGGGCGTCGACGTTGTCTTTCTTCATCCCATCGAAGGGCGAGAACCTGCGCAGCAGTGCCACATCGATGGGCTTGGCGTCACTCATTGCCCGAACGATGGTAGCACAGCGCCGCCGTGGCACCGCGGGGCGCCGTGTGCCTGGCTAGTGAATCACCTCTCGATGCATCACGCTCCGATTTTGAGCGCGTCCCAACCGGTGTCTGGCTGAAATCGTGCGCCGTAGCGCTGCGACAATCCCTTCAGGCGCGTCACGCAGTCATCGATGCCGCGACTGCGCGCGTAGCACAAGGGGCCACCGCGAAACGGCGGAAATCCGGTACCGAAGATCACGCCGGCATCCGCCAGATCGGCGTCCGCCACGATTCCCTCGCGTAGCGCGATGACGCATTCATTCACCAGCGCGAGAATCAGCCGATCGGCGAGGTCCGCGGGCACCGAACCGGCGGTTCCGGAGGCACGTACTACCTTGCCGTCGCGCCAGGGGTAGAACCCTCGGCCGCTCTTGCGCCCGAGATGGCCGGCCGCGACCAGTTCGCGCACTTTCACGACGAACGCCGGGGGCTCCTGGTGCAGCTCCCGCGTCACGATGTCACCGATGTGCAGCACGACATCCAGGCCCACGACATCCGCCAATTCGATCGGACCTACCGGCATACCGAACTCGGTTGCCGCCCGGTCGATGATCTCGAACGCAATGCCTTCCCCGGCGGCGTGCATTGCTTCGTGCAGATAGGGAAAGAGGACCCGGTTGACCAGAAATCCCGGGCTGCTTCGGCAGGGAAGTGCGAGCTTGTCGATCGTGCGCACGAAGCCCAGTGCACGCTGCACGGCTTCGGGCCGCGTGGTCGTCGAATGCACGACTTCGACCAACGGCATCTGTGGCACCGGGTTGAAGAAGTGGAGGCCAACCAGATGACCCGGATCGCGCAGATCGCCGGCGAGCGCTTCCAGTGTGAGACTGGACGTGTTGCTCGCGAGCAATGCGTCCGGGCGCATTGCGGATTCCACGTCGGCGTACAACGCCTGCTTGGCGGAGAGATCCTCGAAGATGGCTTCGATGATCAGGTCGGCGTCGGGAACTCCCCGTCCTTCGACATCCGCCTTCAGTCGAGCCGCAGTCGCGCTGCGCTCGTCGGCGTCATCCACGCGCTTGGCGAACAGCGCCTGCGCACGGTGCAAGGCCGGTTCGACCAGCCGGGACTCGCGATCCTGTAGCGTGACGTCGAGGCCGCGCAGCGCGCACCAGGCGGCGATATCGCCACCCATGACACCGGCACCTACGACATGCACGTGTTTGACGGGTGGGGCGTCTGCACTGGCCAGCGCTTTGAGGCGCTCCTGCAGCAGGAATACGCGGATGAGGTTGCGCGCGTTCTCGCTGTGGAAAAGTGACGCGATAGAGCGGGCTTCCGCGCGGTAAGCCGCGGAGCCTCGCGCACCGTGTTGCGACCATAGCTCGACGATCGCATAAGGAGCAGGGTAGTGATCGCGTCGCGCATTGCGCGCCACCTGGCGCAGCAGTGCAGGTTTGACGAAAGATCGCACCAGCGGCCAGCTGAGCAAGCGCTCCGCGAGCGGCGGACGACGTGGCGGCGGTTTGCGCGCAATCAGCTTCCGTGCTGCCTGTTCGAGTTCTCCAACGCTGTCGACCAGTTGATCGACCAGGCCCAGTTCGAGTGCTTGCGCCGCGCGCAATGTGCGGCCCGTGAGCATCAGATTCATCGCCGCGCGCACACCGAGCAACTTTACGCTGCGTACCGTCCCGCCAAAACCGGGATGGATTCCAAGGCGTACTTCGGGCAGCCCGAGCGCGAGCCTGGCGTCGCGGACGCCTATCCGGTAGCGGCACGCCAAAGCCACTTCGAGGCCTCCACCCAGCGCGAAGCCGTGCAGGGCGGCGAGGGTCGGGTAGGGCAGCGCTTCGATGCGCCGACAGACGGACTGGCCGAGTTCGACCAGTTCCAGCGCTGCTCCCTCGGAGGGTAGCCGGGCAAACTCATGCACATCGGCGCCGGCAACGAAGCCTGAGGATTTGCCTGAGCGAATCACCAGTCCGCGCAGTGACTGTGTCTCGAGTATCGACAGCTGGGTCGTCAGATCTTCCAGGACCTGGCGTCCCAGCGTGTTGGCGGAGCTTCCGGGTTTATCGAGTACCAGCCAGCCGATCTTCTCGGTATCGACCACCATGCGGCAGGTGGCCGGATCGGTCATTGCCGCACCTTGAAGTCGCAAACCAATGGCCGGTGATCCGACCACGTGACCGGCGGAATCCTGAACTCCGAAACGTCGATGCTCTCACTGACCAGGATGAAGTCCAGCTCGACCCGCGGGGTCCGCGACGGAAACGACGACAGTCCCTCGCTGTTCGCGCTGCGCAGCCCCGCGGCGCGCATGAACAGGTAGATCTCGTGGTTGCCCCAGAAGGTATTGAAGTCGCCCGCCACGATGACAGGCTTCGGTGAGCGTACGACCAGATCGTGCAGCGTCCGAAGCTGATATTGGCGATGCCGGAACTTCAGCGACAGATGCACCAGAAACACGCAGACATCCTCGAGTTCGAGTTCGATGATCAGACGCTTGATGCCGGTGTCGAAATAGTGAAACCGCTCGTTTGAGACACGCGGGGCGGCCAGCAGGGCATTGGCCTGTTTGCGCACGATCGGCATGAAAGTGTTGAAGGATCCCACGCGGTACTTGCATTGATGAGCGGTGTAATGACCGAGCGCGTCGGCGACGTAGGTCGCCTGATTCAACATGCCAGTGCGTACCGAGCCGGTATCGACCTCGATGAGGCCGACCACGTCGGGATCCTCCGAGCGGATGAAATCGGTGATCTGCTGCAGCACACGCCGGCTGCTGCGAAGATAACCGGCCCCCGGAACGGGCAGGTTGAAGCCGATGCCGGTGCCGGTGGCATAGCGAATGTTGTAGACGAGCAATCTCACGGGCTCAATGGTGTTTCCTATGCAGGTCCGAGCCTCGCACAGTACACTGGGAGCATGTCTCAACGCGATCCCATCCGCGTGTTTGTGACCCACTGCTTCGAACAGGGCGACGACTATCTGCGCGTGTTCGAATATCTGGAGAGCGCGCGAAATTTCTACTACCGCAATTGCAGTCGGCCCGAACAGCAGCTCAGTCTGCCGTCGCCGGAAGCCAAGCGCGACGAATTGCGGCGGCAGGTCGCGCTGTCAGAAGTCGTGATCGCACTGACCGGCCTGTACGAGACGCAGCCCGATCTGCTCATATTCCAGCTCAATTGTGGCAAGGCGCTCGACAAGCCGGTGGTCCTGCTGCCGCTGTTCGGGCGCGAGCAGCCCAAGATCAAGGCTATGGATGGGCTGGTCGATCAGTCGGTGACCTGGGATGAGCGGGCGCTGGTCGATGCGGTCAGACGCCAGGCTCGACACGAGGACACGACGCGCTGGGACACGATCGAGTTCAAACTCGACTGAAGTGAATTCAGGGGCCGCCGGCGTCGGCGGTCAGGAACTTGGTCAGCGGCACCACGGGACGCAGGTTGCGCGGTGCGACGCTGGCGCGGTGGTGTAGTCCCGCGAGCATTCCGTAGAGGCGCACGACCAGCCCGGCATACCGGCTGGCTTCTTCGTTCGACATCTTTCGAACCGAGGCGCGAACGACGTCATCTCCCGGCAGCGCCGAAGCGCGATGCATTGCGTGAATCATGTCGGCGAAAGCCGCACCCATGTCAGCCGGGAGATCTGCTTCGCGGATGTCCTGCAGATGGTGTCGATAAGCATCCAGCAGGCGATCCTTGATATGACCGGGACCAGCCAGTGATAGCGCCGCGGCTTCGAGCCGCCCACTCAAGTCGAACATTGTGAACTCCCCGTCGCGCCCGTAAAAATACTTGATGTTCTAGATACTTATACTGGTTTAATCGAGCGATACATCAACATCAGCTTGGCAAACTTCGTTGTAGTTCAAGGCTGTACGCGCCAAATATAGCGCGCTCTCTTCTCAACGCAAAGAGGGCTTCGAAGCCGCGTCCCGGGGTGTTATCGCAGACAGGCGTGTGCGGCATACGGTGGACAGTTCGCGTGCGATATTAAACAAATGAGGTTAGATATAAATCATAAATGCTCGAAAAATAAGTAGATTTATTCTGAGGACTAGGGTATTTCCCACCGGGACGGCGGAATAAAAGGCGTTTCTTAACAAGATGTAACGTCGCCTTTATGTTGCGGCCGGAGCCCCGCGATAACATCGGCGGCGCGCAAACTTGCGCGCGTTCGAGGTCTCCTGGTGGCGGTTCAGAAGAAGAAGACAAAGACACGCAGTGCACGCGCCCGCGGCCTTCGCACGCTGCAACATCAGACGCTGCCGCCCGACACGCGCATGGCGATCGACACCGAGGTGTGGTTCCGTGCGCTGGTGGCACAGCGCACCAACGGTACAAAGCGCGATCACCGCTGGTCGACCAAGGATCAGGTCCACGATGAGGCGATCACCTGGTTTCTGGACAGCTATGCGCAGAAGTCTTTCGAACACTATCCGGCGCGACGCACGGCAGACGAGGATCTGACGTTCTGGATCGATTCCAAGCTGATGGAACGGGCCCGACGGATGGCCCGACGGGATGGCGTGAAAGTGGCGCGGCTGATCGACGCGGCGCTCACCAACTACGTACGGAAACACATTTCTGACGCGCTCCTGGGCTATCGCGTGCGTGTGCAGCGGGAAGCCGTCAAGCTCTACGAACGGAAAGGGATCACAAAACCCAAGCCCGCCTGATGTGCGTCACTCTCGTTTTGCTATTCTGACTTACAGCAGCGACGAGAAGATTTTCCGTATCGGTGAATCAGGTCACTGCATCGACAGGGTTGCGCACGCAATTCAAGCCCGCCGCTTGTGTTGTCATCGTTCGCCGCATTCGCGCGACGCGTGGCCTACCATCTCATTGTAAAAATTACAGGCTCGCGATTTAGCCTTGGGAGTCGCCTGATGGCCACGCCTTCCTCAGTTGCCCGTCGTTCCCTGCGCAAAGCGAATGCGAAATCCACCAATGGGTCTGATGACGGACAGGCATTGGATGTGCGCGAACTGTTGCGGGCACTGCAGGCCGTGCGTGACGGCGATTTCACGGTGCGGATGCCGACCGACATGACCGGCCTGGCCGGCAAGGTGGCGGACACTTTCAATCAGATCGTGTTGTCGAACGAGAACATGGCGCTCGAACTCGAACGCGCCGGTCAGGCCGTCGGTAAGGAAGGTAAGACCCGGCATCGCCTGTCGGTCAATCGTCGCGGCGGCTCGTGGGACGCGATGGAAGGCTGCGTCAATACATTGATCGACGATCTGCTGTGGCCCACGACCGAGGTGACCCGCACGATCACCGCGGTCGCCAAGGGAGATCTGTCGCAGACCGTCCGGCTCGAGGTTGACGGTCGGCCGCTCGAGGGCGAGTTCCTGCGTTCGGCGATGGTCGTCAACGCGATGATCCAGCAGATGAGCGTGTTCACGTCCGAAGTGACTCGTGTGGCACGCGAGGTCGGCACCGAGGGCAAGCTTGGCGGACAGGCGGCGGTCCCCGGTCTGACCGGCACCTGGAAGGATCTGACTGATTCGGTCAACTCGATGGCGAGCAACCTGACCGGTCAGGTGCGCAATATTTCGGAAGTCACCATCGCGGTCGCGAACGGTGACCTGTCGCGCAAGATCACGGTCGACGTGCGTGGCGAGATCCTGCAGCTGAAGGAGGCCATCAACACGATGGTCGATCAGCTGCGCTCGTTCGCATCGGAGGTCACGCGCGTGGCGCGCGAGGTCGGCACCGAAGGCAAGCTTGGCGGCCAGGCGATCGTGCCCGGTGTCGCCGGCACCTGGAAGGATCTGACCGACTCGGTCAACGCGATGGCGACCAACCTGACCGGTCAGGTGCGCAACATCGCCGAGGTGACCACTGCGGTAGCTCGAGGCGACCTGTCGCGCAAGATCACCGTCGATGTGCGCGGGGAGATTCTTCAGTTGAAGGAGTCCATCAATACGATGGTCGATCAGCTGAACGGTTTCGCGGCGGAAGTCACGCGCGTGGCGCGCGAGGTCGGCACCGAGGGCAAACTCGGCGGCCAGGCCGAGGTGAAAGACGTCAGCGGTGTGTGGAAGGATCTGACCGACAACGTCAACTCGATGGCGAGCAACCTGACCGGCCAGGTTCGAAACATTTCGGAAGTGACGATCGCCATCGCCAACGGCGACCTGTCACGCAAGATCACGGTCGATGTGCGTGGTGAGATCCTGCAGCTGAAGGAAGCCATCAATA
>DATBAM010000030.1:0-29197 GCA_036271535.1 Steroidobacteraceae bacterium | reverse complement strand
TTCGTCGGCGCCATAGATGCATTGGATCTTGAGCCCCTCGAGCTTCTTGACCTCAGGTCCGATCGGCACGCCCGCTTTGGGCTGACCCCCCAGCCATCCGTCGACCTCGACCTCGAAGGCCGTGGTCCGCTCGGGTGAGAGCAGCGTGAGCAGCACTACCTTCTGACGCAGCTCGTTCGGCAGGCGGGTGACCAGAAACGGCAGGACATCGGCGCCGAACGAGAAACCAATCAATACCACCTTGCTGCAATGCCAGTGCGCACCGTAGTACCTGATGATTCTGGCCAGATCCGGTGCGGCCTCGTCGGGTTTCTTCTCCTTCCAGAAATAGCGCAGCATGTCCAGGCCCGCCACGCTCATGCCCTTGGACGCCAGTATGCCTGCCAACGAGCGGTCGAGGTCACGCCATCCGCCATCGCCGGAATAAAAGATCGCAAAACCTTTCGCACAGCTTTCCGACGCGTCGTTTGTGCCGCTCCCGGTGAAGGCGGGCACCACGGCCAGCGGCAGATCGGCGACGCCACTGCGCCGCGCTTCTTCTTCCATCGCGGTGAGCGTGCGGATGTAGGTTCGACGCAGCGGTACGTCGGTGCCCACTTTTGTCGGAGTCTGTCCGGGAATCGCTGCGGCGAAAGCCTGCTGCGCCTTGCTGGCGTCACCGCTCGAGACGATGGTCAGTGGCACGTTGAGACCGGGTTTCTCCGGCTGCACGGTCTGCACCCCGTCGGCGCTGCTCTGCGCGGGGTGATCACAGAAAGGCCGGCGCATCGCCACCGTGGTCTGCGGATCGATCACCACCGCTGCACTGAAGGCCGTCGGCGGTGCGCTCAGCTGCGCCTCATAGAGCAGCGTCGCCCCGACGTCGAAGCCTAGCAGTGAGGGCCCCAGATACTGCGGCAGCTGCGCGTCACGTTGCCATGGACGGCTGAAGTCTTCCAGCACACCGGGCATGAAGATGCAGCCGTTGAGTGGATTCTGTGTGGCGAGAAACTCCAGCGTATCCACACCCATGACGATGTGGCCGCTGCGTGCGAGATCGCGTGCCGTCGTCTCCTCCGCCGCCGACCAGCCCTGCGAACCGGAGAACAGGTACACGAAGCCTCGGGGCTTGAACCAGGCCGGGTAATAACGCAGGTGCCCGAACGCCGCGACCGAGAGCTGTCGCGGCTGGCGTGTATGGAGCATGTAGCCAACCACGCCCAGCGCGCCCGCCACCCCGATGACGAGCAACGTGAGAACGACGCGCTTGATCCATTTAAGGATCATTGGACCGTCGGGTCAGCCTGTCGGCTCAGCGGTATTTCGCCAGCGTCTTCGCCAGCGCCTGTGAACCGGGATTGAGTTGGGCGTATGGAATACGGTTCAACGGCAGCTCGGGCGTCGCATTGAGCGCATGCATCTCGGGCTGGTCGTTGCCGATGTAGAGCAGTCCGGTCAGATATTCATTGTTCTTCAGACGCTGTTGAATGGTGTCGAGCGCAAGGCCCCGATCGGTCGGGTCGTACTGCGCTTCGACTTTGCGCAGCAACAGCCGGCTGCCATCGTGCATGCGCACCGACTGGACTTCACCCGGGCCGTAATCGACGGCGATCTCGTTCTCGGGCGGCACGAAGTCCGTATGAACCACCGCCTCATAATGCTCGCGCGTGTACGCGTAGCTGCGGGTCGAACCTTCGTGGTCGTTGAAGGTCACGCACGGCGAGATGACGTCGATCAGCGAGAAACCCTGATGGTGCATCGCCGCCTGCAGCAGCGGCACCAGCTGTGCCTTGTCGCCGGAGAAACTACGGGCAACGAACGATGCACCCAGCGTGATCGCCAGCTGGACCGGGTCGATCGGCGGCTGGTTGTTGATCTCACCCTTCTTCGCCGTGCTACCGAGATCGGCGGCGGCGCTGAACTGGCCCTTGGTAAGGCCATACACACCGTTGTTCTCGATCACATAGACCATGTTCAGATTGCGGCGGATCGCGTGGCAGAACTGACCCAGACCGATCGACAGCGTGTCGCCGTCACCGGAGACACCGACATAGGTCAGCTCGCGGTTGGCGGCGTTGGCGCCGGTCGCGATCGACGGCATGCGGCCATGAACCGAGTTGAAACCGTGACCGCCACTGACGAAGTACGCCGTCGTCTTCGACGAGCAGCCGATACCCGACAGCTTGACGATGTTTTCGGGTCGCAGCGAATTCGCCCAGCAGGCCTCGACAATGGCCGCCGTGATCGAATCGTGTCCGCACCCCGCGCACAGCGTGGAGTTGGCGCCCTCGTAGTCGCGTCGCGTCAGGCCGAGCGCGTTCTTCGGCATCTCGTGCAATGCCTGCGCGATCCTGGGTTTTGCCATGAATGTCATGAGAGTTCTCCGCTCGGGGCGTGCGTCAGCTGGCCAGCTGCGCCGCAGGACGGTTCGGTACGATCACCGCCGCCACGCCGTCATAAACACAGCTCGCCGGTATCGGCATGCCGTTGTAGTGCAGGATCGATCGCAGGCGGCTCTTCTCGATACCGGTCTCGAGTATCAGCAGCGTGCGCAACTGCGCGTCGCGATTCTGCTCCACCACGAAATTGATGGTGTGGGCCTGCATGAACTGCTCGACTTCCTCGCCGAACGGGAAGCCGCGCACGCGCATGTAGTTGGTCTGAATGCCCTGCGCTTCCAGCCGCTGGCGCGCTTCGAGCACGGCGCCATCGCAGCTGCCGAGCGAGACGATGCCGATCTCGATCTTCTCGCGGCGATCGATGATCGCCTTGGGCACCAGACGCGAGGCGGTGATCCACTTCTTGCGCAGGCGGTCGACCACGATCTGATATTCCTTCGAATCCTCGGTATACCCACCGTACTGATTGTGGCCCGAGCCGCGCGCGAAATAGGCGCCCTTGGGGCTCACGCCCGGCAGCGTACGCTGCGGGATGCCGTCGTTGTCATGGTCATAGTAGCGCCAGAACTTCTCGATCTTCGACAGCTGCTCGGCATCGAGCACCTTGCCGCGATCCGGCTGGTAGCTCTCATCCCACTTGAACTCCGGACACATCCAGTCGTTCATACCGATGTCGAGATCCGACAGCACCAGCACCGGCGTCTGCAGCCGTTCTGCCAGGTCGAATGCCTTCGGCGCGAATTCGAAGCACTCTTCGGGGTTGGCCGGATACAGACATACCTGGCGCGTGTCGCCGTGCGAAGCATAGGCCGCCGAGCGCAGATCGCATTGCTGCGTGCGGGTCGGCATGCCCGTGGACGGGCCGACGCGCTGAATGTCGAAGATCACGGTGGGGATCTCGGCGTAGTACGCGAGTCCTATGAATTCCTGCATCAGCGAGATGCCGGGACCCGAGGTCGCGGTGAAAGCGCGCGCACCGTTCCACGAGGCGCCGATCACCATGCCGACCGAGGCCAGTTCATCCTCGGCCTGTACCATCAGGTAGTTCTTGCGGCGGGTCGTCGGGTCTACCCTCAGCTTGTCGCAGAACATCTTGTAGGCGTCCATCAGCGACGTCGACGGCGTGATGGGATACCACGCGCCGACGGTCGCACCGGCATAGACGCAGCCCAGGCCGGCTGCCGTATTGCCGTCGATGATGATCTGTCCCTTGGTCGCGTCCATCTTCTCGAGGCGCAACGGCAGCGGGCAGGTGAAATTCTGCATCGCATAGTCATAGCCGAACTGGATCGCCTTCATGTTGGCGTCCACCAGGTGCGGCTTCTTGGCGTAGGTCTCCGCCAGCAGGCTGCGGATCATCTCGAGGTCGAGCTGGCACAGTGCGGCGAGCACGCCCGCGTAGCAGATGTTCTTCATCAGGATGCGCGTGCGCACGCCCTGGAAGGCTTCATTGCACATACGCGCCAGCGGCACACCGATGACCGTGATGTCTTCACGCTTCAGCAATGCCGGCCGCGGCCAGGTCGAGTCGTAGATGAAGTAGCCGCCCGAAGCCACCTCCGCCAGATCGCGCGCATAGGTTTCGGCATTCAGCGCGACCATGATGTCGATCTGCGAAGCGCGTGCGCGGTGGTTGTCACGCGTCACACGGATCTCGTACCAGGTCGGCAGACCCTGGATGTTCGATGGAAAGTAATTCTTGCCGACCACCGGCACGCCGGTGCGGAAGATGGCCTTCATCAGCAGACCGTTGGCACTGGCGGAGCCGGTGCCGTTCACGGTCGCAATCTTGATGACGAAATCGTTTATGCGGTCTTGAGCTTTTCCGGTTGGCATGAGCGCCCCCCCTCGGCAGCAAGCGGCCATTTAATGGTTGATTTCTGCATGTCCCAGGCCGCGGTAGGGCAACGTTCAGCGCACAGACCACAGTGCACGCACAGATTCTCGTCCTTGACCATCACGCGTCCGGTCTGTGGGAGCGTGCCCGATACATACAGTGGCTGCGTCGGCTCGGTGGTCGGGGCCCGCAGACGCGTGCGCAGATCGGCTTCCTCGCCGTCGCGCGTGACCGTCAGGCAGTCGACCGGACAGATGTCGATGCAGGCGTCGCATTCGATGCACAGCTTGGCTTCGAACACGGTCTGCACGTCGCAGTTGAGGCAGCGCTGCGCTTCCTGCGCGGCCTGTTCGGCGGTGAAGCCGAGCTCGACCTCGATATTGAGTTTCTTGAAGCGTTCCTTGAGCGATACGTGCGGCATCAGCCGTCGTTCGAGCGGTGCGTAATCATTCTTGTACGCCCACTCGTGCATGCCCATCTTGGTGCTCGCCAGCTTCACGGAGCTGGCGGGACGGTCATTGACCGATACACCGCTGCAGAAATTGTGGATCGACGTGGCCGCCTGATGCGCCTGCTCGACCGCCCAGATGATGTTCTTCGGACCCTGCGCGGCGTCGCCACCAAAGAACACCGTCGGTAGCGTCGACTGGAAAGTCGTCCCATCGACCTGCGGCTGCTCCCACTTGTCGAATTTGATACCGATGTCGCGTTCGATCCAGGTGAAGGCGTTCTCCTGGCCGATGGCAAGAATGACGTCGTCGCAGGGAATCATCACTTCGCCGACCGTGCGCTCGGCGGTGATCCTGCCGTTCTCCATGTCGTACTCCATCTTGTCGAACAGCATGCCGGTCAGCTTGCCGTTCTCGATGACGAAGGACTTGGGCGAGTGGTTGATGACGATCTCGACCTTCTCTTCCTCGGCGTCTTCCAGTTCCCAGTCCGAGGCCTTGAAGAAGCCGCGCGGCTTGCGCGCCATTACCTTGACGTTGTTCGCGCCGAGGCGCAGCGACGTGCGGCAGCAGTCCATCGCGGTGTTACCGACGCCGATGATGAGCACTTTCTCACCGATCGAGCCGATATGGCCGAAGGCCACCGACTCCAGCCAGGTGATTCCGATGTGAATACGGTCGCTCTGATCGCGGCCGGGAAGCTTGAGTTCCTTGCCTTTCGGCGCGCCCGAGCCGACGAACACGGCGTCATAGCCGCCGTCGGCCAGCAGCTGCTTCAGGCTGTTGATCGGCGTGCCGGTCTTGAGCGTGACGCCCATGTCGAGGATCGAGCCGATTTCCTCGTCCAGCACGTTTTGTGGCAGGCGGAACGACGGGATGTTGGTGCGCATCAACCCGCCAGGCACCGGGTTCTGCTCGAAGATGGTGACGTCATAGCCCAGCGGCGCGAGATCGTTGCCGACCGTCAGCGATGCGGGACCTGCGCCGATGCAGGCGATTTTCTTGCCGTTCTTCGTCGAAGGAGCCTTCGGCAGGCGATCCTTGTAGTCGCCCTTGTTGTCGGCCGCGACTCGCTTGAGGCGGCAGATCGCTACCGGTTTGTCCTCGACGCGGCCGCGACGGCAGGCCGGCTCACACGGACGGTCGCACACGCGACCGAGAATGCCCGGGAACACATTGGATTCCCGATTCAGCATGTAAGCGTCGGTATAACGTCCCTGAGCGATCAGTCTTATATATTCAGGAACGTCGGTGTGTGCGGGACAGGCCCACTGACAATCCACAACTCGATGGAAATAGTCGGGATTTGAAGTGTCGGTCGGTTTCATAGCCACCTATTATCCGCAATCGATCGCGCTTGTATAACAAATCGACCGATGGGAAGCGAATGATGCGGATGCATGATGTAAAAGCGACGGAAATCAGGCTGCGGCGGCGTTCACGACTGCTGGAAGTGAGCTTCGACGACGGCTCGCGCTACGAGCTCCCATTTGAATTACTGCGCGTGCACTCACCGTCCGCGGAGGTGCAAGGCCACAGCCCCGAACAGCGCGTACTGGTGACGGGCAAGCAGGATGTGCTGGTGCAGGCAGTCGAACCGGTTGGGCAATATGCCGTGAAGCTCTCATTCGATGATGGCCATGATACCGGCCTGTATACCTGGAAGTATCTCTATGAGCTGGGATCGAAGCGAGAGGAGCTCTGGTCGGCCTATCGAGCCCGGGTCGCGGCAGCGGGTCCGCGATCCTGAGAGACTCGAATCGATGGCCTTATTTCGAGGTTCGCGCCTTGAATCGTGATTTCCCGATCCCACAAAAAAGAAAGGCCGGGCGACTTCACCCGGCCAAATCTTCACAAGACCCCCACTCGGTTACTGCCTTTTGGGCTGCAACCGGAGCGGGATTCTCAACGATACGGGGAGCAATTGCCAGCGTTTTCGACTCATTCCAAACTAAATCCATCAAGCGCTCGTTTGCTGAAATTGAGTTGCTAAACAAGACCATATTGGTCCTTTTTGCGCGATGCACCCGATGGCCGCATTATGATGAACCGGCTCTGCGAGCCTCTAGAATGTCGCCATGACCGCTCCGACCCCAGAAACTCCCGATCCCGACCGCACGGATTTTGGATTCCAGCAGGTTCCTCGGGCCGATAAAGCTCGGCGCGTCCGCGCGGTGTTCGACTCGGTATCCGGGCGCTACGATCTGATGAACGATCTGATGTCCGGCGGCGCCCATCGCCTCTGGAAGCAGTTCGCCCTGTCGTTGACCGGTCTCAAAGCGGGACAGCAGGCGCTGGATCTGGCCGGGGGCACCGGCGATCTTGCCTACGCCCTGGCCGGTCAGGTTGGCAGGACCGGTCTCGTCGTCCTGTCCGACATCAACGCCAGCATGTTGCAGCGGGGCCGCGACAGGCTCACCGATCGAGGCGTCATCGGTAACGTGCAGTTCGTCCAGGCCGACGCCGAACGACTGCCGTTCGTATCCTCGCGCTTCGACTGCGTCACCATCGGTTTCGGGCTGCGAAACGTCACCGACAAATCCGCTGCGCTGGCCTCGATGTACCGGGTATTGAAGCCAGGCGGCCAGCTGGTGATCCTCGAATTCTCCCAACCTGTGTCGCCGCTGTTGGGCCGCCTCTATGACCTCTATTCGTTCACCCTGCTGCCGCGCCTCGGGCAGGCCGTCACCGGCGATGCCGACAGCTATCGATATCTCGCCGAATCCATTCGACGTCATCCCGATCAGCAGACCCTGCGGGCGCTGATGGAGACCGCGGGATTCGAGGACTGCCGCTATCACAACCTGATGGGCGGCATCGTCGCCGTGCATCGCGGCTACCGGTACTGATGAGCAATTGGGTGGAGATTGGCATCAGGCGTCTGCTTGACCGCGCGACGCTCAGGGCCAGCGCGGAGTCGCCGCGGGCTGCCGGCCTGTTGCGGTCGTTGGTTGGTCGGCGGCTGGTGGTGCGCGTACAGGGAACGCCCTGGCAGTTCGCCGTCGAATCGACCGGCGAGACATTGCGTCTCTTCGAGCTGAGTGATGCGAGTGCGACTGCGACTGCGACTGCGAAGGCAGTGGACGCAACCTTGTCCGGTGCACCGATCTCTTTGCTGGCGCTTGCCGGCCCCGATCCGCAGGCGGTGATCAATCGCGGAGATGTCACGATCAACGGCGATGCCGAGATCGCGCAACAGTTTCGTGAACTCGGAATGCTGCTGCGTCCCGATCTCGAGGTCGGGCTGTCGAAGCTCATCGGTCGCAGCCCGGCGCACGTGGCAATGCGCGCAGTGCGCGCCACCATCGACGGCTCGCGCGAGCGGGCGCGAACGCTGACGCAGAGCCTTGCCGACTATCTGGCCCATGAGCGACGCGATCTGGTGTCGCGCGCCGAAGCCGAGCACTTTCTGCGCGGTGTCGATGAGATGCGCGAGCGTCTCGATCGGCTCGATGCACGCATCGCCGACGTCGATCGCCGCATGCGCAAATCCTGATGCGTCTGCGGGTCCTGGTTCGGCTGATTCAGATCCAGCGAGTGCTGGTGCGGCACCGGCTGGATGATTTCGTGCGCGCCACGCACCTCTACCGACCGCTGCGTTTCATCTATCTGGTCTCTCCGTGGACCTGGTTCCAGCGGCGATCCGAGGCGACACCCGGTGCACGCCTGCGCCTGGCGCTCGAGGAACTCGGGCCCATCTTCGTCAAGTTCGGGCAGGCGCTGTCTACTCGACGCGACCTGTTGCCGACCGAAATCGCCGACGAACTCGCCAAGCTCCAGGACAAGGTCCCGCCATTCTCGGGCGCGGTCGCGCGCGCGATGATCGAACACGCGTACGGCACGACACTGGAAACCCGTCTGCAGGCGTTCGACGAAACCCCGCTGGCCGCGGCGTCGATCGCGCAGGTACACACCGCAAGCCTGCTCGACGGACGCGAGGTGATCGTCAAGGTCCTGCGCCCCGGTATGCAGGGATCGATCGAACGCGACATCGAAGTGCTGCATACGATCGCGCGCATGGCGCAACGCTGGTGGATCGAGAGCCGCCGGCTGCGCCCCGTTGAAATCGTGCGCGAGTACGAGAAAACCATTCTCGACGAACTCGACCTGTTACGCGAAGCGGCCAACGCGTCGCAGCTCAAGCGCAACTTTGCCGGCACCAACCTGCTGTACGTACCGGAGATCTACTGGGATCACTGCCGCAAGGATGTGCTCGTGATGGAGCGCATCCACGGTGTGCCGATCGGCGAACTCGACCGCCTGCGCGCAGCCGGCACCGATTTCCGTCGCCTGGCGGAGAATGGCGTGGAGATTTTCTTCACCCAGGTGTTTCGGCACAACTTCTTCCACGCCGACATGCACCCGGGCAACATCTTCGTGCTGATCGACGATCCCTCGCAGCCGCGCTATGCGGCCGTCGACTTCGGCATCGTCGGCACGCTCGATCTGCGCGATCAGCGCTATCTGGCGGAAAATTTCCTGGCGGTGTTCGACCGCAACTATCGTCGGGTCGCGGAACTGCACGTTCAATCCGGCTGGGTACCCGCCAATACACGCGTGGATGAAATGGAGTCCGCGGTGCGCACGATCTGCGAGCCGATCTTCGATCGCCCATTGAAGGAGATCGTGTTCGGTGCCGTGCTGCTGCGGCTGTTCGAGACGCTGCGCCGCTTCAACGGCCAGATCCAGCCGCAACTGCTGCTGCTGCAGAAGACGCTGCTGAGTGTGGAAGGCCTCGGTCGGCAGCTCTATCCCGACCTCGACATCTGGCAGACGGCGTCGCCCGTGCTGCGGCGATGGATGCGTGAGCGACTGAGCCCGCTGCAGCTGATCCGCGAGTTGCGGCGCGACTGGCCCGACACGCTGGAAATCCTGCGCGTCGCGCCACCGCTGCTTCAGCGCACCCTCGAACAGTTTCAGGATGGAACGCTGCGGATACCGATCGACACCCGCGCGATCGACGAACTGCGCGCCGACTTCGTCGATCAGAGCCGCCGTGGCGACCGCATCATCATCGGCGGCGCGCTCGAAGTGGCCGCGGTTCTATGGTTCGGTCTGCGACTCGATCCCGGCTGGCCGGGCCTCGTGTTCGCGATCGCCGGTGGCGTCGTCTGGGTGTTCGCGTGGCTGCTGACCCGCCGCCCGCCGGATCCGCCCGAGCGCTGAACGTTCGCCGCGCCCCTCCCGCCCGACGCCCACTCGTCAGGCGTGGACCAGCTTCATACCGGCATCGTCGTAGCGACCGCCCGCTGCGACCCCGCGCGGCGCGACGGCATCGATGCGCTTGAGATCGCTCAAGCTCAGCTCCACCCTGATCGCACCGAGATTTTCGGTCAGGCGCTCGGCACTGGTCGTGCCCGGGATGGGCACGAGGTATTCGTACTGCATCAGCAGCCAGGCGAGCGCCAGCTGCGCCGGTGTACAGCGCTTCTCGCGCGCGATCTCGCCCACCTTGTCGACCACTGCGAGATTGCGGGCAAAGTTCTCGCCCTGAAAGCGCGGCGAATGGCGGCGATAATCGTTCGCCTGAAGATCCTCGAAGCGGCGATAGCGGCCGGTGAGAAACCCGCGACCCAGCGGGCTGTAGGCGACGAAGGCGATTCCCAACTCTCTGCAGCATCGCAACACGTCGTCATCCTCGACGTCACGCGACCAGAGCGAGTACTCGGTCTGCACCGCGGTGATGGGATGCACCTTGTGCGCTCGTCGGATCGTCGCGGCGCTCGCTTCCGACAAACCCAGATAGCGCACTTTGCCGGCCTGCACCAGCCGCGCCATCGCGCCGACCGTCTCCTCGATCGGCGTCTGCTGATCCACGCGGTGCTGGTAGTAGAGATCGATCGTGTCGATGTTCAGCCGCTTCAGCGAAGCGTCGCAGGCCGTTGCCACATAAGCGGGCGTGCCGTTAATGGAACGCGAATTCGCATTGTCCGCCGATCGCTGTATGCCGAATTTCGTCGCGACAAATACGTCCTTACGCCGGCCGGCAATCGCCTTGCCCACCATGACCTCATTCTTGAACGGACCATACATGTCCGCGGTGTCGAGGAACGTGAGCCCTGCGTCCAGTCCACGCTGGATCACCGCGATCGCCTCCTCGTCGTTGGCAGCGCTGGAAGCGTAGAAATCCGAAAAGCCCATGCAGCCAAGGCCCAATGCCGATACCGACGGTCCTTTCGGACCCAGTGTACGAGTTTTCATCTATGTACCTTTTCGCAGGGTAAATGAGAGCGCCCGACAGATCGCCTTCGAGGCGCGCCGCGACGACTTTAGATAACGGAGTATAAGCGCAGGCGATGTAGCCGATGTTTCAGACCAGCGCTTAAGAGACGCGCTTGCGTGCAGGCGCTCTCTTACAGGTCGGACTCACCCTGGTCTGACTTCGACGATTGTCATTGCGGGCATCACTATCCGTGCGATCAAGAGTTGGTGGAACGCTGGTACCGAACGACATATCCCGCAGTTGACCCGCTGCTGCCGCTCACGAGCGGCCGCTTGCTCAGTGTTGCTCTACGAAGCCACGTCTCAGCTGCGTCGCACACACCGGAAACTCATCATTCAATGTCTGCCGAGCGGCGTCATAGGCGTCTCGGCTTGGAAACTGTTTGCTTTCCAGGTTCTCTGAATCCAGATACCACCTCTGCAGTGACCCAATGACCCAGTGGCCGTTGATCGCGGACAACTCCACGTCCTTGCTGCGTTCCGGCCTTTGTGGATATTCCGCCAGCACCCAAACCTGAGCGGAACATGCGGTCCCATCCTGGCAAAGGCAGCCCGACACGACTCCGGATATATTCAGAATCGCGCCCGGCATAACTTCTAACATCACTCCCCGAATCTCCCGAACTTCGTCGTCGCTCAGATTGAGTTCTCGGAACGGCCCGTTCCGGCGCAAGGGTTCAACGGCTATGAGACCCTTTTGGTATCGCCAGCGTTTGAGCTTGGCCCATTGAGAGGTGAGAGTTCTTGCATCGTCAGATTGTATAAGTTGTTTCAACTCGCCTAGCGTGTGCGGCCGGACAGTGAGAATTGTCTCTGACGTCGGCTCCCAGTTTGATGTCCCGGATCGGAAGGAAATCGCATGAACCGGGAAACGCGGGTCGTAAGCGTCAACGGCGATAAGCACATGGTCCGCGCACATTCCGCCGACGATGAAGTCGAGTTTCGGATATTGCTGTCCGGCAACGTCGCCCCGGCGCAGTTCCACGACGATGCCCTGTGGCAATTGTTCGATGCTTCGGACTTCTGTTAGCCCGCCGCCTCTGCAGTCATCGCTGAGTTCGGCGCCGCCAGTCACCGTGTGGCCAAGGAGCGCATCGGAGAGCGTTGGCGGCACTTGACCTTCGATTATCCCAGACCATCGCCGGTCCCAAGCATCGTTGAATTGAGTTTGGACGGACGCTGCAAAATCGGGGTCGATTATCTTCCACGAGGCAAAATACTCACGAACCTCGTCGTAGGCACCATCCGCAGTAACGGGCGATGGATCGATACAGATAGGGGGCTTGGGAATCCCGTTACTGTCCAGGTGCTTCACGGATATCCATTCGCACAGAAATTGCCCCTTTGCCTTGAATGCGACTTCCCAGTTCTCCTCGGCTTGAGCGGATTGTGCGAAACACGCGGCGCCTATGCCCAGGGTGAAGATCATTGCAACGACGGGTCTCGA
Organism: Steroidobacteraceae bacterium; assembly: GCA_036271535.1. Taxonomy (GTDB): domain Bacteria; phylum Pseudomonadota; class Gammaproteobacteria; order Steroidobacterales; family Steroidobacteraceae; genus FEN-1191. The sequence continues at coordinate 16,864 of DATBAM010000030.1, read as the reverse complement.
TCTACTCGCTAATTTCATAGGTATGGCGTGCCTGAAGTTGCGCGCGGTGCGCCCATCGCACTCTGCTTCTACGACAGTTCAGGGTCCACCGAAAGAATACTCCGTCGTCGTGGCCGCCTTCGGACAGCGAACATAGGTCACTCGCCGATCGCTCTTGGCCGCACATCGAAGTAAGCGATCTGGAATAAAGCCGGTCTTGACCCTATTCGGGCGCTCGTCGGTGACCGCTCTCCGGAAGCCCAGTGATTGTAAATTCGCCTTGCCCATTTGTTTGGGCTGCGGACCGTAGGCAATCGACGAGCATCTTGGCCTCCCGTGGAAGAACCAGTAGCAAATCTTCAAAACCTGAGACGACAACCGATACCGGGAGATCCACGTCGGCGATGCATTCATCAAAGGCGTCCCAATTCCGCCCGTAGTAGTCGGGGAAAGAGAAGACCTGCGCGAGTCGTTCGTGAAGATCGTCACGCGTCCTTAAGCTACGAAGATCAACGGAATAAGTCGTCATGTCTTCATCCGATCTTGACCCGTTCTTGCCGTTCACATCCGTCCGCTTCCGAATGGTCTATTCTACGATTCCCGCAGGCGAATCCATGTGCTTTCCGCATCAGCGTTCCCGCGCTGAACATCGGCCCGCTCACGCTCCCTGTTTTGATCCACAAGCAACGGAAACATCAAACAGTCCGCCTCAATTCCCACAATCGCTGCTTTAGTGCTGCCAAGGCCTCTTCGAACTCTCGAAGCGAAAATTCCCAATTGTCCACATGTGGGGGCCCGAACAGTTTGATCCGCACCGCTTCCGGGCCATCTTCTTGAGTAAGGACGCAAACGATTGCATCGTCGAAATAGAGGTCACCGACAAGGTTGTCGTATTCTGGCTCGCTGCCCACGGTGACACGAAAGCGGGGATTCATGACTCAACAACTCCGATAAGTTGGTTAGTCGCGCCGAAATGCAGCGCGGATTCATCGTCGATGGTAGGAAATGACCACTTTCGACAGCTTAATATCGAGACCTTAAACGAGGCTCATCCCGAACGCCGCCATCTCGAACATCGGATGGACCTCCTAACTTGCCTCATCACCAATCGACGAGAGCAGCTCTGTTACAACACTCCTCAACTGCGAGTCGGTCAGATCGTTGTGATCCTTCAGTGCTGGATCTTCGCAATAGCTGTCCACTGCAGTAAATATGCGATCAAAGGCTTCATTGCTTTCACTGTTAAGCGCTGAAAGCGTCCCAAGATCTCGGCTGCGCTTCCACATCTTCAAGAACTCGGATTGAAAATGACGGGCAGCTAACTTTTGAGAGAGGTATGCATTGATCAGCGCCAGATATGCTAGGCGCTCGGAGATCAGCTCGTTCATTAGGGATTCACTGCTTCACCAACGCTCCTGACCCACTCCTGACCGTCGGCAGCGTCCTCTATACGGACCCAGGATAAACCTAAGTCCCGCGGCTCCAAACGCGCAGAGGGCAGTGTCTCGCGGCGAGGGTAAAGTCGGCGTCCGTGGTCAAAAGATTCAATTCATGGCGGATGCACAATTGGGCAAGTAGCGCATCGATCGTCCCGATTTGGACTCCGGCCCGTCGGCAAGTGTTGCGAACATCTGCAGCGTCAACATAATCCTGCCGATCGGGCACAAGCAGAGGTAGGGCCGCGAATCGCTGGACGATATCCTTGCGCGCGCGCGGTCCGGCGAAGCCCTGCAGGAGTTCCTGTAGCACCAAGCCCGTTGTGACGATGGCATCGCCACCGTCGATCGCCGATCGTAGTGCCTCCACTTCCGGGCTGGCGTCCGGTGCGTCTCTGCGAAATGCAAGCGACCAGACACTGGTATCGACGAGCAGACTCACCGACGCGAACGCTCAGCCTTATAGTCGAAAGTCGCGTCCCACTCGAGTTTGCCCATCAGATCAAGAAGATGTTTTTGCTTTCGCCTGGCGATGAATTCCTCGAGCGCTCGTGTCACGGCAGCCTTCTTGGTGCGCTCGCCGCTCACTTTCACGGCTTGCTCGATGAGCTTTGGGTCGAGTGAAAGATTGGTCGCCATGTGTCACCTCTTACACATCAGTCTACACACCGTTGAGACGGGGGACAATGTGGCGCGAGCTAGTTGGTCACCAAGTTTGACAATGCCACGCGTGGAAGCGCCAGCTGCCGGGCGCGGCGGCTCGCTATTGGCCCGGCCGCCCGCCGAGAGGCATGTCATGACCCGTAGAAGCCTATCGCCAGCGGCCGCTTTTCGACTACCGGGAAGCCTCTGGACGAACGCTCCCAATAGCGCGTTCCAGGCGAACACCTCTCGTTCGCGCCTGCGCCGATCAGCCGTCAGCAGCGGCCTCGATGTCGTGGATCTCGAAGCTGCGAGCCACGCGGTCGAACAAATCGGACATTGCGGCCTTGTCGGTCGTGCCGAACCCCAGGGTGTACGACAACGTGCCTGCAACCACGAAATAGTGGCGGCAGCTCCATGTGGCAGCGCCTTGTGGCCTATCAAAATCTAGGGTCAGTGCGGTTCGTGAACCGACCGTCGCTGTACCCTTGACGAAATTGCCAAAGCCGCCCTTGGCTAGTTGCTCCTGCACGTAAGTAGACCAGTGGTCCCGCGACCGCGATGGGTCATTAGGATGGCGGAAAATGATCAACACGTGATTCCCATTTTCCGTCGATTGGAATCTGATGACCTCCGCCGGACTGTTACTTGATACTGGTGGAAATGAATTCCAGCGCTCCGGTATCGTCAGCCTGAACTGCCACTGCGAACTCTCGTAACTCTTCATCTTGACGGTATTCACACTGACCTCCGCTCGACGAGGTGTATTCGTTGCCCAGTAGCCAGGATGTTCAACTGCCAGCGATCCGATGTCACTGATTGACAGTTCCTCGCTATTGCGCAGCCTAGACAGCGCCCGCTCGATGAGTTTGATCAACCTGTCGGTCGAATCCTTGCGTGCGCGGGAACTCTCCAGCTGGGCCCGCAGAACGCTGCCCAGCTGCGGAGCCTTGCTCATCAGAGCGATTTTGATCTGCGAGAGCGTCATACCTAGGCGTTTCAGAGCAACGATTGCAGTCAAACGCGCCAAATCATTCTGGTCGTAGATTCTCCAGCCGCGCGCCGATCGCTTCGGCGTAATGAGTCCGTACCGTTCGTAGACTCGAAGGGCTCGCACAGTCAGCCCTGTTTGTCGGGCGCATTCTGCCGCCCCAATAGACGCTTTATTCTGCTTCTTCTTCGCCATTCATACCCATCGTATGGTATGACCTAAGGTCAGTGTCAACGGCCCGGGGTGTTACTCCAACCCGAAACTGAGGCGCAGTCCGCTGGCGGCGTAAATGGTTCCCGGAGTCCATGCTGCTAGCCTTTGGTAAGGAGCGCTGTATATGGACCCGAAGCAGCCTCCGGCGAGCGTCGGCTTTGGCGAAGCCCGGCGCTCGATCGAACCGAGCCTCTCGATAAGCCACGGCATTCAGGCCTCGCTTTTTCATGGCGCGTTGTTTCCCCCGCAGCGTCGGCGGATAACTTACTTCCAGCGCCATCCAGCGGGATATTCTTTGAACAGTCGGACAGCCACGGGAACGGCAGCTATCCCCGAAGCAACAAGGATACGAACGATAAGGTCCCACGTTGGATAGGAAGCCCATAACCATCGGATCAAAATCGTGGCGATCGCCGCCAGAACTACGGCAAAGGCAAAGGAGGTAAAGAGCCAAGCTTTGAAGGCAATACGCCATCGCGCAGCAGCCCTAAAGTCCTCTGGTATTTCACCCTTTGACGACGTATTCATTCTTCCATCAAGTGAAACTTTTGACCCTCTGCTGCCCCTCACCACCGACCGCTTCGGAGCGGCAGGTTCATGCGTTTGCCGCAGTCCGCTCCGACGCGTGCAAGACCGGGCGAGAGGGACCGTCCAGCTCACTTGGCAAGCTCGGCAATGACCAGGGCAAATATGAGGGCGCCGATAAAGACAGTCAGAAGAATGAATTTCTGAGAAACCCTACCCGGCGTGTCTGCCGCGGCGCCTAGTTCTACTAGAACCTTGTTGGCCCTCTGAATGTCGCCGCCATTCCGAATGTAAATGCAAATGGTAAAGGACGACCCTCCCGGCAAGGCTCCACCCGTCCTATAGCAATGAATGCTCGCTTGAGTCAGCGCGTCGATCACGGAGTCAGCGAACTCGGAGTCATCCGTTTCGTAAATCAGCACGCCGCTGTTACCCTCCGCGCGCTTGATCACTTGATTCCCCGCGTCGTGATTGGATTAGCCTACCGGAACCACGGACCATCCGCCCGGTGGCAAGGCTCTCATTGTCGTTCGGCTGGGTCAAAATGGCCGACGACCGCCCGCAGATCATCAGTAAGAGCGCTCGTGACCCGTACGAGACCACCGCGAATGTCTGGTGTTTGGCGGCTATTTGAGGGCAAAGGCACCTATTGCTCAATCATTCCGATCGTGCGAAGCCATGTCTCTACCAACTGAGGCCACTTAGACACGGGCAGTTTTGACGGCCTGAGTCCAAAGGCATGACCGCCTTGCGCGTAGGCGTGTAATTCCACGGGTACTTTGGCTGCCTTCAGTCCCATGTAGTAGCTGAGCGAGTCCTCGATGCTGTCCACAGCATCGTCTTCATTCTGCAAAAGAAATGTCGGAGGCGTCTGGGCGGTGATGTGACTTTTGATGACGGGATTGAGCTCGATGCTGTTCTCGGCCAGGGACAGATGACCGGGATAAATGGCAATGGCAAAATCCGGGCGGCTGCTTTCATGGTCCGCCGCATCGACAAGGCTGTAAAGATCAGTATTGAAGTAGGTGCTAACTTCCGCGACCAGATACCCACCCGCTGAAAATCCGAGCACCCCTACCTTGTGTGAATCGATGTGCCATTGCGCGGCGTGAGAGCGAACCAGCCTCAAGGTTCTCTGTGCGTCTTGCAGCGACTGTGTCGATATCGACTTATTGTTCGGACGGCACTTGCATTGCCAATCATAAGGCGTACTCGGCACACGGTATTTCAGCAAGACGCACGTGATGCCTTTGGACGTCAGCCAATCACACGCTTCCGTGCCTTCGAAGGCTATGGCGAGCCCCATAAATCCACCGCCCGGAATCACGACGACCGCTGCGCCGGTGTTCTTCCCGAGAGGTGAATAAATTGTCATCGTAGGCCGGGTGACGTTGGTCACGTCGCCGTCGGCGCTGGTTTCCGGTCCCGGGACAGACTGCATATCGGGGGCTACGCCTGGCCAGATCGCGATCTGGGTATGACCTGGCGATGGCTGCCAACCGCCGGACTCTATACCTGGGGACGCTCCGTAACAGACCGATGCGAGAAGGACTGTTGCCAGCGACACGACGCAACAAAACTTCATGATACTCAACGCTTCCCTGAGGTATCGGTAGTGGTATCGCGGCCCCCGGTTCCGCGAGACTGATTAACTACTTTACTGCAGGCTGCAAATGACAGCCATGGGGAATCAGCCATGTTGGTGAGTCCTTTTTCCACCGCCCAGTCTGCCGGGCGATGAACGGCCGGCATGGAGAAGTCAGTTTTGGCCCTCGAAGGACCGCAAGTCGCCGTGAGCCGCCGGACCGCATTTGCATCCACTGGCCCATCGTCGCGGCATTCAGTAGACGTACGCAAGGCCGCAGATCACTACGTAAGAAATGCGGCGGTAGTTTGCGGCTGATCGTCGCTCGAGACTTTAGTGAGTCGCCTTCAATGAGACGGGTGGGCGATTGGTACGATTCAGGGCCAGTGGGCTCGCGATCAACTTCGACGAAGGCATCAAGATCATCAATGGGACGTCCGTCGCGCCCCATAATCCTGCTCACTGACGATGACGCAGTCCGAGGGGCCCATCTGCTGAAACTTTGCTGACGCGCAGCGAGGTCTCGCGGTTGCTCGGGCCGTTGTCGTCGTCGCTGTCATCATCGGTCGGCAGGATATAGGTGACATCCGCGTTCTTCGACGCTTTGGCGTCAGCGCAATCCTCTGCCTGTTCCTGCGGCAGCTTGAGGCCACTTTCGCACAAGGCATGCCAGGGAATCACCACCACGATATAGGGACCGTCCTCGTCGTGCTCGGCGCGCAGGGTGATGCCGGGTGCTTTAGAGTGTTGCGCGGTCTGCCGGATGTCCGTTGTTGCGGAGGCACCCCACGTCGATGAGGTGTTCACTGACTGGGCGACGTCACCTGCCCGCTGGAGGCCGTTGCGCTGGCCAGCCCGGTACGCCACGTAGCAGCCAGACCCAATCAGTAAAGCTGCGCCGACGACAACGAGGTAATAACGCACAGTGGACGTCGGCATGCGGTATTGCTCAGCGCCCTCGCAGTGATGCCAGCCAGCGGCGCGGCGACTCGCCGCGCTCGATGACCTCGACCAGCGCGGTGCCGATGATCACGCCATCGACCTGGCCACGCAAAGCTTCGATCTGCTCCGAACTGCGGATGCCGAAGCCCGCACAGACCGGGACCTTCGATACGGCGCGGACGCGCTCGAGGTAGTCGGCTGATGGACCAGGCCCGGACCGCTGTTGCCCGGTCGTGCCCGTCATCGTCACGGCATACAGGAACCCCTGGCTCGCACCCGCGACGGTCGCGAGGCGATCGGGCGGTGTCACGGGTGTCACCATCTGGACCAGGGCCAGTCCGTGCGGCGCCATGGCGGCGCGAAAGTCGCCGCTCTCATCGAACGGCAGGTCAGGTACGATGAATCCGCAGACATGGCAGGCGGCTGCGCGGGCGGCCAGTCGTTCCAGGCCGTAGTTGAGCAGCGGGTTGGTATAGCTCATCAGCAGCAGCGGCGTGCGCACCGGCTCCATCTGCGCCAGTTCTTCCAGTATCCATTCGAGCGTCACACCGTTGCGTAGCGCCTGCTCGCTGGCGCGCTGGATCGTGACGCCATCGGCCATCGGATCGGTGAACGGAACGCCGATCTCGATGACATCCGCTTCCTGCGCCATGGAGTTGAGGTTGTCGCGAAACGATTCGCGCGTGGGGAAGCCCGCCGTCAGGTAGCCGACCAGCGCGGGGAGGCCTGCGCCGCGCTGCTGATCGTTCTTTGCACGCAGCGCCGACTCGATGCGTTCAGCTGGCGTCACGATTTGCGCTCGCTTTCGTCCGCTGCCAGCAGAGTTCGCGACAGCGTCGGCATATCCTTGTCACCGCGACCGGACAAGCCGATGAGTATTTTTCCGCCCGGATGCGAATGTGCCCACGCGCGGCCACCCGCCAGTGCATGGGCGCTCTCGAGCGCCGGCAGGATGCCTTCTGCCTCGCAACACTCTTTGACGGCAGCCAGGGCTTCATCGTCGCCAGCCGTCGTGTAGCGGACGCGTCCGATCGTGGCCAGCAGCGCGTGCTCGGGTCCCACACCCGGATAGTCGAGACCCGCGGATACGGAATGGGTCTCCTGGATCTGTCCGTGGGTATCCTGCAGCAGCATCGAATAGGTTCCGTGCAGCACGCCAGGACGTCCGTGTGAGAGTGTCGCGGCGTTGTCGCCTAGTGCGTTGCCGCGGCCTCCCGCCTCCACACCGACGATCTCGACCGATGCGTCGCCGAGAAAGGGATGGAAGATGCCGATGGCATTGGAACCGCCGCCGACGCAGGCGATGACGACGTCGGGAAGGCCGCCGGTCATCTGCTGCATCTGCGCGCGCGCCTCGCGCCCGATGATGGCCTGCAGTTCGCGCACGATATAGGGATACGGGTGCGAACCGACCGCTGATCCCAACAGATAGTAGGTTTCGTTGGGATCGACGACCCAGTCGCGCATGGCTTCGTCGATCGCTGCGCGCAGCGTGCGATCGCCGCTGTTGACGGCGACCACCTTGGCCCCGAGCAGACGCATGCGGCCGACATTTGGCGCCTGCCGCTCCATGTCGAGTGCACCCATGTACACGGTGCACGGCAGGCCCACGCGTGCGCAGGCGGCCGCGCTGGCGACGCCGTGCTGTCCCGCGCCGGTTTCGGCGACGATACGTTTTGCACCGAGGCGTCGCGCGAGCAGCGCCTGCCCGAGCGCGTTGTTGATCTTGTGGGCCCCGGTATGTGCCAGGTCCTCGCGCTTGAGCCAGACCTTCGCGCCCCAACGTTGCGACAGGTGCGGCGCCGGTGTCAGCGCGGTTGGACGGCCGACCCATTCGGTCAGCTCACGCGCCAGCTCCTGCTGGAATTCCGGATCCGCAAGCCATCGCCGCGCGCCGCGCTCGAGACGATCGTGGGCCGGGATGAGGATCTCAGGCACGTAGCGTCCGCCGAACGCGCCGTAACGACCGCGCTGATCCGGCATGCGTCCGGCCAGCAGATCCTGCAGCAGCCGCGAATTCTCAGCCGACAGATCGATTGCCATCTGATTCTCTCCTGAAGGCATCACGCGCCTTCGCAATGAACTGCGCTATTTTTTCCGGGTGCTTGCGTCCCGGCGCGTCCTCGACGCCGCTCGAGACATCGACGCCGAAGGGGCGAACGGTAGCGATGGCGTCAGCGATGTTGCCGGCGTGCAGACCACCGGCAAGGATCAGCTCCCGCGTCCGCGCCCATTCGATCGCGGCCTGCCAGTCGCTGACCTCACCGCTGCCGCTGCGCGCGCCTTCGAACAACAGGCGTTCCGGATATCGGCTGCGGTCGCCACCGCCACTGCCACTGCCACTGCCACTGCCGCGAACCACCGGCAAGCGCGCCAGCGAGCCGGGCAGCGTCAGCCGATCGAAATCCGCCAGATCGGCCTGCAGCATGTCCGGCTTTACGACGCTGATGATCTCATCGACCTGCTGCTGGGTCGGATGCAGTGTGACGGCGATCAACGCGGCCCTGCCGCGCGCCGCTGTTGCCAGCAACGCGGCCCTTCCCGGCTCGATGCGTCGCACCGACGGTGCAAAGACAAATCCGACCGCGTCGGCGCCGCCCTGCAGCGCCGCATCGATCGCGGACGCCTCGGTCAGGCCACATATCTTTATCCACATCGCTGCAACGCCGCCCGGCGCCCCGCTTTGAGCATTGCATCGGCAAGTGACAGTGGATCGCCGGATTGCATCAGCGCACTACCCACCAGCGCCGCATCGTAGCCACAGCTCACCAGACGGCCCGCATCGGCGGCGCACGTGACACCACTTTCAGCGACACGCGTGACACCCGCTGGCAGCAGGGGCGCCAGGGTTTCGAGCCGGCCCGGCACCACCTTGAGTGTCACCAGGTCGCGGCAGTTGATGCCCACCAGCAGTCGGGTCTGCGACGCATATTCGCGCACCAGTTCATCGGCGAGTTGCAGATCCGGCTCGTCGAACGCTTCCAGCAGTGCGAACAACTGCAGCTCCGCGCACGCATCCAGCAGCGCACGCAGCGCGTCGCGAGACAACATTCGCAGGATGATGAGAATGCCGCCGGCACCCGCGGCACGCGCTTCCCAGGCCTGATAGGGATCGACCAGGAAGTCTTTGCGCATCACCGGCACGTTACCGGCCAGAGCCGCGACGGCGCTCTCCAGGTGCTCCATCGAACCTTCGAATCGCGTAGGTTCCGTCAGCACCGAGATCGCCGCAGCGCCGGCTTTGGCGTAACCGTTCACCCTGGCGGCAACGTCCTCGTCCGCACCGCTCAACTGACCCATCGCCGGCGATCGCAGTTTGACTTCCGCGATCAGGTCGAACTGTCCGGTCAGCACTAGTGGCGGCGGCGATGGCGCGGCGACGGCGCGCGCCCGCAGTTCCCGATCGGAAAGCTGCGCGCGCGCCTCGACAGTCCGAGTACGGCTGGATGCCGCCATCCCGGTCAGGAAATCCTCACTCATGCCCGCCCGCCTTGAGCGACGCTGCCTTCCGCGCGACGCTCCGCCTCTCCGAAGCGTCGCAGGCGCCCGAGCAACGCCGCGGCTTCACCGCTGTCGATCGTGCGCGCCGCGCGCGCCACTGCCGCAAGGGGCTCGGGCTCGCTGCCGGTAACCTCCAGTGCCAGCGCCGCGCCGAGCAGCAATGCATCGCGATGGGCGGACGCAGCAGGCTCGGTCAGGGCACGGGTCAACTCGCGTGCATTGTGCGCGGCATCCGCGCCGCCGAGCGCTTCCGGCTCGCACAGCGGCAATCCATATTGCTGGGGCGAACGCTGCTCGCAGCGCACCGATTGCTGATCGACATCGAACAACGTGAACGGACCGATCGGTGTGGGCTCGTCCCAGCCGTGCGCGCCGTGGATGACGAAAGCGCGGCGGATACCGCTCCCCTTGAGCGCATGTGCCATCAGATCGGCAGTCGCCAGGTCGAACGCGCCGATCACGAGGTACGGTGGCGCCGCCGGATTGCTCAAGGGACCCAGCACGTTGAATACCGTTCGCACACCGAGCGCCGCGCGCACCGGCGCGATGTTGCGCGTCGCGGCGTGGTAGAACGGCGCGAACAGGAACGTAAATCTGAGCGCTTCGAAGCAGCGCACCGCGGCCGCTTCGTTCATTGGCATCGGCAATCCCAGCGCTTCCAGCACATCGGCGCTGCCCGCCTGGCTCGATACCGAGCGGTTGCCGTGCTTGATGACCGGAACGCCGCAGGCCGTCACGAGCAGGGCCGCACCGGTCGATAGATTGAAACTGCCTGAAGCGTCGCCGCCGGTGCCGACGATATCGACGGCGTTGTTCAACGGAGGCAGCTGGGGTCGTCGCGCGAGCGAGCGCATCATGCCGGCGAATCCGCGCAGCTCATCGGCGGTGGCGCCCTTGGCCCGCAGCGCCGCCAGCACCGCGCCCGCCAGCGCCGGCGCCAGGTCCTCCGCTGTCAGCGCAAACAGCAGCTGGGCGGCTTCCTCTTGCGTGAGATCGCCATCCTCGAGTACACGCTCGAGCGCGCCGCGCACGAAAGCTGCATCGGGGCGAGCGGGCGTGCCCGACGTCATTCGCGCGTACCGCCGCGTTGACGCAGAAAGTTTTCCATGATCGCCGGACCGTCGGGCGTCAGCACACTCTCCGGATGGAACTGCACGCCTTCCACCATCAGCCGTCGATGGCGCACGCCCATGATCTCACCGCGATCGGTGCGCGCCGTGATCTCGAGCTCGGACGGCATGGATTCTGGTTCGGCGATCAGCGAGTGATAGCGTCCGACTTCACAGCCCGGCTTGATACCGCCGAATACGCCGCGACCATCGTGTTCGATGGCCGAGGTCTTGCCATGCATCAGGCGCCCTGCCCGCACGACCTTGCCGCCAAATACTTCGACGATAGATTGATGCCCGAGACAGACGCCGAACACCGGAACGCTGCCGGCGAATGCGCCGATCATCGCCTTCGAGATGCCGGCGAGCGCCGGCGTACCCGGGCCGGGCGAGATGCACAGGTGAGTGGGCTGCAGCGCCTGCGCCTGTTCGACGGTGATCGCATCGTGTCGATAGACCAGTACCTCGGCGCCACAGACCAGGAACGCCTGCACCAGGTTGTAGGTAAAGGAGTCGTAGTTGTCGATCAGCAGCAGACGCACGTTCATAGTCCGGCCTCCGCGAGTTGCAATGCGCGCAGCATCGCCGCGCTCTTCGCCAGCACCTCATCGTGCTCCGTCGCAGGATCACTGTCGGCAACCAGTCCCGCGCCCGCCTGAAAGCTGTATTCGTCGCCGTGAAATACCAGCGTGCGGATCGTGATGGCCTGATCCATGTCGCCCTGCGCGCCAAAATAGCCGACCGTGCCGCCGTACAATCCGCGACGCACCGGTTCGATTTCCTCGATGATCTGCATCGCGCGCACCTTGGGCGCGCCGACCAGTGTCCCCGCCGGAAACGTAGCCGCAAACAGATCGAAGGCGTCCCGATCCGGACACAGCACGCCCTGTACACCGCTGACGATGTGCATCACATGGCTGTAGCGCTCGATGATGCGGTAAGGGTCGACGTGCACGCTGCCGGCACGGGCGACCCGGCCAAGATCGTTGCGCGCCAGATCCACCAGCATCACATGCTCGGCGTTCTCCTTGAGATCCGCGCGCAGCGAAGCTTCGAGCGCGGCATCCTTCGCCGGGTCGTCGTCGCGCGGGCGCGTGCCGGCGATCGGACGCAGTTCGGCGTGGCCGCGGTTGAGCTTTACCAGCGCTTCGGGCGATGAGCCCACCACCGTCAGCGCACCGAGCCGGCAGAAAAACATATAGGGCGAGGGATTGATCAGTCGCAGAGCGCGGTAGACCTGGAATGGATCCAGTGTGTGCCTGCCGGCGAATCGTGATGCCAGCACCAGCTGATAGGCGTCACCCGCCGCAATGTATTCCTGCGCCCGTCGCACACCCTGCATGTAGGCTTCGCGGCTCAGCGCAGGTGCCGGCACCGAGTACGATCCACCGCGCACGATCGCAGGTACCGGGCCCTGCAACGCCTGGATCACTTCCCGGCGCAGCGCGTTGCGTTCGACTTCACTGCCAGCGTGCAGCAGTGCGATACCGCGGCTGACATGATCGAACACCAGCAGCGAGCGCGGTGCGACGTAATGCAGCAGCGGGACACCCTGCAGCGGCTGCGCGCGTTGCGGCAGGCGCTCGAAGAACCGTACGACATCGTATGAAGTGAAACCCACCAGACCCCCTGCGAGCGGGACCTGGCCCATCGCCGGCAACGGGAGCGGTACCTGTTTGAGCGCCGCGCGCAGCCCGTCCAGCAGTTCCAGTTGCGAGCCCGGAACCGGGCGGCGTTCATTGCCCACGAGGAATTCGGTGTCGTCCAGCCGTACCTGCAGCGCATCGCCGAAACCGATGAAGGAATAGCGGCCGAGGCGCTCACCCCCTTCCACACTCTCGAGCAGGAAACGCGGCTCGAGGTCCCTGAGCTTGGCGAAGGCCGAGACCGGCGTATCCAGGTCGCCTGCAATATCAAACGGTGGCTTCATATAGTAAAAAACCCATCCCGGCGTCGTTTCCGGAGATGGGTCTGGATGTACCTTGCGAGATTGAGTTCGGTTACTTCAAAGGTGCAGCTACGTCCAGCGCCAACTCCTGCGAGCGGCGCCACCAGCGGGGAATCGGGTTGAGGACGGGGCTGAGCATCTGATCAGAAGTATGGCCAGCGCCGCAGCGACCCGTCAAGACCGTATAGAAGAAGGCACGAATCGCCCCGGTACTCGCCCTGGCGGCCCGGTTCAGGCCGCCGCCCGGGCGATCTCGTCGTATTCCAATACGGCGGCAACCGCATGAACCGTCGCGGCGATCCGGACCGCGCTCTGAATCGCCTCGCGTCCCAGACCATGCTGGCGCAGCTTCTTCTCATGCGACGAAATGCACAGTCCGCACCCGTTCACCGCCGAAACCGCCAGCGCCAGCAGCTCGAAGTCGCCCCGATCGATTCCCGGCGTTGCCAGCGCATTCATGCGCAGCCGCGCGGGCAGTGATTGGTATTCCGGATCCTCGACCAGGTGCAGGAACCGATAGTAGATATTGTTCATGCCCATGATTGCCGCCGCGGTCCGGGCGGCGGTGAGATGTGCGGCATCCAGATGACCCGACGCGGCCGCCTCGAGCTGCGCCGTCAAACGGTTATTGCGACTGGCAATGCTGCTGGCCAGGGCGATCGCCCAGATCTGACGATCTGTCAGACCGGGCGCCCCCGTCACACTCAGCACGCTGCCAAGATTGAGCTTCAGATCCCGCGCGTAGTCGGGAATGCTGTCGCGGATCGTATCGAGCGTGATGTCCATTGCCTTGACTCCTGTTACGCCGCCTTCAGCGTGTCCTGACCCGGGCTCCAGTTGCACGGGCACAGTTCATCGGTCTGCAGCGCATCGAGCACGCGCAGCACTTCCGCCGGATTGCGCCCCACCGACAGATCGGTGACATAGACGAAGCGGATGATGCCCTGTGGATCGACTATATATGTGGCACGCTGAGCGACACCGGCCTCGGCGTCGAGGATGCCCAGCGCACTGCTCAGCTCACGCTTGATGTCCGACAGCATCGGAAACGGCAGATCGCGCAGTTCCTCCTTGTCGCGACGCCAGGCGAGATGCACGTACTCGCTGTCGATGCTGACGCCGAACAGCTGCGCGCCGCGGTCGGCGAATTCGCGGTTCAGTTTGCCGAACGCTGCAATCTCGGTGGGACACACGAAGGTGAAATCCTTCGGCCAGAAAAAAATCACCTGCCATTTGTCGGCCTGCTCGGTGCTTGCGAACTGCTGGAAGGCCTTGGCGGGATCGGTCGACACCACGCCCGTCAAACCGTACGCGGGGAACTTCTGTCCTACTCCTAACATGTGGGAATCTCCTGTCATTCGTTGAGGACCATCCTGCCCTCGGCGGGACTATTCATCCAATCGATTGACTTTATAATGTCGATAGACGCCATATATCGATGCCATGTCAGATCTGAAACTAAAAGACCTGCGTTATCTGGTCGCGGTGGCCGACACCCTGCACTTCGGCCGGGCGGCGGCCAAATGCTTCGTCAGCCAGCCGACCCTGTCGGCGCAGTTGCGCAAGCTGGAAGAGTATCTGGGGGTGCAACTGATCGAGCGCCAGCCGCGCCGCATCGCACTGACCGAAGCCGGCCAGGAAATCGCCCGCCGCGCGCGCACCATGCTCGAGAGCAGCGAGGCCATCCTGACCATGGCGCAGACCCGGCGCGATCCGCTGGCCGGCCAGCTGCGTTTGGCGCTGCTGCCGACGATCGGGCCCTATCTGCTGCCACAGGTCGCGCTCAAGATGCAGAAGGCACTGCCACGACTGGAGCTGATGTTGTACGAATATCAGACCGAACCGATGCTGGAACATCTGCAGCAGGGTGCGATCGACGTAGGGATCCTGGCCCTGCCTGTTCACGTCGAGGGAGTCGTGACGCGTGAGCTCTATGAGGAACCGTTCGTTGCCGCGGTGCCGGCGCAGCACCGGCTCGCCGGTCGTAGCCGTGTGCGCACCGAGGACCTGCAAGGTGAGACCCTGCTGCTGCTCGAAGATGGACATTGCCTGCGCGACCAGGCGCTCGCGGTCTGCGCCCGCAGCGGCGTGCATGAAAAGCAGGACTTCCGCGCAACGAGCATCGAGACGCTGCGCCAGATGGTCGCAACGGGGGCCGGCGTGACCTTGCTGCCGGAGCTCGCGAGCGTGGGCGCCTACAGCGCCATCAAGGGGCTGTCGATCGTGCCGTTCTCGAAGCCGGTACCGACGCGGACCATTGGCGCCGTCTGGCGCAAGAGCACCGCGCGCGCCGCCGCGATCGATGCGGTGTGCGAGCAGCTGCAGCGCCATAGCGGACTGCCGGCGTGACGGCACCGACCGTCTACGATCGGATGTGCTGGCCGACCGGGCTGCTCGAGCACGCCCTGGCGACCGGCGCCCATCAGCGCGAACTGCACGCGTATCTCGGTGATGACGAATATGCGCTGCTGACGAGGCTCGCGCGTCGAGCCGCAGGTGTCACGGCATCGCCGGACGCGCCCAGCGTCTATCTGCTGCCGGGCATCCTCGGCTCGCAGCTGGGTACGCCGCATGCGCCGCCCACGCCTCCCGATCTGCTGTGGCTCGACCCCGACGATATCGTCAATGGCCGGCTGGTGGAGCTGCGCCCCCGAAGCGAGGGCAAGGCCGACGCCGGTCTGCAGCCGCTGGGCGTGGTGGTTCACAACTATCTGCCGTTGCGCCTTCGTCTGGCCGCAGCGGGCTTGCGGGCGGTGCTGTTCGATTACGACTGGCGGCAGGATCTGCTGGTCCCGGCGCGAACACTGGCCGCAAAGCTGGACCAGGATCCGGCCGCGCACATCGTGCTCGTAGGTCACAGCATGGGCGGGCTGCTGGCCCGTGCGGCGCTGCCGCTGTGTGCGCAGGGCACCCAGGCGCGGATACGGCTGGTCATCGGTGTGGGAACCCCGCACGGCGGCTCGATGGCCGCGGTGCAAGCGCTGCGCGCAACCTATCCGGTGATCCTGCGGCTCGCGGCGATGGATCGTCTGCATGACGCACGGACCCTGACGACGGATGCGTTTCGGCATTTTCACAGTCTCTATCAGATGCTGCCGGCGGCTTTGCCGGAGGCACCGGACAGTGGCAGCCGGATCGATCTGTTCCAGACTGCCGCGTGGCCAGCCGACGGTGTCGTGCCCGATCCGCAACTGCTGCGGCTTGCGCAAAGCTTTCATGCGCGGCTCGCGGGCGCCGATCGGCGTTTCGTCGCCATCGTCGGCACCGGAAAACGAACCGTAACCGGTATCGGGCGCGACGAGCATGGGTTTCGCTACGAGGTGAGCTCGGCTGGCGACGGCACCGTCGCGATCAGCCGGGCCAAGCTTGCGGGAGCACGCATCTACTCGTTGCGCTGCGAGCACAGCGAACTTCCCCGCAGCCCCAGGGTCGCGGCTGCCATCATCGATCTGCTCCGCGGTGGCGACACGAAACGGCTCAACACGGGTGTGATCGCGCGGCCCGGTCGACGCATTCATGTCGATGATCGAACGATACGCGAGGAACTCGAGCGCAAGATCGACTGGCACCGTTTGTCGATCGCGCAGCGACGCCGCTATCTGGATCACCTGAGCGATCCGCCGCTGTGCTATCGCCCTGCGCCGAAGAGCCCGCCTGACAAGAAGTTGTAGAAAAGCTATGCCACACTAGGTGCCGGCGCGGCCGTCGCAGGCCGTACCTTTCCCACCAGACCTACCCGATCAGGAAGTACCCGGGCGATGAATCGAACCGAACCCTTTGCGTTTGTCCGCGAACTGGCGACACGCTGGGATCTGATCGCCGCGATCGTCGTCTTCGGGTTGCTCGTCTTTGGGATCGAGGCCAGCCATGGTCTGTTCGAGCCGCTGTCGCGGCTCAATGCCGAGCCACTGTCACTGGCACCGGCGAATCTGCCGTTCTATGCGGCGCGTACGACGTTGCGCATGTTCGCCGGACTCTTTCTGTCGCTGGTGT